>NZ_JBEZLL010000005.1:0-405667 GCF_040652135.1 Streptomyces sp. NPDC048295
CAACCCCCCCCCGACTCTTTTTCGCGGGTGGGGGGGGCCGGTGCCTGCGCCCCCCCCCACCCCCCCCCCGGGCGTCCAGCGCACGCTGTCCGGGCGGTTCCGTGTACGGCGGCCGTGGGGCCGCTCAGTCGCCGTCCGGGTCGGCCCGCTCCAGTGCCGGCCGCTGCGGCGCCGCCGACTCCGTCAGCAGATAGTCGGCCGCCGCGGTGTCCGTCACCAGGCTGGTGACGAGTCCGGACCTCAGCACCGCCCCGATGGCCGCGGCCTTGCGCTGACCGCCCGCGATCGCCACCACCTCGGGAATCCGGCGCAGCCGGTCGGCCTCGACCGTGATGCACCGCTCCCCCAGGTCCCGGCCGACCCGCCGGCCCTCCCTGTCGAAGAGGTGCGCCGACATCTCCGCCGCGGCGCCGAGCGAGGCGTAGTGCGCCCGCTCCTCGTCGCTCAGCATGTCGTGGACGGTCGAGATGCCCGGCTCCCAGGAGCCGATGGAGACCGCCGCTACCGTCACCTTGTCGAAGTACTCGAAGGCGCGGGCGATACCGGTCTGGTGGCGCAGCGCGGCGGCCGTGGCCGGGTCGGGCAGCAGCATCGGGGCATAGATGGGGTGGGCCTCGCCGCCCGACACCTGGGCGGCCCGCCGGACCGCCTCGACGGAGCCGCGCTCGGCCGTCCCCGCGTCGTACACCCCGGTGAGCTGGACGACCGTGCACGGCGGCAGCCGGTCGAGCGCCGCGGCCATGTGGATGGTGGACCGGCCCCAGGCCAGCCCGAGCACATCGCCCTCGTTCACCAGTTCGCCGAGAAGATCGGCCGCGACCTCGCCCAGGTTCTCCGGGTCCGGTGCGTCGTCCTGCTCCTCGGCCGGGGACTCGACGACCACCGCGTGACGCAGCCCGTAGCGGGCGCGGAGCGCGTCCGAGCGCTCGGCGTCCAGCTCGGCGGGGACGCGGATCTCGATCCGTACGAGATCGCGCTCAAGAGCCGTCTCCAGGACCCGGGCCACCTTGAAGCGGCTGACGCCGAACTCCTCGGCGATCTGGATCTTCGACTTTCCCTCGAGGTAGAAGCGGCGGGCCATGGCCGCCGCCTGCACCAGCTCCGCGGGCCCCATCCGCAGGGCGGACCGGCCCGCCGACATTGCAGACACCGCGCTCTCCTCACTGCTGTTCACACTCTCGATACGCCGTTCATCCTGTCAGATCCGGCGTTCCCTGACCGGTCCCGTCGGACCGCGTTCATCTGCCCTTGGCCCGGCCGACCCGCGATCGGTGACGGGCGCCGGTTCCGGTGTCAGTGGCCGCACGCCCAGGCCGCCGAGGCGGTGGCCCCGTCCGCCTGGGCACGCAGGGCCCGCACCGCCTCGGCCGGGTCCGCCGCCCCGTACACCGCCGAACCCGCGACGAAGACATCCGCACCGGCCTCGGCGCACCGCTCGATGGTGGAGGCGGAGACGCCGCCGTCGACCTGGAGCCACAGTTCGAGGCCGTGCTTGGAGATCAGCTCACGGGTGCGGCGGATCTTCGGCAGCATGATGTCCAGGAAGGCCTGGCCGCCGAAGCCCGGCTCCACCGTCATGATCAGCAGCATGTCGAGCTCGGGGAGCAGGTCCTCGTACGGCTCGATGGGCGTCGCGGGCTTGAGCGCCATGGAGGCACGGGCCCCCTTGGCCCGGATCTCCCGCGCCAGCCGTACGGGGGCCGCCGCGGCCTCCACGTGGAAGGTGACGGAACCGGCGCCCGCCTCGACGTACCGGGGCGCCCAGCGGTCGGGGTCCTCGATCATCAGATGGCAGTCCAGCGGTGTCTTCGTGGCCCGGCTGAGCGATTCGACGATCGGCACGCCGAGGGTCAGATTGGGCACGAAGTGGTTGTCCATCACATCGACGTGGAGCCAGTCGGCGCCTTCGACCGCCTTCGCCTCCTCGGCGAGACGGGCGAAGTCGGCGGACAGGATGCTGGGGTTGATCTGGGCCATGTCCCAAGCCTGCCATGTTCCGCGCCGCTTCCCCGCCCTGGTACGGGCCAAAGCCTCACGGGATCATTACAGTTCGCGCGATCGAAGCGCTCCGACCACGCGATACGGGCTTTTCGGGCCCTCGGCGGGCGCTTCGCGAGGCCGCGGGCCGCATCGGCCGGTCCCGGTCCGGCCGGCCGGACGCGGCCCCCGTCCGGCCGGCTCTCAGGCGGTACGCCGCAGCAGGGCCAGGTACATCGCGTCCGTGCCGTGCAGATGCGGCCAGAGCTGGACGTCGGGGCCGTCGCCCAGCGCGGGCACGTCCGGCATCAGCGGGCGGGCGTCCACCCACTCGGCCTCGACGGGCTGACCGCCCCGCCCCTTGAGCACGTCGTCGACGACGACCCGGGTCTCCGCGAGATGCGGCGAGCAGGTCGCGTAGCCGACGACGCCGCCGACCCGTACGGCATTCAACGCCTCGCGCAGCAGGGCGCGTTGGAGCGGGGCGAAGTTCTCCAGGTCCTCCTTGCGGCGCCGCCAGCGGGCCTCGGGGCGGCGGCGCAGGGCACCGAGGCCCGAGCACGGCACGTCCATCAGGACCCGGTCGAAGCTGCCGGGCCGCCACGGCGGGCGGGTGCCGTCGGCGGTGATCACCTGGTACGGGCCGGGATTGCCGGCCAGTGCGCGCCCGACGAGCCGGGCGCGATGCGGCTGCTTCTCGGCGGCGAGCAGGGCGGCGCCCCGTTCGGCGGCGAGCGCGGCGAGCAGGGCGGCCTTGCCGCCGGGGCCCGCGCAGCCGTCGAGCCAGCGGCTGTCGCTGCCCTCCACCGGTGCGTTGGCGAGAGCGGCGGCCACCAGCTGGCTGCCCTCGTCCTGGACCCCGGCCCGGCCCTCCTGGACGGCGGTCAGCGCGCCGGGCTCGCCGCCCTCCGCCATCCGCACGGCATAGGGCGACCAGCGGCCCGGCAGGCCGTTCTCGTCGCCGAGGGCGGTGAGCAGCTCTTCGGTGGTGGAGCGGCCGGGGCGGGCGACCAGGGTGACCTCCGGCCGTTCGTTGTCCGCTTCGAGGAGGTCCTCGATGCCGGCCCGGCCGCCGCCCAGCGCGTCCCACAGGGCCGAGACGACCCAGCGCGGATGCGAGTGCACGACCGCGAGGTGGTCCTCGGGGTCCTCCTCGTACGACGGCGCCACCCGGGCCACCCAGCCGTCGAGATCGTCCGCGGAGACCTTGCGCAGCACGGCGTTGACGAACTTGGCCCGTCCCTCACCGAGCACCACCCGGGCCAGCTCCACGCTGGCGGAGACCGCGGCGTGGGTCGGGATGCGGGTGCCGAGCAGCTGGTGCACGCCCATGTCGATCACGTCCAGGACGGGCGGGTCGACCTCGCGCAGCGGCCGGTCGATGCAGGCCGCGACGATCGCGTCGTACGTCCCCTGGCGGCGCAGCGTGCCGTAGACCAGCTCGGTCGCCAGCGCCGCGTCCCGGCTGTCGAAGTCGCCCTTGGCACGTGCCTTCTTCAAGAGCGGGGGCAGGACCAGGTTGGCGTACGCGTCCCGTTCGTCGACGGCTCTGAGGGCTTCGAAGGCGAGGAACCGGACCGGGTCCTTCTTGGGGCGGCGATGCGGCTTGGCGGGACGGCGACGCTGCTGGTCGTTCACGTGAAAGGTGCTCCGCTGACGGTGAGAGGGCGAACCCACCCAGCCTACGTCGCCGCCCCGGCCCCCGAGGGACTCAGCTCCCCAGCAGCTCGCCGTGGGCGATCCGCACCCCGCGGGCCCAGTCCGCGGCCCGCATCGGCTTCTTGCCCTGCGGCTGGACCCAGAGCAGCTCGACGGCGTGCGATCCGGTGCCGACACAGACGTTGTTCTTGGCCGCGGACAGCTCGCCGGGCGCCAGATCGGTGCGGTCCAGGACGGGCACCACCTGGATCAGCTTCAGCCGCTCCCCCCGGAAGAGCGTCCAGGCGCCGGGGGCGGGGGTGCAGCCGCGCACCACGCGGTCGACCCGCAGCGCGGGCGCCGACCACTGGACCTGGGCGTCCTCGACGGTGATCTTCGGGGCGAGGGTGATGCCCTCGGCCGGCTGCGGCACGGCGTGCAGCGTGCCGTCCTCGATGCCGTCCATCGTCGCGACGAGCAGCCCCGCGCCGGCGAACGCCAGCCGGGTGAGCAGGTCGCCGCTGGTGTCGGTGGGGCGCACCTCCTCGGTGAGGACGCCGTACACCGGGCCGGAGTCGAGCCCCTCCTCGATCAGGAAGGTCGACGCGCCGGTCACCTCGTCCCCGGCCATGACCGAGTGCTGCACGGGGGCCGCGCCGCGCCAGGCGGGCAGCAGCGAGAAGTGGAGGTTGACCCAGCCGCGGGCGGGCACGGCGAGCGCCTCCTTGGGGAGCAGCGCCCCGTAGGCGACGACCGGACAGCAGTCGGGGGCGATCTCCCGCAGCCGGGCGAGGAAGTCCTCGTCGCGCGGCCGGGCGGGCTTGAGCACCTCGATGCCGGCCTCCTCGGCGCGCTCGGCGACCGGGCTGGCGACCAGCCGGCGGCCCCGCCCGGCAGGGGCGTCGGGCCGGGTCACGACGGCGGCCACCTCGTGCCGGTCGGAGGCGATCAGGGCGTCCAGGGCGGGTACGGCTACCTCGGGGGTGCCTGCGAAGACAAGCTTCATGGGTGGCTGACTGCCTCTCGGGCCGGAACGTGCGGTGACGAGCAACGCACAAGTCTATGGGCCGGGCCGCCGGGGGGCGTACGCATGGCCGTGCGCCCCTTTGAAAGGCGCACGCGCCCCTGAAGCGTGACCAGATCCACAGCTGAGGCGTTGGTCAAGAGAGATTGACCGAAGCGAGCCGCCACGATGCGGCCCGATCCCTTTCAACGCCGGTTCGAGAGGCTTCTTCATGGCCGACCACGCAACCCACGACGCCCAAGCGAGGGCAAGTCTGCATCTGTTGGTGCGGGACATCGAGCGGGTCCGGCGGCAGGTGGACGCGCTGCGCACGCTCACCGCCCAACTGGGCAACGTCTACCGTCCGCGCCGCTCCGGCCCGTCCACGGGCTTCGTCGTCTACGGCAGGGCCCCGGCCCCCACCGTCAGGCTGGCCCAGGAACTGCGCGACAGCGTCGAGACCCTGGTCACCGCCGCGGTCGACTTCGACCGCTCACTGGGCTTCTCCTGGGACGCGGTGGGCTCCGCGCTCGGGGTCACCAAGCAGGCGGTGCACCGCCGCTACGGCGCACGCCGCAACGCCCGGCAGCCCGGGCCGGCCGAAGCCACCGGGGAGAGTGCGGTGCCGCGCACCCTGCCCGTCGTGCCCGGCCCCGGCAGTACACCCGCGCTGCCCGCCGTACCCGCCGCCCGCTCCATGCCGCCGCAGCCGTCGGTGGACCGCCCGACTCGGCGCGAGGACCTGCGCCCCGGCGTCTTCCCCGGCCCGCGCAACGGCTGACCGACCCGTCCACCACTGCCCCGCCGCGCCCGACGCACGGCGGGGCAGCCTCATGTCCCCGCCGTCACCCGATGTCCGGCGGATCCACCCTGATCCGGACCTGCTCGCCGCTTCCCCGGGACATCCGCGCCGCCTGCGCGGCCTTCAGCGCGGCCGCCAGCGCCGCCCCGCTGCCCGGCGGCACCCTGAGCAGCGCCCGCTCCCAGGACTCCCCGGGCGGCGCGTCCCCGGGCCTGCGGGGCCTGCCCGGTCCACCGGCCGGCACCGGGACCGGGCCCAGCACCTCGGCCTCCGGCGGCAGCTCGGCCGCCGCGAGGAAGGCGGCCAGCACCTGAGGCGCACCGGTCACCGAGGCCATCCGGGACACCGGGGGGAAGCCGAGCTCGGCCCGCTCCGCCAGCTCACGGCGGGCGTGTCCGACCGGGTCCCAGCGCACCAGGGCCTGTACCGGCCGCAGTGTCGGCTCGGCGACGACCACCACCGTGCCGCCCTCCGGCTGCCCCCGCACCAGCGAGGCCGCGGCCGTCCACCGGCGCAGCGCCTCCTCGCCCGCCCGCAGATCGGGGCGGCCGACCATCGCCCAGCCGTCCAGCAGCAGCGCGGCCGCGTAGCCGCCCTCGGCCACAGGCTCCGCGCCGGGCGTACTGACGACCAGTGCGGGCACGTCCGGCACCGAGTCGAGGATGTGGTCGCGGCCGGAGGTCCGCACCGGCACGGCGGGGAACGCCCGGCCGAGCTCCTCGGCCGTCCGGCGGGCGCCGACGATCCGGGCCCGCAGCCGGGGGGAACCGCAGGCCACGCAGTGCCAGGCGGTCTCGGCCCGCCCGCACCAGGCGCAGTCGAGCCCGCGTTGGTCCGGTGCCTGGAGCGGTCCGGCGCAGTGCCGGCAGCGGGCGGGCTCGCGGCAGCGCTCGCAGGCCAGCCGCGGCGCGTAGCCCCGGCGGGGCACCTGGACCAGGACGGGGCCGCTGCGCAGCCCGTCCCGTACGGTCTGCCAGGCCAGACTGGGCAGCCGTGCGGTCCTCGCGGCACCGTCCCGTGCCAGCTCCCCGTCGCCGACCGTGCGCACCAGGGGCGCCGCGATCCGCAGCTGCTCCCGGTCCGCGCGCAGCGGCAGTGCCCAGCCGCTCTCCACCAGCTGGGCGGCCTCCACCGTGCAGTTCGTGCCACCGAGCAGGAACGCGCACCGGCCGTGCGCGGCCCGTAGTTCGAGCACCTCGCGGACGTGCGGGAAGGGGGCGTTGTCGTCGCTGTGGCTGGCGTCCCCGTCGTCCCAGACGGCGACCAGGCCGAGATCGGCGACCGGTGCGAACATGGCCGCTCTCGTCCCGACGACCGCGCGCACCGAGCCGCGCCGCACGGCGAGCCACTCCCGGTACCGCTTCTCCGGCCCGGAGTCGGCGGTCAGCAGCGCGTGGCGTCCCGGGCCGAGCAGGCCGGTGAGCGCGGCGTCCACCCGCGCCGCGGCCCGGCCGTCGGGGACGACGACGAGGGCGCCGCGCCCGGACGCGAGGGTCGCGGCCATGGCCCTGGCGATCTCCTCGGGCCAGTGGGGTCCGGGCAGCGCGGTCCAGACGGCCCGGGGCGCCCCGCCCTCGGCCAGCGCCCGCAGGAACGCCGGCCCCTGCGCGTACCGCTCCCAGCTCCCCGCCGACGGCGCGGGCGGCGGTGGCAGCGGCTCGGGCGAGGGCCTGGACTCGGCCCTGCCGTTCCGGGGCGGGACGGCGAGCTGGAGCACATCGGCGAGGGTGCCGGCGTAGCGGTCGGCGACGGCGCGGGAGAGCGCGAGCAGGTCGGGCCCCAGCACCGGCTCGGGCGACACGACGTAGGCGAGCGCCGCGAGGGCGCCCGGGTAGTCCGATTCGGCGCGCCGCTCGATGAGGAAGCCGTCGATCAGCCCGCCGCCCTCACGCCGGCCGCCGCGCACATTGCGTCCCCCGGCCCCGAAGCGCACCCGCACCCGCACCCCGGGCCGCGCCTCGGCGTCGAGCTCCTCGGGCACCGCGTAGTCGAAGTACTGGTCGAGGTGGAGCAGGCCCTTGTTGACCAGCACCCGGGCGACCGGCAGCTCCTTGGCGAGTGCGGCGCCGCGCCAGGTCCGCGGCTTGGCCCGCGGCACCTTGGCCCTGCGCACCGTCTCCCTGATCAGCGCAAGCTGCTCCGGGGCCCCGTCCCCGGGGTCCGCGGATCGCTCGTTGTCGCTGCTCACAGCCAACTTCCTACCAGACAGCACTGACAGCGGCCCCGGTGCGGGAGTACGGGGCCGGACACACCGGGGCCCGGACACCGCGTGCGGTCTCCGGGCCCCGGCGTACGGACGAAAGGCGGCGGTCCTACAGACCGGCCGCCTCGCGCAGCGCGTCCACGCGGTCGGTGCGCTCCCAGGTGAAGTCGGGAAGCTCCCGGCCGAAGTGGCCGTAGGCCGCGGTCTGGGCGTAGATCGGGCGCAGCAGGTCGAGGTCGCGGATGATCGCGGCCGGACGGAGGTCGAAGACCTCGCCGATGGCGTGCTCGATCTTCTCGGTGTCGATGGCGGCGGTGCCGAATGTCTCGACGAACAGGCCGACCGGCTCCGCCTTGCCGATCGCGTACGCGACCTGCACCTCGCAACGGGCGGCGAGGCCCGCGGCGACGACGTTCTTGGCGACCCAGCGCATGGCGTACGCGGCCGAGCGGTCCACCTTCGACGGGTCCTTGCCCGAGAAGGCACCGCCGCCGTGGCGGGCCATGCCGCCGTAGGTGTCGATGATGATCTTGCGGCCGGTCAGGCCGGCGTCGCCCATCGGGCCGCCGATCTCGAAGCGCCCGGTCGGGTTGACCAGCAGCCGGTAGCCGTCGGTGTCCAGCTTGATGCCGTCCTCGACCAGCTGCCCGAGCACGTGCTCGACGACGAACTCGCGGATGTCGGGCGCGAGCAGCGAGTCGAGGTCGATGTCGCTGGCGTGCTGCGAGGAGACGACGACCGTGTCGAGACGGACGGCCTTGTCGCCGTCGTACTCGATGGTGACCTGGGTCTTGCCGTCGGGGCGCAGGTACGGGATGGTCCCGTTCTTGCGGACCTCGGAGAGCCGGCGGGAGAGCCGGTGCGCGAGGTGGATCGGGAGCGGCATGAGCTCGGGCGTCTCGTCGCAGGCGTAGCCGAACATCAGGCCCTGGTCACCGGCGCCCTGCTTGTCGAGCTCGTCCTCATCGCCCTCGACCCGCTTCTCGTACGCGGTGTCGACACCCTGCGCGATGTCGGGAGACTGCGCCCCGATGGACACCGAGACGCCGCAGGAGGCGCCGTCGAAGCCCTTCTTCGAGGAGTCGTAGCCGATCTCCAGGACCTTGTTGCGTACGAGGGTCGGAATGTCGGCGTAGGCCTTGGTCGTGACCTCACCCGCAACATGCACCAGACCGGTCGTGATCAGGGTCTCGACGGCGACGCGGGACCGGGGGTCCTCGCGCAGCAGCGCGTCGAGAATGGTGTCGCTGATCTGGTCAGCGATCTTGTCGGGGTGACCCTCGGTGACGGATTCCGAGGTGAAGAGACGGCGGGACACATCGCTCCCTGGGGTTGCAGCGGCTGCTGGCTGATCATTTGGCGGACCGCCGGGAGCTGCGCCCGGCATGGTCCGGCCCCAGTTTATCGGTCGCTTTCGTTCGGCGGACAACATGTCTCGCCCTTTGGGAGTTCTGTGACCTGCGGCACGGCCCGCCGTCGGGGGCCGCGCCGCCCCGGACCATGCCATTTATGCCCATATTCCAAGGGTTTCGGACCGGGTGCGGGCGTGACACAAGAATTTCATCCGAGACGTGACGACACGAGATCCCAGACCGTGTCGGCGAGCGCCTCCTTGGGCCCGTACGGCACCTGGGTCTCACCGCCGTCGGCCGCGAGCACGACCGCTTCGTTCTCTTCGGAGCCGAAGGTCCGGCGCTCCCCCACCTCGTTGACCACGAGGAGATCGCAGCCCTTGCGGCGGAGCTTCTCCCGGCCGTTGGCGAGGACGTTGTCGGTCTCGGCGGCGAATCCGACGACGATCTGCTCCGGCCGGGCGCGTCGGCCGGCCACCTCGGCGAGGATGTCGGGGTTGCGGACGAGCGTGATGGGGGCGGGTTCCTGGCCGTCCTTCTTCTTGATCTTCCCCGTGGCGTACTCGGCGGGACGGAAATCGGCGACCGCCGCCGCCATCACGACCACGTCGGCGTCCGCGGCGGCCTTCAGCACGGCCTCGCGGAGCTGCACGGCGGTCCCCGCGTGCAGCACGTCGGCGCCGGCCGGGTCGGGCAGGCCGGTGTTGGCCTCGACGAGGGTGACCCGGGCGCCGCGGGCGACCGCGGTGCGGGCCAGGGCGTAGCCCTGCTTGCCGGAGGAGCGGTTGCCGAGGTAGCGCACCGGGTCGAGCGGCTCACGCGTACCGCCGGCGCTGATGACCACGTGGCGGCCGGCCAGATCGGGTTCGACCGGCCCGCGGGCCAGCACCCGGCGGCAGACCTCGAAGATCTCCCCGGGATCGGGCAGCCGGCCCTTGCCGGTGTCGACGCCGGTGAGCCGGCCGACGGCGGGCTCGATGACGACGGCGCCCCGGCGGCGCAGGGTCGCGACGTTCTCCCGGGTGGCGGGGTGCTCCCACATCTCGGTGTGCATGGCGGGCGCGAAGACGACCGGACAGCGGGCGGTGAGGAGCGTGTTGGTGAGCAGGTCGTCGGCGAGGCCGTGGGCCGCCCTCGCGAGCATGTCGGCGGTGGCGGGGGCGACGACCACCAGATCGGCGTCCTGCCCGATCCGGACGTGCGGCACCTCGTGGACGTCGTTCCAGACCTCGGTGGAGACCGGGTGGCCGGAGAGCGCCGACCAGGTGGCCGCCCCCACGAAGTGCAGCGACGACTCGGTCGGTACGACGCGCACGTCGTGACCGGACTCGGTCAGCCGGCGCAGCAGTTCGCACGCCTTGTACGCGGCGATGCCCCCGCTGACCCCCAGAACGACCTTCGGCTTGTCCACTGCGTCTCCCCGCACTCGGATACGAACACCCCCATGCTGCCTCACCGCGGCGGGTCCGATGCCGTCGCCCCGGACACACCTCAGGCCCGGCAGCCGTGGCCGCCGGGCCTGAGGTGAAGGTGCAATTCCTGCTTACTGCGCGGGGCCCTCGATGGCCTCGGAGGTGAGCAGGCCCGCGTTGATCTCGCGGAGCGCGATCGAGAGCGGCTTCTCGTGCACGTGGGTGTCGACGAGCGGACCGACGTACTCCAGGAGACCCTCGCCGAGCTGCGAGTAGTACGCGTTGATCTGGCGCGCGCGCTTGGCGGCGTAGATCACGAGGCTGTACTTCGAGTCGGTGGCCTCGAGGAGCTCATCAATCGGCGGGTTGATGATGCCCTCGGGCGTGGTGATGGAAGAGGACACTCTCTGCCTTCCGAAGGGGGTAAAGATCAAAGAAATCTTTGACGGTGCGGAGATCCGCGGTGGCCTGTGCGCCGACTTCGTCAGTCGCTGTCGGCACGTTGGCCGGAAACCTCCAGCATCAAGGCTAGCAGCTCACGGGCCACATCCTCGACGGAGGTGTTGACGAGCGTCGTGTCGAACTCGGCCTCGGCGGCCAGTTCCACCTTGGCGGCGCCGAGCCTGCGCTCGATCACCTCGGGCGCCTCGGTCCCGCGGCCGGTGAGCCGGCGGACCAGCTCCTCCCAGCTCGGCGGGGCCAGGAAGACCAGCTGTGCGTCCGGCATCGACTGCCGGACCAGCCGGGCGCCCTGGAGATCGATCTCCAGCAGCACCGGCTCGCCCGCCTCCAGGCGGTCGAGCACGGCGCGGCGGGGCGTGCCGTAGCGGTTGCCCGCGAATTCGGCCCACTCGAGCAGTTCGCCGTTGGCGATCAGCTTGTCGAACTCCTCGTTGTCCACGAAGAAGTAGTGGACACCGTTGCGCTCACCGGGGCGCGGCCTGCGGGTCGTCGCCGACACCGAGAGCCAGACCTCGGGGTGAACCTTGCGCATATGAGCGACGACCGTGCTCTTGCCGACCCCGGAGGGGCCGGAGAGCACGGTCAGCCGCGGACGTACGTCCGGGGGTACGGGGGACGTCCCCCGGGATGTTGCAGCCATGGAGCGATTATCCAGGTTCTCAGGAGTGCCTGAGAACGTCAGGCGGCGCTGCCGCCGAACTCGCGCTCCAGGGATGCGATCTGGTTGGAGCCGAGACCCCGGACCCTGCGGCTCTCGGAGATGCCGAGCCGCTCCATGATCTGCTTGGCGCGGACCTTGCCCACGCCCGGCAGGGACTCCAGGAGGGCGGAGACCTTCATCTTGCCGATGACGTCGTTCTCCTGGCCCTGCTTGATGACCTCGTGGAGGGAGGCGCCGGAGTGCTTGAGTCGATTCTTGACCTCGGCCCGCTCCCGGCGAGCCGCGGCGGCCTTTTCGAGCGCGGCTGCGCGCTGTTCAGGGGTAAGGGGCGGAAGAGCCACGCCTACGTCACCTCGGATGTCGATCTGTCGGATACGGACCGGTGAGGAAGCTGAGCGCTCCACACCAGGTGAGCGACGGACAACTTGTGTACGTCGGCTCTCGACGGAGACTAGCGGCCAAGGCCGCCGGAGTCAGCGAGAACCAACGAAAAGTCCTGGTCAGCCTTGGCCGACCAGGACATTTCAGGCATAACAACCGAGTTTTTTGGTCAGGAAAGAGTCAACACCCTGTTACGTGGCATGGTCACCTACCCGCCACGGCCGCCCGGATCTCGTCCGTGAGCCGTTCGGCGGCCTCCCGCAGCCCCGCCGCGTCCGGTCCCTGACTCAGCACACCGCGGCTCACACTGGGCACCACATTGCCCACCGAGGCGCCGAACACACCGGGCAGATCCGCGGGCGTCGCGCCCTGTGCCCCGATCCCGGGAGCGAGCAGGGGGCCGTTGATCGCCAGGTTCGCCCCCGCGTCCCCGAGCGTGGCACCGACCACCGCGCCGACGGAGCCGAGCGGGGTCATCCCCTCGTTCTCGGCGGCCATGTGGTCGAGCATGAGCTGGGCCAGCGAACGGCCGTCGGCGGCGGTGGCGCGCTGCACCTCGGCACCCTCCGGGTTGGAGGTGAGTGCGAGCACGAAGACGCCCGCGCCGGAGAGGACCGCGGCGTCGAGCGCCGGGCGCAGCGAGCCGAAGCCGAGGTACGGCGAGACGGTGACCGCGTCCGAGAACAGCGGCGAGTCCTTCTCCAGGTAGGTCGCCGCGTAGGCGCCCATGGTGGAGCCGATGTCGCCGCGCTTGGCGTCCATCAGCACGAGCGCGCCGGCCGCCCGCGCCTCCTCGACCGCCTTCTCCAGGACGGCGATGCCGCGCGAGCCGAAGCGCTCGAAGAAGGCCGACTGCGGCTTGAGTACGGCGACCCGGTCGGCCAGCGCCTCCACGACCGTACGTGTGAAGCGTTCGAGCCCGGCGATGTCGTCGTTCAGACCCCAGGCGGTGAGCAGCGAGGCGTGCGGGTCGATGCCGACGCACAGCGGTCCGCGGGTGTCCATGGCGCGGCGCAGGCGCGCGCCGAACGGTTCGGGGCTCATGCGGTGGCCTTCCTGGTCTCTGCGCCGACGGCTTCGGCGAGGGTGGCGTACGGGGAGGCGGCCAGGCGCGCGGCCAGGCCCTTGTGGATGGCGCGGGCGTAGAACGGCCCCTCGTAGATGAAGGCGCTGTAGCCCTGGACGAGCGTGGCGCCGGCCAGGATCCGCTGCCAGGCGTCCTCGGCGTTCTCGATGCCTCCGACACCGACCAGGGTGATCCGGTCGCCGACGCGCGCGTAGAGGCGGGCCAGCACCTCCAGGGAGCGTGCCTTGAGGGGTGCTCCGGAGAGCCCGCCGGTCTCCCCGGTCAGGGACGCCGGGGACTTCAGGCCGAGGCCGTCGCGGGCGATGGTGGTGTTGGTCGCGATGATGCCGTCCAGGCCCAGCTCGACCGCGAGGTCGGCGACCGCGTCGACGTCCTCGTCCGCGAGGTCCGGGGCGATCTTGACGAGCAGCGGGACCCGCCTTGCGGTGACGGTGCGGTCGGCGGCCTCGCGCACGGCACTGAGCAGGGGCCGCAGTGCCTCGGTGGCCTGGAGGTTGCGCAGCCCGGGGGTGTTGGGCGAGGAGACGTTCACGACCAGGTAGTCGGCGTGGGCGGCGAGCCGCTCGGTGGACTTCACGTAGTCGCCGGCCGCATCGGCCTCCGGCACGACCTTCGTCTTGCCGATGTTGACGCCCACCGTGGTCCGGAAGACCGGCCTGCGGGCGGCCAGCCGGGCGGCGACGGCGGCCGAGCCCTCGTTGTTGAAGCCCATGCGGTTGATCAGCGCGCGGTCCGCGACGAGGCGGAAGAGGCGCTTCCTGGGGTTGCCGGGCTGCGGCTCGCCGGTGACCGTGCCGATCTCGATGTGGTCGAAGCCGAGCATCGACATGCCGTCGATCGCGACGGCGTTCTTGTCGAAACCGGCGGCGAGGCCGAAGGGGCCGTGCATCCGCAGGCCGAGGGCCTCGGTGCGCAGCTCCTTGTACCGGGGCGCGAGCACGGCGGCGACGAAGGTGCGCAGCACGGGGATGCCGACGGCGAGGCGGATCCACCGGAAGGCCAGGTAGTGGGCCTGCTCCGGGTCCATCCGCTTGAAGACCAGCCGGAAGAAGAACTTGTACATCGGGAGTGTCCTCACAGAGAGGGGGGACACCGTTTCCGGTGTCCCCCCTGCCGGTCTGCTAGTCGCGGGCCGCGGTCAGATGTTCCGCGTGTTCCTGGAGGGAACTGACGCCGACGCCTCCGTGGGTGAGCGCGTCGATGCCCTGGACGGCGGCGGCGAGCGCCTGGACCGTCGTCAGGCACGGCACGGACCGGGCCACGGCCGCGGTACGGATCTCGTAGCCGTCGAGGCGGCCGCCCGTCCCGTACGGCGTGTTGACGATGAGGTCGACCTCGCCGTCGTGGATCAGCTGGACGATGGTCCGCTCGCCCTGCGGGCCCACGCCCTCGGACTGCTTGCGCACGATCGTGGCGTTGATGCCGTTGCGCTTGAGGACCTCGGCGGTGCCGGAGGTGGCGAGCAGCTCGAAGCCGTGGGCGACGAGTTCGCGCGCCGGGAAGATCATCGAGCGCTTGTCGCGGTTGGCGACCGAGATGAAGGCGCGGCCCTTGGTGGGCAGCGGGCCGTAGGCGCCGGCCTGCGACTTGGCGTACGCCGTGCCGAAGACCGAGTCGATGCCCATGACCTCGCCGGTGGAGCGCATCTCCGGGCCGAGGACGGTGTCGACGCCGCGGCCGTGGATGTCGCGGAAGCGCGACCACGGCATGACGGCCTCCTTGACCGAGATCGGCGCGTCCATCGGGAGGGTGCCGCCGTCGCCGTTGGCCGGGAGCAGGCCCTCCGCGCGCAGCTCGGCGATGGTCGCGCCCAGAGAGATGCGGGCGGCGGCCTTGGCGAGCGGGACCGCGGTCGCCTTCGAGGTGAAGGGGACGGTGCGCGAGGCGCGCGGGTTGGCCTCCAGGACGTAGAGGATGTCGCCGGAGAGCGCGAACTGGATGTTGATCAGCCCGCGTACGCCGACGCCCTTGGCGATGCCCTCGGTGGAGGCCCGCAGCCGCTTGATGTCGTGGCCGCCGAGCGTGATCGGGGGCAGCGCGCAGGCGGAGTCGCCGGAGTGGATGCCGGCTTCCTCGATGTGCTCCATGACGCCGCCGAGGTAGAGCTCGGTGCCGTCGTAGAGAGCGTCGACGTCGATCTCGATCGCGTCGTCGAGGAAGCGGTCGACCAGGACCGGCCGGGTGGGGCTGATCTCGGTGGACTCGGCGATGTAGGAGGAGAGCCGGGTCTCGTCGTACACGATCTCCATGCCGCGGCCGCCGAGCACGTAGCTGGGGCGGACGAGGACGGGGTAGCCGATCTCGTCGGCGATGGCCTTGGCCTCGTCGAAGGTGGTGGCCGTGCCGTGCTTGGGGGCGGGGAGCCCGGCCTCGGCCAGGACGCGGCCGAAGGCGCCGCGGTCCTCGGCGGCGTGGATGGCCTCCGGGGAGGTGCCGACGACCGGCACGCCGTTGTCCTTGAGCGCCTGCGACAGGCCCAGCGGGGTCTGGCCGCCGAGCTGGACGACGACACCGGCGACCGGGCCGGCGAGCGTCTCCGCGTGCACGATCTCCAGCACGTCCTCCAGCGTCAGCGGCTCGAAGTACAGGCGGTCGGAGGTGTCGTAGTCGGTGGAGACGGTCTCCGGGTTGCAGTTGACCATCACGGTCTCGTAGCCCGCGTCGCTCAGCGCGAAGGAGGCGTGGACGCAGGAGTAGTCGAACTCGATGCCCTGGCCGATGCGGTTGGGGCCGGAGCCGAGGATGATCACCGCGGGCTTGGTGCGGGGCGCGACCTCGCTCTCCTCGTCGTAACTGGAGTAGAAGTACGGCGTCTTCGCGGCGAACTCGGCGGCGCAGGTGTCGACCGTCTTGTAGACCGGGCGGATACCCAGGGCGTGCCGCACCTCGCGCACGACGTCCTCGCGCAGGCTGCGGATGTCGGCGATCTGCGCGTCGGAGAAGCCGTGCCGCTTGGCCTCGGCGAGCAGCTCGGGGCCGAGCTTGTCGGCGGCGGCGAGCTCGTCGGCGATCTCCTTGATCAGGAAGAGCTGGTCGACGAACCAGGGGTCGATCTTCGTGGCGTCGAAGACCTCTTCCTGGGTGGCGCCGGCCCGGATCGCCTGCATCACGGTGTTGATCCGGCCGTCGGTCGGACGGACCGCCTCGGCCAGCAGCTCGGCCTTGTCGCCGGGCTCACCGGTGAAGGAGAACTGCGAGCCCTTCTTCTCCAGGGAGCGCAGCGCCTTCTGGAGCGCCTCGGTGAAGTTCCGGCCGATCGCCATGGCCTCGCCCACCGACTTCATGGTGGTGGTGAGGCTGGAGTCGGCGGAGGGGAACTTCTCGAAGGCGAACCGGGGCGCCTTGACGACGACGTAGTCGAGGGTCGGCTCGAAGGACGCCGGGGTCTTCTCGGTGATGTCGTTCGGGATCTCGTCGAGCGTGTAGCCGACGGCCAGCTTGGCGGCGATCTTGGCGATCGGGAAACCGGTGGCCTTCGAGGCGAGCGCCGAGGATCGGGAGACGCGCGGGTTCATCTCGATCACGATGACCCGGCCGTCGACGGGGTCGATGGCGAACTGGATGTTGCAGCCGCCGGTGTCGACGCCGACCTCGCGGATGATCGCGATGCCGATGTCGCGCAGCCGCTGGTACTCGCGGTCGGTGAGCGTCATCGCCGGGGCGACGGTGATCGAGTCACCGGTGTGGACGCCCATCGGGTCGAAGTTCTCGATGGAGCAGACGACCACGACGTTGTCGTTCTTGTCGCGCATCAGCTCCAGCTCGTACTCCTTCCAGCCGAGGATGGACTCCTCCAGGAGCACCTCGGTGGTCGGCGAGAGCGTCAGGCCCTGTCCGGCGATGCGGCGCAGCTCGTCCTCGTCGTGCGCGAAGCCGGAGCCGGCGCCGCCCATGGTGAAGGACGGGCGGACGACGACGGGGTAGCCGCCGAGCGTCTCGACGCCCCCGAGGACGTCGTCCATGGAGTGGCAGATGACCGAACGGGCGGACTCGCCGTGGCCGATCTTGGCGTTGACGGCCTCGACGACGCCCTTGAAGAGGTCGCGGTCCTCGCCCTTGTTGATGGCCTCGACATTGGCGCCGATGAGTTCGACGCCGTACTTCTCCAGGACACCGTTCTCGTGCATGGAGATCGCGGTGTTGAGCGCGGTCTGGCCGCCCAGGGTCGGGAGCAGCGCGTCGGGGCGCTCCTTGGCGATGATCTTCTCGACGAACTCGGGGGTGATCGGCTCGACGTAGGTGGCGTCGGCGATCTCCGGGTCGGTCATGATCGTCGCCGGGTTGGAGTTCACCAGGATGACGCGCAGGCCCTCGGCCTTGAGGACGCGGCAGGCCTGGGTCCCGGAGTAGTCGAACTCGGCGGCCTGGCCGATGACGATCGGGCCGGAGCCGATGACCAGGACGGACTGGATATCGGAGCGCTTAGGCACGCTGGCCCTCCATCAGGGATACGAAGCGGTCGAAGAGGTACGCGGCGTCGTGCGGGCCGGCGGCTGCTTCGGGGTGGTACTGGACGCTGAAGGCCGGCTGGTCCAGGAGCTGGAGCCCCTCGACGACCTGGTCGTTCAGGCAGACGTGGGAGACCTCGGCGCGGCCGAACTTCGTCTCGGACACCTTGTCGAGCGGGGCGTCGACGGCGAAGCCGTGGTTGTGCGCGGTGACCTCGACCTTGCCGGTCGTGCGGTCCTGCACGGGCTGGTTGATGCCGCGGTGGCCGTACTTCAGCTTGTAGGTGCCGAAGCCGAGGGCGCGGCCCAGGATCTGGTTGCCGAAGCAGATGCCGAAGAGCGGGGTCCTCCGCTCCAGGACGCCCTGCATGACGGAGACCGGGTGGTCGGCGGTGGCCGGGTCGCCGGGGCCGTTGGAGAAGAACACGCCGTCGGGCTCGACCGCGTACACCTCCTCCAGGGTGGCAGTGGCGGGCAGCACGTGCACCTCGATGCCGCGCTCGGCCATCCGGTGCGGGGTCATGCCCTTGATGCCGAGGTCGATCGCGGCGACGGTGAACTTCTTGGTGCCGATCGCGGGGACGACGTAGGTCTCCTTGGTGGCGACCTCGGCGGAGAGGTCGGCGCCCACCATCTCGGGGGCCTGCTGGACCCGGGCCAGCAGTGTGGCCTCGTCGGCGACCGCGTCGCCGGAGAAGATGCCGACACGCATGGCGCCGCGCTCGCGCAGGTGGCGGGTGAGGGCGCGGGTGTCGATGCCGCTGATGCCGACGACGCCCTGGCGCTCCAGCTCCTCGTCCAGCGAGCGCCGCGAGCGCCAGTTGGAGGGCACCCGGGCGGGGTCGCGGACGACGTAGCCGGAGACCCAGATCCGTCCGGACTCGGGGTCCTCGTCGTTCACCCCGGTGTTCCCGACGTGCGGGGCGGTCATCACGACGACCTGGCGGTGGTACGAGGGGTCGGTCAGCGTCTCCTGGTAGCCGGTCATGCCGGTGGAGAAAACCGCCTCGCCGAAGGTCTCCCCCACGGCCCCGTAGGCGCGGCCGCGGAAGGCGCGGCCGTCCTCCAGGACGAGTACGGCGGGAGCTTTGGCGGCTCCCCGGGTGGAGATCGTCATCGTGCGGTGCCTTCCGTAGTTCTGGTGAGTTGGTCGATGGCCTCGACCCAGGCCGGGTGCTCGGCCGAGCGGTCGGAGCGGAAGCCGGAGTCGATCAGCTTGTCGCCGTGGGCCCAGGTGATGATCAGCAGGCCGCCCTCGGGGAGGACCTTGCCCGCGATGCCCTTGTCGAGCCGGGCCGCGCGCAGTGCGGCGGCCGGCACGAAGAAGTCGGCCGCCCCCGGGCGTACGACGTCGAGGCCCTGACCGGTCAGGGTCAGCTCGACGCGGCTGCGGGTGCCGAGGCCGTGGGCCACGATCCGGTCGAGCCACTGCCCGGCGGTGGTCGAGGCGTGGTACCGGCCGGTCAGCGTGAGCAGCTTCTCGCCGTCCGCGAACCCTTCGGGGGTGGAGTGGAGTTCCGGCAGGTCGGACTGGAGGCTGCCCCGCCACTTCCATCCCTGGCGCATCAGCCAGTAGACGAACGCGATCAGGACGAGCAGTCCGACGACCCAGCTGATCCGGGCGGACCAGTCGGTCACCTCGGCCGACTTCTGCTCGGCGGCGAGGTGGTACAGAGGGATGAGTGATGTCACGCGAGCTTCCCGTCGACGACCGTGGCACGGCCCCGCAGGAAGGTGTGGGT
Source organism: Streptomyces sp. NPDC048295 (assembly GCF_040652135.1). Classification (NCBI taxonomy): domain Bacteria; kingdom Bacillati; phylum Actinomycetota; class Actinomycetes; order Kitasatosporales; family Streptomycetaceae; genus Streptomyces; species Streptomyces sp. NPDC048295. The sequence continues at coordinate 19,169 of NZ_JBEZLL010000005.1, forward strand.
GACTCGGCCCGGCAGCTCGCGCCCCTCGTACGGAGTGTTGCGGCTGCGGGAGGCGAAGCCCGCGGGGTCCACGACACCACGGTATGCCGGATCGACGAGGGTGAGGTTGGCGGGTTCGCCCGCCGAGACGGGCCGGCCGTGTCCGTCGAGCCGTCCGATGGCGGCCGGGCGGAACGACATCCGGTCGGCGACACCCGCCCAGTCGATGAGCCCGGTGTCGACCATCGTCTGCTGGACCACGGACAGTGCGGTCTCCAGGCCCACCATTCCCATGGCGGCGGCGGCCCACTCGCAGTCCTTGTCCTCGTGCGGGTGCGGGGCGTGGTCGGTGGCGACGCAGTCGATGGTGCCGTCGGCGAGCGCCTCGCGCAGGGCCATGACGTCGGCCTCGGTGCGCAGCGGCGGGTTCACCTTGTAGACCGGGTCGTAGGAGCGTACGAGCTCGTCGGTGAGGAGCAGGTGGTGCGGGGTGACCTCGGCGGTGACGCTCCAGCCCTTGGACTTGGCCCAGCGGACGATCTCGACGGATCCGGCGGTCGACAGGTGGCAGATGTGCACCCGGGAGCCGACGTGGGCGGCGAGCAGGACGTCGCGGGCGATGATCGACTCCTCGGCGACGGCGGGCCAGCCGCCGAGACCGAGTTCCGCGGAGACGACGCCCTCGTTCATCTGGGCACCCTCGGTGAGGCGGGGCTCCTGGGCGTGCTGGGCGACGACACCGTCGAAGGCCTTCACGTACTCCAGCGCACGGCGCATGATCACCGCGTCGTCGACGCACTTGCCGTCGTCGGAGAAGACCTTCACCCCGGCGGCCGAGTCGTGCATGGCGCCGAGCTCGGCGAGCTTCTTGCCCTCCAGGCCGACCGTGACGGCGCCGATCGGCTGCACGTCGCAGTAGCCGGACTCCTTGCCGAGCCGCCAGACCTGCTCCACTACACCGGCGGTGTCGGCGACCGGGAAGGTGTTGGCCATGGCGTGCACGGCGGTGAAGCCGCCGACCGCGGCCGCCCTGGTGCCGGTGAGGACGGTCTCGGAGTCCTCGCGGCCGGGCTCGCGCAGGTGGGTGTGGAGGTCGACCAGGCCGGGCAGCAGGATCTGTCCCGCTGCCTCGACGACGCGTGCGTCACCGGCCTCGATGTCCGTGCCGACCTCGGCGATGGTCTCGCCGTCGATGAGGACGTCCTGGGGTTCGCCGCCGAGGATCTTCGCGCCGCGGATAAGGATCTTGCTCATGGTTACTTGTTCTCCTCGGTACGGGACGGGGCGGCGGATTCGTACCCGCCCAGCAGCAGATACAGGACGGCCATGCGGATCGAGACGCCGTTGGCGACCTGCTCGACGGCGGTGCACCGGTCGGAGTCGGCGACCTCGGCGGTGATCTCCATGCCACGCACCATCGGGCCGGGGTGCATGACGACGGCGTGCCCGGGCATCTTCGCCATCCGGTCGCCGTCCAGGCCGTACCGGCGGGAGTACTCGCGCTCGGTCGGGAAGTACGCGGCGTTCATCCGTTCACGCTGCACACGCAGCATCATCACCGCGTCGGACTTCGGCAGCACCTCGTCGAGGCCGTAGCTGACCTCGCAGGGCCACTGCTCGACGCCGACGGGGACGAGGGTCGGCGGGGCCACCAGGGTGACGTGGGCGCCGAGCGTGTTCAGCAGGTGGACGTTGGAACGGGCCACCCGGCTGTGCAGGATGTCGCCGACGATGGTGATCCGGCGGCCTTCGAGGTCCCGGCCGAGGCCGCTGTCGGCACCGACCAGGCGGCGGCGCATCGTGAAGGCGTCCAGGAGGGCCTGGGTGGGGTGCTCGTGGGTGCCGTCACCGGCGTTGACGACGGCGCCGTCGATCCAGCCGGAGGTGGCGAGGCGGTACGGGGCCCCGGAGGCGCCGTGCCGGATGACGACGGCGTCGGCGCCCATCGCCTCCAGGGTCAGCGCGGTGTCCTTGAGCGACTCGCCCTTGGAGACGGACGAGCCCTTCGCGGAGAAGTTGATGACGTCGGCGGACAGGCGCTTGGCGGCCGCCTCGAACGAGATGCGGGTACGGGTCGAGTCCTCGAAGAAGAGGTTGACGACGGTACGGCCGCGCAGGGTGGGGAGCTTCTTGATCGGCCGGTCCGCGACCCTGGCCATCTCCTCGGCGGTGTCGAGGATCAGGACGGCGTCGTCGCGGGTGAGATCGGCGGCCGAGATGAGGTGGCGCTTCATCTGGGTGTTCTCCGGGGGGTGGAGGGGTTCAGGCATGCGGGCGTGCGGAAGCGGCCGTACGGCTCGTGGCCGGGCCGTACGGGTGCGGTGCGGCTACTGCTCGCCCGTCGGGGCGGTCCGCTCGACACCGAGCAGCACGGCGTCCCGGCCGTCCTCCTCGGCGAGCTGGACCTTGACCGTCTCCCGCAGCGACGTGGGGAGGTTCTTGCCGACGTAGTCGGCACGGATCGGGAGTTCGCGGTGACCGCGGTCGACGAGGACCGCGAGCTGCACCGCGCGGGGCCGGCCGATGTCGCCCAGGGCGTCGAGCGCGGCGCGGATCGTGCGTCCCGAGAAGAGGACGTCGTCGACGAGGACGACCAGGCGGTCTTCGATGCCCTCGCCCGGGATGTCGGTGCGGGCCAGGGCGCGCGCCGGGCGCAGCCGGAGGTCGTCGCGGTACATGGTGATGTCGAGGGAGCCGACCGGCATCTTCCCGCCGGTGATCTCTTCGAGTTTTTCGGCGAGCCGGCGGGCGAGGAAGACGCCCCGCGTCGGAATGCCGAGGAGCACCACGTCGTCGGCGCCCTTGGCGCGTTCGACGATCTCGTGGGCGATCCGGGTCAGTACCCGGGCGATGTCGGGAGCCTCCAGAACGGGGCGTGCCGCATTGCCGGTGGCTTCGTGCTGTGCGTCCATAAGAAACGGACCTCCTTCTCCGCCTCACGGGACGGACCTTAAAGGACGTCGAAATTGCGTCAACCACGTTACCAGGGCTTGCGCCGGCATTTGATCCCACCCCTGGGAAGGGCCGGTCCGGACCATTCGGCTTGACGCATCCAAGTAACGCTGCGTAACCTCACAGTGAGTTACCAGCAACGCGGCGGAGCCGCGAAATGTCCCAGCGTCCGGGGAGCCTTATGTCCAGCGAATACGCAAAACAGCTCGGGGCCAAACTCCGTGCCATCCGCACCCAGCAGGGCCTCTCCCTCCATGGCGTGGAGGAGAAGTCCCAGGGCCGCTGGAAGGCCGTCGTCGTCGGTTCGTACGAGCGCGGCGACCGTGCCGTGACCGTGCAGCGCCTGGCCGAGCTCGCGGACTTCTACGGGGTCCCGGTGCAGGAGCTCCTGCCCGGCACGACGCCCGGAGGGGCCGCCGAGCCGCCGCCGAAGCTGGTCCTGGACCTGGAGCGCCTCGCCCACGTCCCGCCGGAGAAGGCCGGTCCGCTGCAGCGCTACGCGGCGACCATCCAGAGCCAGCGCGGTGACTACAACGGCAAGGTGCTCTCGATCCGCCAGGACGACCTGCGCACACTGGCCGTGATCTACGACCAGTCGCCCTCGGTGCTCACCGAGCAGCTGATCAGCTGGGGCGTGCTGGATGCCGACGCGCGTCGCGCCGTGGCCCACGAAGAGGGCTGAGGCCCCACTGAAGAAACGTACCGCCGTGTTCGGCGCGGATTCACTCCTTCGGGTGACCGCGCCGGCACGGCTTTTTCGTGTGCGCCGGTTGATGCGCAAGGGTCCGCGCATGCCGGTCCGCCGCATGCCGAAGGGCCCACGGTCCGCAGACCATGGGCCCTTCGTCGGCTGAACGCCACCGTCGGCTACTGCTCGCGGCGGAGGTTCGGCTTGAGGTCCTTGAAGCGGGCCAGCAGCCCGTTCACGAAGGACGGGGAGTCGTCGGTGGAGAACTCCTTGGCGAGCTGGACCGCCTCGTCGATCACCACCGCGTCCGGGGTGCCGTCCACCCAGATCAGCTCGTACGCACCGAGCCGCAGGATGTTCCGGTCGACGACCGGCATGCGGTCGATCTCCCAGTCCACCGCGTAGGTCACGATGAGGTCGTCGATCCGGTCCGCGTACTGCGCGTACCCCTCGACGAGCTCCATCGTGTACTCGGTGACCGGCGGCTGACGGTTGTCGGCCCGCGAGTGCCGCACCCAGTCCGCGAGCACCGTCTGCACGGACTCGCCGCGCTGGTCGGCCTCGAAGAGGATCTGGAAGGCACGCTTGCGGGCCTTGTTCCGGGCAGCCACGGTTAGCTGTTCACCCGGCCGAGGTAGTCGCTGGTGCGGGTGTCGACCTTGACCTTCTCACCGGTGGTGATGAAGAGCGGCACCTGGATCTGGTAGCCGGTCTCCAGGGTGGCGGGCTTGGTGCCACCGGTGGAGCGGTCGCCCTGGACGCCCGGCTCGGTCTCCTGGATGACGAGCTCGACGGCGGCCGGGAGCTCGACGTAGAGCACCTCGCCCTCGTGCTGCGCCACGGAGGCGGTGAAGCCCTCGATCAGGAAGTTGGCGGCGTCGCCGACGGACTTGCGGTCGACCATGAGCTGGTCGTAGGTGTCCATGTCCATGAAGACGAAGTACTCGCCGTCCATGTACGAGAACTGCATGTCGCGACGGTCGATGGTGGCCGTTTCGACCTTCACACCGGCGTTGAACGTCTTGTCGACGACCTTGCCGGAGAGCACGTTCTTGAGCTTGGTGCGCACGAAGGCCGGGCCCTTGCCGGGCTTGACGTGCTGGAACTCGACGACGGACCAGAGCTGGCCTCCGTCGAGCTTGAGCACCATGCCGTTCTTGAGGTCGTTCGTGGAAGCCACGGTTGCGGAATCTCCTGGACTGAAGCTGGTGGAACGACCGAGGATGCGCGCTAGAGCGCGAGCAGCTCCTTGGTCGTAATGGTGAGTAGCTCGGGTCCGCCGTCCGCCTCGGGGCGCACGACGAGCGTGTCATCGATCCGGACCCCGCCCCGGCCCGGGAGGTGGACCCCCGGTTCGACGGTGACCGGCACACAAGCGTCCAGTTTACCCATGGCCGCAGGTGCCAACTGCGGGTCCTCGTCGATTTCGAGTCCCACCCCGTGCCCGGTCCAGGGCGCCAGGCCCCCGCCGTGCCCCGCGGAGTCCAGGAGATACCGGGCCGCGCGGTCCACGTCGCGGTAGGCGGCGCCCGGCACGAGAGCCTCGCGCCCAGCCCGCTGAGCGGCGAAAACCAGGTCGTAGAGCTCGATCTGCCAGTCGGCGGGCGTCGTCCCGATGACGAAGGTGCGGCCGATCTCGCAGCGGTAGCCGCGGTAGTTCGCGCCCAGGCAGACGGAGAGGAAATCTCCCTCCTCGACCCGGCGGTCCGAGGGCCGGTGGCGGCCCTGGCCGGAGTTGGGGCCGGTGGCGACAGAGGTGGCGAAGGCGGGGCCGTCCGCGCCGTGGTCCACCAGACGGCGCTCCAGCTCCAGGGCGAGATGCCGTTCGGTGCGGCCCACCAGGATGGATTCCAGGAGTTCACCCAGAGCCTGGTCGGTGATCTCGGCGGCGATCCGCAGACAGGCGATCTCCTCCTCGTCCTTGACCACCCGCAGCTGCTCGACGGTGGCACCGAGATCGGCCAGCCTCAGGCGCGGGGCGACCGAGCCCATCGCCCGGTGGCGGGCGACCGTCAGATGGTGTTCCTCGACGGCGAGGGTCTCCGCGCCCGAGGAAGCGGCCAGATCGGCGGCCGCGACGACCGGATCGCCGTCGGAGCCGGGCAGCAGTGACAGCCGCAGCTGTTCGTCGGTGCGGCCGTCGGCGGGATCGCCGCTCGGGGCGCGGGGGGAGAGCAGGACGTCCCCGCCGGGTCCGAGCAGCAGCACGGCCCCCGGTGGCGCCCCGCCCGCGAGATAGCGGACGTTGGCGGGGCGGGAGACCAGGGCGGCCGCGGATCCGACGGCGGCGCACTGGTCGCGGAGCAGCCCGCGGCGGACGGCGTACACCTCTGACATGTCACGAGCCTACGAGCGGTGGCGCGGGCCTGCTCGGTCAGCGCACCCGACCGGGGGGCGGCCGCCGGTCCGGTCGCCGGCCGGAAGCACCGCCCGGCGGTGGTTCACCAGGCCGGGGGGCTGGCTATGGAGCGGGCGAGTATGTCGTCCAGGACGCGGGCGGTGGTCTCCACGTCGTACGTCGAGTTGTCGATGATCGGCAGGCCGGAACCGTACCAGCCGGCCATCCTGCCGTGGATCCTGGCGACCTCCTCGTCCGAGAGGCGGCGGTTGCCGCTGCGGGCGGCGTTGCGCTCCAGCACGATCTCCAGGCCGGGCAGCAGGACGACGGGCAGGAGCCCGGGGCCGACATGGCGCTTCCAGCCGCCGAGGCCGACGACCGGCCGGTCGGGGAAGACGGCGTCGTCGAGGATGCAGGAGATGCCGTTGGCGAGGAAGTTGCGGGCGGCGAAGCCGCAGGTGCGGCGGGCCAGGCGGTACTGCGCCTCGGAGTGGTCGTTCCACCCGGACTGCGGGTCGGCGAAGCCGGAGCAGACCCATTCACGGACGTCGTCGAGGCTGACATGGGCGGTGGGCACCCGGCGGCGGCTGGCCCAGAGCTTGGCCACGGTGGTCTTGCCGGCGCCCGCGGGACCGATCAGGAGGACGGCGAGGGTCGCGCTGCCGGTGCCGGGCTCGGCGGGCGGTGCGGGCAGCGGGACGGGGCCGCCGGGCGGCAGCTGGACGTGTCCTGTGGTGTCCCTGAGGGGAGGCCCCGGGGCATGGTGCGGGGCCGGCCCGCTCCACCCGCCCGGCGTGGGCGGGGTGGTGGGCGGCGGCCCCGGCGGACCGGGGTGGCCGGGGTGCTGGGCCTGGTGCGACCAGCCGACAGGTCCGTTTCCGGGGCCTTGGGGCGGCGGCAGCGGGGCCCCCACTGCGTGCTGCATCCGGTGCCACTCCGTCTCGTACAGGCAACTGGCGCTGGTGGAACGGCAACCGTACCGTCCCCGGCCGCCGCTGGAACAACGGTCGGGGACGCGCCACGGTGCCCGGTCGGCCGGGAAGAACCGCTCCGTCAGTCGGTCAGCTCGTCCGCCAGGGCGCGCAGCGCCAGTCGGTAGGAGCCGATGCCGAATCCGGCCACGGTTCCCGTGGCGACCGGCGCGACCACGGAGTTGTGGCGGAATTCCTCCCGTGCGTAGGGGTTCGAGATGTGCACCTCGATCAGTGGGGCGGTGCGCTGGGCCGCCGCGTCCCGCATCCCGTACGAGTAGTGGGTGAAGGCACCCGGGTTGAGAACGACCGGAATTGAACCGTCCGCGGCTTCGTGGAGCCAGCGGATCAGTTCGCCCTCGTCGTTGGTCTCGCGGACGTCGACGTCGAAGCCGAGCTCCTTGCCGAGCGCCTGACAGGTCTCGACGAGTCCGGCGTAGGACGTGGCACCGTACACGTCCGGCTCGCGGGAGCCGAGCCGGCCGAGGTTCGGGCCGTTGAGGACGAGCACCCGGCGGGTCACGCCGACACCTCCCCGTAGGCGGCGAGCAGCACGGCCGGGTCGGGGCCCTCCAGGACGGTGGGCCTGCCCAGGCCGTCGAGGACGATGAAGCGCAGCAGGTCGCCGCGGGACTTCTTGTCGACCTTCATGTTCTCCAGCAGCCTGGGCCACTGGTCGCCCCGGTAGGTGAGCGGCAGTCCGACGGACTCCAGGACGGCGCGGTGCCGGTCGGCGGTGGCGTCGTCGAGCCGTCCGGCCAGCCGGCCCAGCTCGGCGGCGAAGACCATGCCGACCGAGACGGCCGCGCCGTGCCGCCACTTGTAGCGCTCGTTCTTCTCGATGGCGTGAGCCAGGGTGTGGCCGTAGTTGAGGATCTCCCGCAGTCCGGATTCCTTCAGGTCGCTGGAGACGACCTCGGCCTTGACCCTGATGGCCCGTTCGATCAGCTCGGCGGTGTGCGGTCCGGTCGGCGTACGGGCGCCCTCCGGGTCCGCTTCGACGAGGTCGAGGATGGCCGGGTCGGCGATGAAGCCGGCCTTGATGACCTCGGCCATGCCGCTGACGTAGTCGTGCACGGGCAGCGAGTCCAGCGCCGCGAGGTCGCAGAGGACCCCGGCCGGCGGGTGGAAGGCGCCGACGAGGTTCTTGCCCTCGGCGGTGTTGATTCCGGTCTTGCCGCCGACGGCCGCGTCGACCATGCCGAGCACGGTCGTCGGCACGGCGATCCAGCGGACCCCGCGCAGCCAGCTCGCAGCGACGAATCCGGCCACGTCGGTGGTGGCTCCGCCGCCGACACCGACGATCACGTCGGTGCGGGTGAAACCGGTCTGGCCGAGCGCCTTCCAGCAGTACGCCGCGACCTCGACGGTCTTGGCCTCCTCGGCGTTCGGCAGCTGGATCGCGATGGCCTCGTACCCCTGCCCGGCGAGGTCCTGGCGGACCGCCTCACCGGTCTCGGCGAGCGCCTCGGGGTGCAGCACCGCGACGCGCTTGGCACGGTCGCCGATGAGCGCGGGCAGCTCGCCCAGCAGCTGACGGCCGACCAGCACCTCGTACGGGTCGGTGCCCGCGCTGCCTGCGATCGGGATGCGGGTGGGGACCTGCTCGGTCATGGTGTGTTCTCCCGGCCGGGGGCGACGGGGCCGCCCTCCGGCAGTTCCAGTGCGTCGAGGACCGCCTGGGCGACCTCTTCGGGGGTGCGCTCGTCGGTGGCGACGGTCACCCGGGCCACCTCGGTGTACAGGTGGCGGCGGGCGTCCATCAGCTCGCGCCACTGCCGGCGCGGGTTGACCGCCAGCAGCGGGCGGGCGGTGTTCAGGCCGACCCGCCTGACCGCCTCCTCCACGTCCATCGAGAGATAGACGACGGGGCGGCCGGCGAGCAGGGCGCGGGTCGTGCCGTCGAGCACCGCGCCGCCGCCGAGGGAGAGGACACCGGTGTGCTCGGCGACGGCGGTGTGCACCGCCCGCCGCTCCAGCTCCCGGAAGTGCTCCTCGCCCTCGTCGTAGAAGATCTCCGCGATCGGCTTGCCGGCCGTGTCCACGACGTCCGCGTCGGTGTCCCGGTAGGTGGTGCCGAGCCGGCCGGCGAGCAGCTCACCGACCGTGGACTTGCCGACGCCCATCGGGCCGACGAGGACGATCAGCGGGCCGCTCATCGGATCTGGAGGTGGTCGAGGTACGACTGCACGTTGCGGTGGGTCTCGGCGACGCTGTCGCCGCCGAACTTCTCCGCGACCGCGTCGGCCAGGACCAGCGCGACCATCGCCTCGGCGACGATGCCCGCGGCCGGAACGGCGCAGACATCGGAGCGCTGGTGGTGGGCCTTGGCGGGTTCCCCGGTGACGACGTCGACGGTGGCGAGCGCGCGCGGCACGGTGGCGATGGGCTTCATCGCGGCACGGACCCGCAGCAGCTCGCCGGTGGTCAGGCCGCCCTCGGTGCCGCCGGAGCGGCCGGAGGCGCGCTTGATGCCGTCCTCGGTGACCAGGATCTCGTCGTGCGCCTTGGAGCCGGGGACCCGGGCCAGGTCGAAGCCGTCGCCGACCTCGACCCCCTTGATGGCCTGGATGCCCATCAGGGCGGCGGCGAGCCGGGCGTCGAGGCGGCGGTCCCAGTGGACGTGCGAGCCGAGGCCGACGGGCACGCCGTAGGCCAGCACCTCGACGACGCCGCCGAGGGTGTCGCCGTCCTTGTGGGCCTGGTCGATCTCCGCGACCATCTCCTTGCTCGCGTCGGCGTCCAGGCAGCGCACCGGGTCGGCGTCGAGCCGCTCGACGTCGGCGGGCGTCGGGTAGACGCCGTAGGGCGCCTTGGCCGCGGCCAGCTCGACGACATGGCTGACGATCTCGATGCCGGCGGTCTCCTTGAGGTAGGACCGCGCGACGGCGCCGAGCGCGACGCGGGCCGCCGTCTCCCGGGCGCTGGCGCGCTCCAGGATCGGCCGGGCCTCGTCGAAGCCGTACTTCTGCATGCCTGCGAGGTCGGCGTGGCCGGGCCTCGGGCGGGTCAGCGGGGCGTTGCGGGCCAGCGCGGCCAGTTCCTCGGGGTCGACCGGGTCGGCCGCCATGACCTGCTCCCACTTGGGCCACTCGGTGTTGCCCACCATCACGGCGACCGGCGAGCCCATGGTCAGGCCGTGGCGCACCCCGCCGAGGAAGGTGACCTCGTCCTTCTCGAACTTCATCCGCGCACCGCGGCCATAACCGAGCCGCCGCCGGGCGAGTGCGTCCGCCACCATCTCCGTGGTGATCGGGACGCCGGCGGGAAGACCCTCCAGCGTCGCCACGAGTGCGGGGCCGTGCGACTCCCCCGCGGTCAGCCAGCGCAACCTGCTCAACGGTGCTCCTCATGCTCGCGCCTGGAACTGCGACGGCGCGACCGGGTGCGCGGCCCTGGCCCGCCGCCTTTGATCCTCCCACGACCGGGGGCCCGAACCGGTCGCCGGTCCAGCAGACGGACGGATCACGCGGCCGGGCCCAAGGGATTCAGCGGGCGGCGAGCGCCTCTTCGCCGGCCCGCCGCATGGCCGCGAGCGGCGCGGGGGCGCGGCCGGTCATCTGCTCGACCTGGAGGACGGCCTGGTGCACCAGGAGGTCGAGACCTCCGACCACTGCGCCGTTCCGGGTCGTCCAAGCGGCGGCCAGGCGGGTGGGCCAGGGCTCGTACAGCACATCGAAGAGCGTGCCGGGCCGTTCCGGTACGGCGGCGGCCAGGGCGTCCGTGGCACCGGCCGGAGTGGTGGCGACGACCAGCGGGGCGCGCAGCGCCTGCTCGGCCTCCGCCCAGTCGGCGATCCGGACGTCCACGCCGAGGCGTTCGCCCCAGCCGCGCATCTCCTGGCCCCGCTCCCGGCTGCGGACGTAGGCCGTGACCGGTCCCGTACAGATCTCGGACAGCGCGGCGAGCGCCGACGAGGCGGTCGCACCGGCGCCGAGGACTGCGGCGGACTCGGTCTTCTCCACCCCGCGTTCGCGCAGGGCGGCGATCATCCCGGGGATGTCGGTGTTGTCTCCCCTGCGCCCGCCGTCCTCGGTGAGGACGACGGTGTTGACGGCCTCCACCGACGCCGCGGTCTCGCTGACGGAGTCCAGCAGCGGAATGATCGCCCGCTTGAGCGGCATGGTCAGCGAGAGCCCGGCCCAGCTGGAGTCGAGCTCCTGGACGAAGCCGGGGAGCGCGGCCTCGTCGACCTCGAACCGGTCGTACGTCCAGTGGGTGAGGCCGAGCTCGGCGTACGCGGCGCGGTGCAGCACCGGGGAGAGCGAGTGCGCGATGGGCGAACCGAGGACGGCCGCCCGGTGGCGCCGGTCAGCCGAGGCCATGCTGTTCCTTGAATTTCTTGTTGAGCTTCTCGTGCTCGGCGGCCGTCTTGGTGAACTGGGTCTTCTTGCCGTCGAGCGAGATGAAGTACATCCACCCGTCGCTGGTGGGATTGAGCGTGGCCCGCAGGGCTTCGTCTCCCGGATTGCTGATCGGGCCCGGCGGAAGGCCCGGGTGGTAGTAGGTGTTGTACGGGTCCGGGTTGGTCAGGATCTCGTTCGACCCGATCTTGATCTTGCTCTGGTTCTTGAGGTAATTGAACGCGGAGTCGAATTGGAGCTTGCGGTTGGTCGCGATGTTGTCGGGCTTCAGACGGTTGTAGGCGACTTCGGCCATCTTGCGGAAGTCGTCGTGCGTGAGCCCTTCCGCCTGGACCAGGCTGGCGACCGTGAGGACCTGCCAGGGACCGTCCAGCTTGTACTTCTTGGCCGCTCCTTCGAGGTCGAGCTTGTCGTACTCCTCGTTGGCGCGGGAGACCATCTTCTTCAGCAGGGTCTCCGGCTTGGTCTCCTTGGTGACCGGATAGGCCGCCGGGTACAGGAACCCTTCCAGCGGGTCCTTGACGTCCTTGCCGTTGACCGCCCAGTCGGGCAGGCCGAGTTCGGACGCGTCGGACTTGGCGATGCCCTTGGTCGTGCCCTTCTTGAGGCTCAGCTTCTTGTCGACCAGCTCGTAGATGGCGACATTGCGGTAACCCTCGGGAATCACCAGAAGGTTCTGGCTGTTCGGGTCGACCATCATCTTCACGGCCTCGGCCGCCGACATCTTCTCGTGGAGGAGATAGACGCCCGCCTGGATCGACTTCCCCTTGGGGTTCTCGTTCTGCGCGGAGACGAACGCGTCGACGCTCTTGACGACGCCCTTCTTCTTCAGGATGTTGGCGATGTCGTAGCCGAAAGCGCCCTTCGGGATCTCCACCTCGACCGACCCGGAGCCGCTGCCCGCGTAGTCGGGCGCCGCACCGAACTTGTCCTGCCAGTACGAGTAGCCGAAGTAGCTCGCCCCGCCGAGGCCACCGACCAGGACCAGTGAGACGACCAGACAGGCACAGCCGTTGCGGCTCTTCTTCTTGCCCTTGCCACGGCGCTCGTTGCCGCCCCGGCTGCCGCGGCGTGACTCACGCGGGTCGTCGTCCTGCTCGTCGTCCTTGCCGTCGCCGTTGTCGTCGGCGCCCGTGAAGAACGGGTGGGTCTCCTCCGGCTCGGCCTCCGGGTCCCAGTCCGGGCTCTGCGCCGGGGTCTGCTGGGGAGCGGCCTCACGACGGCCCGGGGGCTGCGGGGGCGGGTAGGCCTCCGGCGTGCCGTAGTGGTCGTGCGTCTCGCCGTAGCCGCCCTGCCCGTTGTTGTACGGGTCGGCGGCCGACTGGGGGTCGTACGGCATCGCGGCCGGCTGCTGCCCGGTGTCCCAGGCGCCGTTGTCGTACTGCGGCTGCTGGGGTTGCTGGGGCTGCTGCGCATACGGGTCCTGCGGGACCGCGTAGCCGGGCTGCTGCTGGTACTGCTGCTGGGCGTACGGGTCGTGCGGCTGCGGCGGCTGCTGCTGGGCGTACGGATCGTGCGCCTGCTGCTGCGGCTGCGCGTACGGGTCGTGCGACTGCTGCTGAGCGTACGGATCGTAGGGCTGCTGGCCGCCGTACTGGCTCTGGCCGTGGGCGGACTGCTGTCCTCCCCGTCCCTGGTCCCCGTACAAGGGGTCCTCGGGATGCCACGGTTCGGAGCCGGGGCCCCGGCCATACTCAGTCATCGATCCCCTAGAGCCGCGAGACGGCCTTCCGTCTCTTGCTGTGCGGTGCTTGTTCGAAGCACCGCCGCATCGCGCGGAACGTTACCGTATCGCGATCAGACAACCACTTCGACGCCTTCGCCGGGGGCCCTGCCCGACGCCCGTTCAGACTCCAGAGCGTTCTGAAGGATCACCACAGCGGCAGCTTGGTCGATGACGGATCGGCCTTTCTTGGACTTCACGCCCGAAGCGCGCAGCCCTTGACTGGCCGTCACTGTGGTCATCCTCTCGTCCACCAACCGCACCGGAACGGGTGCGACCGAGCGGGCGACCTCCTGTGCGAAGAGCCGGATCTTGGCGGCGGCGGGTCCTTCACCGCCGCCGAGGGACCGCGGCAGGCCGATGATGATCTCGATCGGCTCGTACTCCTCGACGATCTGCCCGAGCCGCCGGTGGGCCGCCGGGACATCACGTCCCGGAACGGTCTCCACCGGCGTGGCGAGGATCCCGTCGGGGTCGCACGAGGCGACCCCGATCCGGGCGTCCCCGACATCGATCGCGAGACGACGACCGCGGCGCATCTGCGTCATTCCCGTCGTCACGCCGTCTCGGTGACGAGGCGTTCGACGGCCGACACGGCGGCGCCGATGGCCTCCGGGTCCTGGCCGCCGCCCTGGGCGACGTCCGGCTTGCCGCCGCCACCGCCGCCGAGGGTCTTGGCGGCGGTGCGGACCAGGTCACCGGCCTTGAGACCGCGCTCGCGGGCGGCCTCGTTGGTGGCGATGACGGTCAGCGGGCGGCCGTTGGCCGTGGTGAACAGGGCCACGACGGCCGGACGGCCGCCCTGGATGCGGCCACGGACGTCGAGAACCAGCTTGCGCAGGTCGTCGGCGGACGTGCCGTCGGGGACCTGGCCGGTGACCAGGGCGACGCCGCGTACGTCCTTGGCGGACTCGGCCAGTCCGGCGGCGGCCTGGAGGACCTTCTCCGCGCGGAACTTCTCGATCTCCTTCTCGGCGTCCTTCAGCTTGCCGAGCATTCCGGCGATCTTCTCCGGGAGCTCCTCGGGACGCCCCTTGACCAGCTCCTGGAGCTGGGCGACGACCGTGTGCTCCTTGGCGAGGAAGTTGTACGCGTCGACGCCGACGAGGGCCTCGATACGCCGCACACCGGAACCGATGGACGACTCGCCGAGCAGCTTCACCAGGCCCAGCTGGGCGGTGTTGTGGACGTGCGTACCGCCGCAGAGCTCCTTGGAGAAGTCCCCGATGGTGACGACCCGGACCCGCTCCCCGTACTTCTCGCCGAACTCGGCGATGGCGCCCTGCTTCTTGGCCTCGTCGATCGACATGACCTCGGCCTGGACGTCGAGTTCGCGCGAGAGCACGTCGTTGATCTTCTGCTCGACATCGGTCATGACCGAGCCGGGAACGGCGTTCGGCGAGCCGAAGTCGAAGCGGAAGCGGCCGGGCTGGTTCTCGGAACCGGCCTGGGCGGCCGTCGGGCCGAGCGCGTCGCGCAGGGCCTGGTGCGTGAGGTGGGTGGCGGAGTGGGCGCGGGCGATGGCGCGGCGGCGCTTGACATCGATCGAGGCGAGGACCGGAGCGCCGACGGTGACCTCACCGACCTGGACGACGCCCTTGTGGACGTGGACGCCGGGGACCGGCTTCTGGACGTCGCGGACCTCGATGACGGCGCCGGTGTCGAGCCTGATCCGGCCCTGGTCGGCGATCTGGCCGCCGCCCTCGGCGTAGAACGGGGTGCGGTCGAGGACGACCTCGACCTCGTCGCCCTCGGACGCGGCCGGGGAGGACACGCCGTCGACGAGGAGGCCGACGATGGTCGACTCCCCCTCGGTGGCGGTGTAGCCGGTGAAGTCGGTGGCGCCGGAGTTGTCGGCGACCTCGCGGTAGGCGGACAGGTCGGCGTGACCGGTCTTCTTGGCGCGGGCATCCGCCTTGGCGCGGTCCCGCTGCTCCTTCATCAGGCGGCGGAAGCCCTCCTCGTCCACCGAGAGGCCCTGTTCGCCGGCCATCTCCAGGGTGAGGTCGATCGGGAAGCCCCAGGTGTCGTGGAGCAGGAACGCCTTGTCGCCGGCGAGGACCTTGCCGCCTGCGGCCTTGGTCTCGGTGACGGCGGTGTCGAGGATGTTGGTGCCGCCCTTGAGAGCCTTGAGGAAGGCGGCCTCCTCGGCGAGGGCGACGGTCTCGATGCGCTTGCGGTCGGTGATCAGCTCCGGGTACTGCTGCCCCATCGTCTCGATCACGACGTCGACCAGAGCCTTGACGACCGGCCCCTCGGCACCCATCAGGCGCATGTTGCGGACGGCGCGACGCATGATGCGGCGCAGCACGTACCCGCGGCCCTCGTTGCCCGGCGTCACGCCGTCACCGATGAGCATCACGGAGGTGCGGATGTGGTCGGCGACCACGCGCATCGAGACGTCGGAGTCGTGCTTGTCGCCGTAGCGGACACCGGTCAGCTCGGTGGCCTTGTCCATGACGACGCGCAGGGTGTCGGTCTCGTACATGTTCTGTACGCCCTGCAGGATCATGGCGAGGCGCTCCAGGCCCAGACCCGTGTCGATGTTCTTCGACGGCAGGTCGCCGAGGATCGGGAAGTCCTCCTTGCCGTCACCGGCGCCCCGCTCGAACTGCATGAAGACCAGGTTCCAGATCTCCACGTACCGCTCGTCGTTGACGGCCGGGCCGCCCTCGACACCGAACTCCGGACCACGGTCGTAGTTGATCTCGGAGCAGGGGCCGCAGGGGCCGGGGACGCCCATGGACCAGAAGTTGTCCTTCTTGCCCAGGCGCTGGATGCGCTCGGCGGGAACGCCGATCTTCTCGCGCCAGATCTGCTCGGCCTCGTCGTCGTCGAGATAGACCGTGATCCACAGCCGCTCGGGGTCGAGGCCGTAGCCGCCGTCCGCCACGGAGTTGGTGAGCAGCTCCCAGGCGTAGCCGATGGCCCCTTCCTTGAAGTAGTCGCCGAAGGAGAAGTTGCCGCACATCTGGAAGAACGTGCCGTGCCGGGTGGTCTTGCCGACCTCTTCGATGTCCGGCGTACGCACACACTTCTGCACGCTGGTGGCGCGCGGGGCGGGCGGCTTCGTCTCACCGAGGAAGTACGGCTTGAAGGGGACCATGCCCGCGTTGACCAGCAGCAGAGTCGGGTCGTCCGCGATGAGCGACGCCGAAGGGACGACGGTGTGACCGCGCTCCTCGAAGAAGCTCAGCCAGCGGCGACGAATTTCAGCCGACTCCATCAGTGGTCCTCATTCCGGTTGTACGACGTGTAGGGGAGCTTGCGGTACTTGGTGGCCTCGAGGGACCGGTCGGGTCCGACGGGCCCGGACGCCTCGACGACGAAGTGCGGGCGGACCGGGAGGTCCTGGTCGACCGGTGCCGCCAGGCCCAGTGCCTCGCCCAGTTCGGCTTCGCGGCGGGCCATGGACTCGCGGACGTCCAGGGCGAAGTCCTTGAGCTTGTGCCCTGTCTCGATCGCCTTGTCGGCGGCCTGCGCCGCGAGGCTCTCGGGGGTCAGCTGCTTGAGCTTCCGGTTGACCTTCGTGGTGGCCCAGACACCGGCGGCGGCGCCGGCGGTGAACCAGAACGTACGGCGGAACATGGCTGCGTCAGTCCTTCGGTCCGCGGGAGCTTCTGCCGTTGCGCTTCCTGCCGCGTGCGGACGGCACGGTGCGGCCGACGAGCACCGAACGGCGGGCGGGTTCCGGTTCGGGGGCGGCCTTGCGGCCGATGGCCCGCCGCACCCCGTAGCCGAACGCGGCGACCTTGACGAGCGGGCCGCCGAAGGTCGAGGCGACGGTGGTGGAGAGCGCGGAGGCGTTCGAGGTGACTTCCTGGACGTCCGAGGCGATCGCGTCGACCTTGTCGAGCTGGGTCTGCGCGGACCGCACGGTGGCGGAGGCGTCGGCGAGCAGCGGGACGGCCTGTTCGGTCACGTCCGCCACGAGCTTGGTGGTCGCCCTGAGCGTCTGGGCCAGCCTCACCAGCACGACGGCGAGGAACGAAACCAGGATCGCCCAGAAGACGGCCACCAGGATCCCGGCCACCTCTCCACCGGACACAGTGCACCGCTCTCTAGCTTGTCGCTGTCTCTGTAGTGTCTCTGTCAGTCTCTGCTCGGTCCGGCGACGGCCGTCGCGACAGCCGAGCGTCGTCCCTTGAGCCTATCGCGCCGCCGGTCGCACCCCGTACCGCATTACGGGTGGGAAGGACGGGCGTTCCCATAAGGAGATTGTACGGAGAGCTTCCGTGCCAGTACTCTGCGTGTTTCATGCGACGCCCCCAGCGCACCCTTCCGTCCCCCCACGGTCCGAGCGACTCCACCACCCTCGGAAACCTCCCGGCGGAACTGAACAGATTCGTGGGACGCGAGAACGAACTCGTCCGTCTCGCTCAACTACTGGACGATTCCAGGCTCGTCACCATGATCGGCGTGGGCGGTGTGGGCAAGACCCGCTGCGCCGCCCGGGTCGCCGCACTTCTGGAGAAACGGTACTGCGACGGTGTCCGGATGGCCGAGCTCTCCGACATCCACGACCACGAACTGCTGGAACACGCCCTGGTCGACGCACTGGGGCTGACCGATCACACCAGCAGACCGCCCCGCACGACCCTCGTCGAGCATCTGGCCGGGCGCCGGCTCCTGCTGGTGGTCGACGGCTTCGAACACCTGGTGGACGCCTGCGCCGGACTGGTACGGGAACTGCTGCGCCGGGCCCCGGGGCTGCGGGTGCTCGCCGTCGGACGACTGCCGCTGGAACTGGACGGGGAACTCGTCTTCCCGCTCGCGCCGATGACGGACGAGGACGCGATGCTGCTCTTCACGGAGCGGGCCGTCGCCGTACGGCCGGACTTCCGGCTGACCGACGACAACCGCGTGACCATCCGGGAGCTGTGCCGCCGTCTGGACGGCATCCCGCTCGCCCTGGAACTGGCCGCCGGGCGGCTGCGCGCCCTGTCCACCGAACAGGTGCTGCAACGTCTGGACGACCGCTTCCGGCTGCTGACCGGTTCGAGCCGCAGCGCGCCGGCGCGCCACCAGACCCTGCGCACGGCCATCGGCTGGAGCCATGAACTCTGCGCCCCGGAGCAGCGGCTGCTCTGGGCGCGGCTCTCGGTGTTCGCTGGGCAGTTCGACCTGGAGGCCGTCGAGTACATCTGCAGCGGCACCGATCTGCCGGCCGAGTCGGTGCTCGATGTACTCTCCGGCCTGCTGGCGCAGTCCGTCGTGCTGCGCGAGGACTCGGCGCAGGGCACCCGCTACCGGATGCTGGACACGGTCCGGGAGTACGGCGCGGAGTGGCTGGCGGCCACCGACGACACCGACCGGCTGAGACGCCGCCACCGGGACTGGTACCTGGGGCTCGCGACCTGGTGCGAACTCGACTGGTTCAGCCCGCGGCAGGCCGAGGTGGCGGCCCGGGCCGAGAGCGAGCTGCCGAACCTGCGGCGGGCGATGGAGTATTCGCTGGAGATCCCGGGCGAGGCCCATCTCGCGCAGTATCTGGCGGGCACCCTGTGGTTCCTCTGGGTGGGCTGCGGGCGGCTCTCGGAGGGTCGGCACTGGCTGGACCACGTACTGGAGGAGGAGACCCCGTACGACTCCTCGCGGCTCAAGGCGCTGTGGGTGCTCGGGTACGTGGCCGTGCTCCAGGGCGACCCGGTCGGTGCGGTCTGCGCACTGCAGGAGTGCCGGGACGAGGCGGAACGGGCCGACGACCCCACGGCGCTCGCGTACGCGGTGCACCGGATGGGGTGTCTGGCGCTGGTCACCGACGACATGGCACGCGCACAGGAGCTGCTGGGCGACGCGCTGCGCCGCTACCGGGAGCTCGGCGAGCTGAACAGCAACGTCCTGATGGCCCAGATCGAGCTCTCGATGGCGGTCGGATTCCACGGGGATCCGGACGGGGCGGCCGCCATCTGCGAAGAGGTCAGGGAGATCTGCGAGGACCGCGGGGAGCGGTGGGCACTGTCGTACGCGCTGTACGTGCTGGCCTTCGCGGCGTTGCAGCGCGACCGTCCGGACCGGGCCCGGGATCTGCTCCGCCAGTCGCTGGCGATCAGCCACACCTTCCACGATCTGCTCGGATCGGCGCTCGCGCTGGAGCTGCTGGCGCTGGTCACGGCCATCGAGGGCGATGCGGCGGAGGCGGCCGTGCTCCAGGGGGCCGCCGGCCGGATCTGGCCGTCGGTGGGGCTGCCGCTCTTCGGATCGGCGCACTACGGGCAGCCCCGGGCCCGCTGCGAGGAGCTGGCCCGCAAGGAACTGGGCGACGCCCGCTACGAGTCGGGGCTGCGCACGGGCGGCCTGCTGGATCCGGACGCGGCGGTGGCCAGGGCCCTGGCGAGCGGCCCGGCGGACCATCGGGAGACTCCGGAGCGACGGCCGGGAACACCGCCGGGCCCCCGGGAGAACGCGGAGGCCCGCCGCCTCCCGTACATCCGGGAGGGGCGGGCCTGAGCGCTGGTGAGAGCGGCTACGCCTGGATCAGCGGGCGTAGTACTCGACGACGAGCTGCTCGTCGCAGATGACGGGGATTTCCTTGCGGTTCGGGTCCCGGTCAAGGCGGAAGGCCAGGGCCTTCAGGTTCACCTGCAGGTAGCGCGGGGTCTCGCCGTCGGGGGCGTAGCCACCCTCGCGGGCCACCTGGAAGGGGTGCTTGTCGCGGCTGCGCTCGCGGACCATCACGATGTCGTCGGGACGGACACGGAACGACGGCTTGTCGACCTTGCCACCGTTGACCTCGATGTGACCGTGCACGACCATCTGACGGGCCTGGTAGATGGTGCGGGCGATGCCCGAACGCAGGACCAGCGCGTCGAGACGGCGCTCGAGCTCGACGACCAGCGCCTCGCCCGTCTTGCCCTCGGCCTTCTTGGCGCGGTCGTACGCGCGCGCCATCTGGCGCTCGCTGATGTCGTACTGGGCACGCAGACGCTGCTTCTCCAGCAGACGGACCTTGTAGTCCGAGTTCTGCTTGCGGCCACGGCCGTGCTCGCCCGGCGGGTAGGGGCGGGCCTCGAAGTACTTGACGGCCTTCGGCGTCAGTGCGATGCCGAGCGCGCGGCTCTTCTTGACCTTGGGACGCGACTGGTTAGGCACGTTCTCCAGACCTCCGTTGCAGGTTAGGTTAGGCTCACCTTACTTGAGGAGATCGCATGTCTCGCCCGGGGAACACCAGTCACATCACGGACAGCACTGACAGCGTCGACACCCCTCGGGGTGCCGATACGACGGAGGACCGATCAGATCGTGGTCAGCCGCGTCCCAGCGGGCTTGAAAACACTCGGATGCCGTCAGCAGCCGAGCGCACACGAACTCTCGTACAGAGTACCTGCTCGTCGGTACTGCTCGTCCCCGGGCTGGACCTGGCCGACTCGGACCGGCTGATGCCGGTGTCCCGAAGCGTGGGTCCGGACGGGGACCTGTTCCTGGAACTCCCCGCCGACTCCCCGGTCGTACGGGCCACGACGGACGCCGAGGACGAGGGGCCGACCGCGGTGCTGGAGATCACGGACGTCGCCCCGGTCTCCGTCCCGCACCGGATCCGCGGCCGCGCGTGGGTCTCGGGCCGGCTCACCACCGTACCCGGCATGTCCGGGCCCGGCCGGATGATGCTCCGGCTGGAGACGGGCGAGGCGTACGTCGACGATCTGTGGGGCGCGCAGGAGGTCGGGCCGGAGGAATTCCGGGACGCGGAACCCGATCCGCTGGCCGGGTACGAGACGGAGCTCCTGCAGCATCTGCACGCGGGCCACGGCGAGCAGCTGGCTTCGCTGTGCGGGCTGCTGGGCGAACGGGCGGCCGGTCGCTGCCCGGCCCATCTGCCGTCCGTGGTGCCGCTCGCGCTGGACCGGTACGGGCTGCGGCTGCGGCTGTACGAGGCCGGAGGGCGGTGCTACGACGCGCGCTTCGAGTTCCCCGCTCCGGTGCGGGACGTCGTCGAACTGCGCCAGGCCATGTACACCCTCTTCGAGGCGGCGGAACTCTGAACGGCGCCCCGGCCGACGCCCGCCCTCAGCCCTCGGACGGTCCGGAGCCGCCGTCGCCGGCCGTGTGGCCGAGCCGTTCGCGGACCCGCTCCACCACATCGGCGTAGCGCGCCTCCGCGCCGTACCGGGTGGGCCGGTAGTAGTGCTTGTCGCGGACCGCGTCCGGTGCGTACTGCTGGGCGGCAATCCCGCCGGGGACGTCGTGCGGATACACATAGCCCTGGGCGTGGCCCAGTTTGGCCGCGCCCTTGTAATGGCCGTCGCGCAGATGGGCCGGGACCGGGCCCGCGAGCCCCTTCCGTACGTCCTCCTGGGCGGCGAAGATCGCGAGCGTGGCCGCGTTGGACTTGGGGGCGAGGGCCAGCGCGATGGTGGCGTGGCTCAGGGTCAGCGCCGCCTCGGGAAAACCGATCATGGCGACCGCCTGGGCGGCCGCGACGGCGGTGGGCAGTGCCGTGGGGTCGGCGAGCCCGATGTCCTCGCTGGCCGAGATCATCAGCCGCCGGGCGATGAACCGGGGGTCCTCCCCCGCCTCGATCATCCGGGCCAGATAGTGCAGTGCGGCATCCACGTCGGAACCGCGGATGGACTTGATGAGCGCGCTCGCCACGTCGTAGTGCTGGTCGCCGTCCCGGTCGTACGCGACGGCCGCGCGGTCGACGGTCTCCTCCAGGGTCAGGAGGCTGATCTCCTTCTCCTGCTTGGACAGCGCGGCACCTGCCGCGGCCTCCAGGGCCGTCAGCGCCCGGCGGGCGTCGCCGCCCGCGATCCGCAGCAGATGCGCCTCGGCCTCCTCCGGCAGCGTCACCGCGCCGCCGAGTCCGCGCTCGTCGGTCAGCGCGCGCCCGAGCAGTCCGCGCAGATCGTCGTCGGTGAGCGGTTCCAGGGTGAGCAGCAGCGAGCGGGAGTGCAGGGGCGAGATGATCGAGAAATGCGGATTCTCGGTGGTCGCCGCGATCAGCGTCACCCAGCGGTTCTCCACCGCCGGGAGCAGGGAGTCCTGCTGCGCCTTGGAGAAGCGGTGGATCTCGTCGAGGAAGAGGACGGTCTCCTTGCCGTAGCCACCGGTGGCGCGGCGGGCGCCCTCGATGACGGCGCGGACCTCCTTGACACCGGCGGTGATGGCGGAGAGCTCGACGAAGCGCTTGTTGGTGGCCTTGCTGACCACGTAGGCCAGGGTCGTCTTCCCGGTGCCGGGCGGGCCCCAGAGGATGACCGAGGACGGGCCCGCCGGCCCGCCGTTCCCCTCGCCGACGAGGCGGCGCAGCGGCGAGCCCGGCTTGAGCAGATGCTGCTGGCCGACGACCTCGTCAAGGGTGCGCGGGCGCATCCGGACAGCCAGTGGGCTGCTGGACGGGTCCTTCTCCTGGCGGTCTTCGGCGGCTGCGGTAAAGAGGTCGGGCTCCACGTTTCGAAGCCTATGCCACCGCACTGACATCCCTCCGGGGCCGGTCGCCCGGAGGGACGGGCGATCCGGTCAGCTGGTCCAGAAGTCCCACCAGCGGGTCAGGATCAGCATGCCGATGATGCCGACCCACAGGACGGGGGGCACCCAGTGGAACTCCATCAGCCCGTTGCGCAGCCACTTCGGCGCGGGAATGATCCGGTGCTCGATGTTGTGCGTGGTGATGTAGCAGAACATGAAGATCGTGGCGACCCAGGCCAGGCAGCACCAGAGGCAGAGCGAGTTGATGTTGTAGAGCGACTGGTACTGGAGCCAGGTGCAGAAGCCGACGCCGAACAGTGTGCCGGCGTTCATGCCGAGCCAGTACCAGCTGCGGAAGCGGGCGCCCGCGAGCAGGGCCAGCCCGATCCCGATGATCACGGGGTAGGTGGCCATGCCGAGCATCGGGTTCGGGAAGCCGAAGGCGGCCGCCTGCTCGCTCTTCATGATGTTGCCGCACGCGACAACGGGGTTGAGGCTGCACCCCGGTGTGAAGCTGGGGTCCTCCAGCAGCTTGAACTTGTCGATCGTGATGACCCAGGCGGCGAGGAGTCCGGCGGCGCCGGTGATCACCAGCAGCAGTGCGAGCGCCCGGCTTCCGCCGATGGTCTTCTTGCCGCCGTCCTCGTCCTGTGCGGAGGAGGGATGGTCAACCGCTGCAGTCGTCATATCGCCGTTCCATCAGTGAGTGGCCTGCTGGGCACGGTCATTGTGCCGCACCTGGGCGCCGGTCCTCTGTTCGATGGACATAAAGGTGTGCTTGAGGCCTGCGCACGGCAGGCACGGAACTCAGGGGTCCGGAAGAGCCCCTGTGCGACGGCCGGGCCCGCGGCGGAGGTACGCGGCCCGGGGAAGTGCCGGGGCCGGCCGATCGCCGTCGACGGTCCGGACCTGGGATCCGGCAGGGCGAAGGCGTCAGTGTCCGGGCGCCGGTCGGGGCGGGTGGAGCACGACCGCGGCGGCCGTGTCGAGGGGACCGTGCCGGTGCCCGGCGTCGATCCGGTCCGCGACGGCCGCCACCGGCGTCCCCGGCCGACATCGTCCGGCAGGATGAATCCGCAGCCGCCGAGTTGACGCGACGGCCGTCCAGGTGGCCGGCGGAGCGGGAATCCGCCCGTCGGCCACCTGGACCGGCCCCGGGGTCTTCCGTCCGGCTCAGGCCGGCTCAGGAAGTGGGGCCCGGTGCGTGCGATCGCGAGGCCGAGGCGGGAGCCGATGGGCTCTCCCCGTGCTCGCGCGGAGCCGAGAGCCCGGGGAAGGAGCCCCGGCGACCGACGGGAACGCGGCGGGCGGGCGTGCCGGACCCCGCGAGCCCGTCATGATCCGGACGAGGGCCCCTGGGCCAGACGCTCGCGGATCGTCCCGGCCACGTCGGCCAGGGACACGGGCGCCTGCTCGCCGGACTCCATGTCCTTGAGCTGGACGACGCCCTCGGCAAGGTCCCGCTCGCCCGCGACGATCGTGAAGCGGGCTCCCGAACGGTTCGCGCTCTTCATCGCGCCCTTGAGGCCGCGGTTCCCGTACGCGAAGTCCGCCGCCACACCCTCGCGGCGCAGCTGCGTGACGACGCCGAAGAGCACCCGGCGGGCCTCCTCGCCGAGCGGCACGGCGAAGACGCTGGTGGCGGCGGGCAGTTCGAGTTCGATCCCCTCCGCCTCCAGCGCGAGCACCGTACGGTCCACACCGAGCGCCCAGCCGACCGACGGGAGCGCCGGTCCGCCGATCATCTCGGACAGACCGTCGTATCGGCCGCCGCCGCCCACCGCGGACTGCGAGCCGAGCCCGTCGTGGACGAACTCGAAGGTGGTGCGGGTGTAGTAGTCGAGGCCGCGGACGAGCTTCTCGTCGTCCTCGTACACCACGCCTGCCGCGGAGAGCAGGTCGCGCACCTCCTCGTGGTACGCCTTGCAGGCGTCGCAGAGGTAGTCGCGCAGCACCGGGGCGCCGGTCAGCTGCTTCTGCACCTCGGGCCGCTTGTCGTCGAGGACCCGGAGCGGGTTGATCTCGATGCGGCGGCGGGTCTCCTCGTCCAGATCGAGCTCGCGCAGGAAGCCCTGGAGCGCGTCCCGGTAGACGGGGCGGCACTCCTTGTCGCCCAGCGAGTTGAGCAGGATGCGGAAGTTCCGCAGACCCAGCGCGCGGTACGCCTGGTCGGCCAGGATGATCAGCTCGGCGTCCAGCGCCGGGTCCTCGGCGCCGATCGCCTCGGCACCGACCTGCGAGAAGTGCCGGTAACGGCCCTTCTGCGGGCGCTCGTAGCGGTAGTACGAGCCGGAGTACCAGAGCTTCACCGGAAGGTTGCCGAGCTTGTGGAGGTTGGCCTCCAGTGCGGCCCGGAGCACGGAGGCGGTGCCCTCGGGGCGCAGTGCCAGCTGGGAGCCGCCCTTGGTGGTGAGGGTGTACATCTCCTTGGTCACGATGTCGGTGGACTCACCGACACCGCGCGAGAAGAGCGCGACGTCCTCGAAGCCGGGGGTCTCGATGTAGCCGTAGCCGGAGTTCTTCAGGGGTGCCGCGATGGCCTCGCGCACCGCGAGGTACTTGGCGGAGTCGGGCGGGGTCAGGTCGTACGTGCCCTTGGGGGCCTTGAAAGTGCTCACGGGATGTCTCTCGTCACATTCCTCGTCGGGGCGCGTCCATACCGTGCAGATACGGATTCGAGGCGCGCTCGCGGCCGATGGTCGTCTGGGGGCCGTGGCCGGACAGCACCACGGTCGAGTCGTCGAGCGGCAGGCACACGCGGGCCAGCGACTCGAGCAGCTCGGCGTGGTCGCCGCCGGGCAGGTCGGTGCGTCCGACGGAGCCGGCGAAGAGCAGGTCGCCCGAGAAGAGGATCTGCGGAACATCCGCGGCCTCGGGCATCCTGAACGTCACCGACCCCTTGGTATGGCCGGGCGCATGCGCGACACCGAACTCCAGACCTGCAAGCTTCAGCCGGGCGCCGTCGCTCAGCTCCTTGACGTCGTCCGGCTCCCCGATCGTCAGCTCGCCCATGAGCGGCATCCCGATGGAGCGGCCGAGGGCCTTCTCCGGGTCGCTCATCATGTACCGGTCCTCGGGGTGGATCCAGGCAGGGACATCGTGCGCGCCGCACACCGGGACGACCGAGGCGACATGGTCGATGTGGCCGTGGGTCAGTACGACGGCGACGGGCTTCAGCCGATGCTTCTTCAGCGCTTCCTCGACTCCGGCCGCGGCCTGGTGGCCCGGGTCGATGATCACGCACTCCTCGCCTGCGGCCGGGGCGACCAGATAACAGTTGGTCCCCCAGGCCCCTGCGGGGAACCCGGCAATGAGCACGATCGTCCTTATTGGTCGTCCGACGGTGGATTGCGACTGAGGAGGTCGCGGCAGTTCAGAGCCTACCGGCGCTCCTCATTCCACAGCTAACCCATATACGGTACGGGGCAGCCAAGGCCTCATCACACGACCTACAAGGAGATCACCCGGTGGTCAGCAGCGATCAGCGGCGGCGGCAGCTCGCCAGGGAGAAGTTCGAGCGGCAGCAGCAGCGCCGGGAGGAGGCCCGCCGCAGGACGAGGCGGCTGACGGTCGTCATCGCGTCCGCGGTGGCCGTGGTGGCGGTCATCGGTGTGGGCTCGTATCTCGCACTCGACGACGACGGCAAGAAGGACAAGGCGGACGCCGCCGCGAGTGCGAGCCCTTCGGACAGCCCGTCGCCGAAGGAGAGCGAGGCGCCCGAGCCGGCGATGAAGATCGACAAGAAGGCCGAGTACGCGATGTCGCTCAAGACGAGCCAGGGCGACATCAGGTTCACGATGGACGCGGCGAAGACCCCGCACACCACGAACTCCTTCAAGTCGCTGGCCGACAAGGGCTTCTTCGACGGCACCAAGTGTCACCGGCTGACCACGCAGAACATCTACGTCCTGCAGTGCGGCGACCCCAAGGGCGACGGCACGGGCGGCCCCGGCTACACGATCCCGGACGAGAACCTGACCGCGCTGGGCAAGGCCGGCAAGGACGGCACGGTCACCTACCCGGCGGGCACGGTGGCGATGGCGAACACCGGCCAGGCGCACACCGGTGGCAGCCAGTTCTTCCTGGTGTACAAGGACAGCAAACTGCCGCCCACCTACACCCCGTTCGGCACGATGGACGACGCCTCGCTGAAGGCCGTCAAGGACATCGGTGCGGCGGGCGCGGAGGGCGGCGCCCCCGACGGTGCGCCGAAGAAGGCCGTGAACATCTCGAAGGCCGCCGTCGACAAGTCGTGACCGGCTCGGGGCGGCCGGACCGGGCCGAGCGGTGACGACGGGCGCGGGCCGGATTTTTTTCGGCGGCGCCGAGTGCGGACAGCCGGGCGGCCGGTCGCCTAGATTGGCGTTGTGCAGGGCGGGCGCTGCCCGCCCCAGGAAACTGTGGACGATGCCAGGGGGGCGAACCCTCTCGCGGGCATCAGGTGGAGGAGGCGCTGTGAGCAGCGACCCGTGGGGCCGTGTCGATGAGACCGGCACCGTGTACGTGCGGACAGCCGACGGCGAGCAGGTCGTCGGATCGTGGCAGGCGGGTTCCCCCGAGGAGGCTCTGGCCTACTTCGAGCGCAAGTACGAGGGCATTGTGGTCGAGATCGGCCTCCTCGAACGGCGGGTGAAGACCACCGACCTGTCGGCGAAGGACGCGACGACCGCCATCGAGCATCTGCGTCTGCAGGTGGACGAGCATCACGCCGTGGGCGACCTCGACGCGCTGCGCAAGCGGCTCGACGCGCTCGTCGCGACGGTCGACTCGCGGCGCGAGGAGCGCAAGGCCCAGAAGGCGAAGCAGACCGACGAGGCGAAGCACGCCAAGGAGGCCCTGGTCGCCGAGGCCGAGGAGCTGGCGCAGAGCGAGCAGTGGCGCTCCGCGGGCGAGCGGCTCCGTGCGCTCGTCGACACGTGGAAGGGCCTGCCGCGGCTCGACCGCAAGTCCGACGACGAGCTGTGGCACCGCTTCTCGCATGCCCGCTCGGCGTTCTCCAAGCGCCGCAAGGCCCACTTCGCATCGCTGGACGCCCAGCGCGAGGAGGCCCGCAAGGCCAAGGAGAAGCTGGTCGTCGAGGCGGAGTCGCTCTCCGGTTCCACGGACTGGGGTGCCACGGCCGCCCGTTACCGCGACCTGATGACGGAGTGGAAGGCGGCGGGCCGCGCCCAGCGCGAGGCCGAGGACGATCTGTGGAACCGCTTCCGCGGTGCCCAGGACGTCTTCTTCGCCGCCCGCAGCGAGGTCTTCGCCGAGCGGGACGCGGAGCAGGGCGAGAACCTCAAGCTCAAGGAGGAGCTCGCCGTCGAGGCCGAGCGACTGGTGCCGGTGAAGGACCTGAAGGCGGCCAGGGCCGCGTTCCGGGCCCTCAATGAGCGCTGGGAGGCCATCGGCCACGTACCGCGTGACGCCCGCCCGAAGGTCGAGGGGCGGATGCAGGCGGTGGAGCGGGCGCTCCAGGAGGCCGAGGAGTCGGAGTGGCGGCGGACGAACCCCGAGGCGCGGGCACGCGCCGCGGGTCTGACCGGTCAGCTCCAGGCGGCCGTGGACAAGCTGCGCGCGCAGATCGACACGGCCCGCGCCTCGGGCAACAACGCCCGTGCCGACAAGCTGGCCAGGGAGCTGGAAGGCCGGCAGGCACTGCTGGACCAGGCTCTGAAGGGTCTTGAGGAGTTCGGCGGCTGACACCTCCTTGCTTCGCCCGAGGAGCTTCTCCGCGTTCGCGCGGGGAAGCCCCTCTCGCGTGTCCGGCCGCACGGGCGCCCACCGGTCTCGCCGTGTCGCGTCCGGTGCGGCTCCCGCATCGCATGGCCGCGGCTGCGGCGGCTGCACGCGGTCGGCAGCGAAGAGTTCGTGACGACTGCCGGAACCGGACAGTGATCCGCGGCCGGACGGACGAGACGATCCCCGCACCGGCGCGCTCCGTGCGGCTGCCGGATCCGCCGAGATCACTACGTCCTTGAGGCAGGTCCACAGATGAGACTGACCCGCGCCGCCCTGACCGTCGCGGCCACCGCTCTGGCCCCGGCGCTCGTGCTGACCGGCCCGGCCTTCGCCGCCGGGAACGCTTCCCCCGCCGCCGTGTCCGCCGCGGCGGCGGCCGACGGCTCCGGCACACCGGTGGATGAGATGTCCGACGACGAGCTCAGGATCGCGATCCTGCGCATCCTGGCGGACGAGGACAGCGGCAGGAGGGTCGTCCGGGAAGCCAACGAAGCCCTGGACAACGGCACCACGGAGGCCATGCGGTACTTCCTGGAGACCGGCTACCCCCTCGCCCAGGCCGAGGACGACAAGGTCGCCCTCGTCCGCATCCTCGGCAATCCGGACTCGGGCAAGCGGGTCATCAAGGAAGTCAACCAGCTCCTCGACAACGGCACCGCGCAGGACATACGGCAGTGGCTGGAGACCGGCTACCGCCTCGCCCAGGCCGAGGACGACCGCGTCGCCCTCTTCCGCATCCTGGCCCGCCCGGACATCAGCGAGGCGATGCGTGCGGCGGTCGGCGAGGCGATCGACGGCACGCCGGAGGAGATGCGGTACTTCCTGGAGCACGGCCAGTACGAGGTCGACGCGTAGCCCGGTGCCGTACGCCGGCGGCGGAGGGCCGGAGCCTCGCCGCCGGCGGGTGCCGGGCCCGTTCTACGGCCTGCGGGCCGAGGTCACCCGGTAGACGTCGTAGACGCCCTCCACACCCCGTACCGCCTTCAGTACGTGGCCGAGGTGCTTCGGGTCACCCATCTCGAAGGTGAAGCGCGAGGTGGCCACCCGGTCCCGGGAGGTCTGGACGGCCGCTGACAGGATGTTGACATGCTGGTCGGACAGGACACGGGTGACGTCCGAGAGCAGCCGGGACCGGTCGAGGGCCTCGACCTGGATGGCGACCAGGAAGACCGAGGACTGGGTCGGCGCCCACTCGACGTCCAGGATCCGCTCCGGCTGCTGGGACAGCGAGTCGACGTTGACGCAGTCGGCGCGGTGCACGGAAACGCCGCTGCCCCGGGTGACGAATCCGATGATCGGGTCGCCGGGGACGGGCGTGCAGCAGCGGGCCAGTTTGACCCAGACGTCCTCGACGCCCTTGACGACCACGCCCGGATCGGCGTTGGAACGGCGCTTGCTGCGGCTGCGCGAGGGCGGCGAGCTCTCCGCGATGTCCTCGTTGGCCTCGTCCTCGCCGCCGAGCGCCTGGACCAGCTTCTGCACGACTCCGGCGGCCGCGACATGCCCCTCGCCGATCGCCGCGTAGAGGGACGAGATGTCGGGGTAGCGCATCTCGTGGGCGAGGGTCACCAGGGAGTCGCCGGTCAGGATGCGCTGGATCGGCAGGTTCTGCTTGCGCATGGCGCGCGCGATGGCGTCCTTGCCCTGCTCGATCGCCTCGTCGCGGCGCTCCTTGGAGAACCAGGCACGGATCTTGTTGCGGGCGCGGGGGGACTTGACGAAGCCCAGCCAGTCACGGGAGGGTCCGGCACCGGCCGCCTTGGAGGTGAAGACCTCGACCAGATCGCCGTTGTCGAGCGTCGATTCGAGCGGTACGAGCCGCCCGTTGACCCGTGCTCCTATCGTCCGGTGGCCGACCTCCGTGTGCACCGCGTACGCGAAGTCGACCGGGGTCGCACCCGCGGGCAGCGCTATGACGTCGCCCTTGGGCGTGAAGACGAAGACCTCGTTGCGGGAGAGGTCGAAGCGCAGCGACTCCAGGAACTCGCTGGGGTCCTCGGTCTCCTTCTGCCAGTCCAGGAGCTGGCGCAGCCACGCCATGTCGTTGACGGTGTCCTGGCTCCGGCCGCCGCCCGTGTTCTTGGGGACGTCGGTGCGGACCTTGGAGGCGCCGGCGACGGCCTCCTGCTTGTACTTCCAGTGCGCGGCGATGCCGTACTCGGCGCGGCGGTGCATGTCGAAGGTGCGGATCTGCAGCTCGACGGGCTTGCCGCTGGGACCGATCACCGTGGTGTGCAGCGACTGGTACATGTTGAACTTGGGCATCGCGATGTAGTCCTTGAACCGGCCGGGTACCGGGTTCCATCGCGCGTGGACGGTACCGAGCGCCGCGTAGCAGTCCCGGACGGTGTCGACGAGCACCCTGATGCCCACCAGGTCGTAGATCTCGGCGAAGTCCCGGCCGCGCACGATCATCTTCTGGTAGACGCTGTAGTAGTGCTTCGGCCGTCCCGTGACGGTGGCCTTGATCCGTGCGGCGCGCAGGTCGGCCTGGACCTCGTCGGTCACTATGGCGAGGTACTCGTCGCGCTTGGGGGCCCGCTCGGCGACCAGACGCACGATCTCGTCGTACATCTTGGGGTAGAGGATCGCGAAGGCGAGGTCCTCCAGCTCCCACTTGATGGTGTTCATGCCCAGGCGGTGCGCCAGCGGGGCATAGATCTCAAGCGTCTCGCGGGCCTTCTTCTCCTGCTTCTCCCGCTTGAGGTAGCGCATGGTGCGCATGTTGTGCAGCCGGTCGGCGAGCTTGATGACGAGGACCCGGGGGTCCTTGGCCATGGCGACGACCATCTTGCGTACGGTCTCGGCCTGGGCGGCCTCGCCGAACTTGACCTTGTCCAGTTTGGTGACGCCGTCGACGAGCAGGGCGACCTGGTCGCCGAAGTCGCGGCGCAGGGTGTCCAGGCCGTACTCGGTGTCCTCGACCGTGTCGTGCAGCAGCCCGGCCATCAGCGTGGCCGGGTCCATGCCCAGCTCGGCGAGGATGGTCGTGACGGCGAGGGGGTGCGTGATGTAGGGGTCGCCGCTCTTGCGCTTCTGGCCGCGGTGCCAGCGCTCGGCGACCTGGTAGGCGCGCTCGATCTGGCGCAGCGTGGCGGTCTCGATCTTGGGGTCGTTGCTGCGGACGATGCGGAGCAACGGTTCGAGCACCGGGTTGTACGGGCTGGAGCGCTGTACGCCGAGACGGGCCAGCCTGGCCCTCACCCGGTTGGACGAGCCGCCGGACCGGGAGGTGGGGGTGCTCGACGGCACCGGCCTGGCCGCGGGCTTCGCGGGAGGCTTCGGGGCGGAGGCGGCCGGGGAGGCGGGTGCGGCGGGCTGTGCGGGGGAAGCGGAGGCTCCCCCGGCCGCCGGGGCGCCCGCCCGCTCAGGGCCGTTGGCGGGCTCGGGGGCCGGGGGCTTCGGCTTGTCCGCGGGCTGCTTCTTCCCAGGCGTGGCTGGGGCCGCCGCGGGCTTGTCGGGCTGCGGGGCGGCGACTGGCTGGGCCTCGTCTGGCAAGAGCGCTCCTCGTGCGGATCCGGATACCCGGAGAGGCCATCGTATCGACCCTGCGGCCCGTCCTCCCCCGGGGACCGATGAGACTCCTGTCAACGCAGGACGGGCACCCGGTTGTTCCCGGGTGCCCGTCCTGTTCGCACGATCCGCTGCCGCGTACGGCCGGTGCTGCTCAGACCGTGATCAGAACCTCCAGCGGCGCGCCGCGCAGGCCCTGCTCCAGCCGGGCCCGTCCGGGCAGGAAACCGAGCTCCATGAGGACCGCGACGCCCGCTACCTCGGCACCGGCCCGCCGGATCAGCTCCAGCGAGGCCTCGGCGGTGCCGCCGGTGGCGAGGATGTCGTCGATGACCATGATCCGGTCGCCGGCGGCCAGGTCCTCCGCGTGGATCTCGATCTCGGCCGTGCCGTACTCCAGCTCGTACGCCTGGCTGAGCGTGGCTCCGGGCAGCTTGCCCGCCTTGCGGACGGGTACGAAGCCGAGCCCGGCCCGTACCGCGACCGGGGCGGCCAGGATGAAGCCGCGCGCCTCCAGACCGACGACCTTAGTGGCGCCGTGCCGTACGCACAGCTCCGCGAGGGTGTCGGTGAGGGCCGCGAACGCCGTCGGGTCCGCGAGCAGCGGGGTGATGTCCTTGAACAGCACACCCGGCTTCGGGTAGTCCGGCACGTCGCGGATCCGGCTGAGCAGGAGCTCGCGGGTGCTGTCGGTGGTGCTGGTCATCGACGCTTCCCCGGGGTCCGGCCGTGGCCCCTGGGGGGCTGTGAGCGCTGGCCGACGACCGCGGCGGCGGGGGCGGCGTCCTGGGGGAAGCCGTCGTCCGACGGGTCGTCCTCGGCGGACTCGCCCTTGGCGGCGGCTGCCGCGCGCTTGGCGAGGATCCGCTTCTTCAGGGCCTTCATCTGCGGGTCGCGTTCCTTGAGGTCGGCGACGAGCGGCGTGGCGATGAAGATCGAGGAGTACGCGCCGGCGGCGAGGCCGACGAAGAGCGCCAGGGAGATGTCGTTCAGCATGCCGGCGCCCAGGACGCCACCACCGATGAACAGCAGACCGGCGACCGGCAGCAGGGCCACCACGGTGGTGTTGATGGAGCGGACCAGTGTGCCGTTGATGGACCGGTTGGCGATCTCGCTGTACGTCCACCGGGTCTGCTTGGTGATCCCCTTCGTGCCCTCCTTGAGGCTGTCGAAGACGACGACCGTGTCGTAGAGGGAGTAACCGAGGATGGTCAGCAGACCGATCACGGTGCCCGGGGTGACCTCGAAGCCGACCAGGGCGTAGACCCCGACGGTGATGGTGATGTCGTGGATCAGCGCGACCAGGGCCGCGATGGCCATGCGCCACTCGAAGGCGATGGCCAGGTAGATCACCACGAGGACCATGAAGATGCCGAGGCCGGTCCAGGCCTTGTTGGCGATCTGCTCACCCCAGCTGGGGCCGACGAGGTCGGCGGCGATCTTCTCCGCCGGGACGTCGAGGTCCTTGGAGAGCTTGTTCTTGATGTCGTCGGACTTCGCGGTGTCGACCTCGGTGATCTGGATGCGCAGACCGCCGTTGCCGAGCTTCTGGACGATCGCCTGGTGACCGGAGGCCTCCGTGGCCAGGTCCTCCGCCTTGGCGACGGTGACGCTGGTCTTCGGGGTGGTGAAGACCGCGCCGCCCTTGAACTCGATGCCCATGTTCAGGCCGCTGACCGCCAGGCCGACGATGGCCGTGATGGTGATCAGGATCGAGATCCCGTACCAGATCTTGCGCTTGCCGATGAAGTCGTAGCCGACCTCGCCTCGGTAGAGACGGGCGCCGAGAGTGCCGAGTCGCGACATCTCACGCCTCCTTCGGGTCAGTGGGGGCGTTGACACGGCGCGAGCGGCGCAGCGGCGGCTTGGCGCCGAGCCGCTTCGGGTCCAGGCCGGACCACGGGTGGCCACTCGCGAAGAACTTCGTACGGGCCATCAGCGTCATGACGGGCTTGGTGAAGAGGAACACCACGACCACGTCGAGCAGGGTGGTGAGACCCAGCGTGAACGCGAAGCCCTGGACCTTGCCGACGGTGACGACGAAGAGCACGGCGGCGGCGAGGAACGACACGAAGTCGGAGACCAGGATGGTGCGCCGGGCGCGCGGCCAGGCCCTCTCGACGGCCGGGCGGAGCGTGCGGCCCTCGCGGATCTCGTCACGGACCCGTTCGAAGTACACGATGAAGGAGTCCGCGGTGATACCGATGGCCACGATGGCGCCGCAGACCGCCGGGAGGTTCAGCGCGAAGCCGATGGCCGGGCCGAGCAGCGACATGATCGTGTAGGTCAGGATGCCGGAGACCAGCAGGCTCAGGAGCGCGATGAGCGCGAGCCCGCGGTAGTAGGCCACCAGGTAGATGACCACCAGGGCCAGACCGATGGCACCGGCGATCAGACCGGCCTGGAGCTGCTCGCCACCGAGCGCGGCGGTGACCGTGGTGACGCTCTGTTCCTTGAACGAGAGCGGGAGCGCACCGTAGGAGAGCACGTTGGCCAGGTCCTCGGCGGACTGCTGGGTGAAGCTGCCGGAGATCTCGGCGCTGCCGCTGAGCGTGGTGTTCACCTGGGGCGCGGAGACGACCTCGCCGTCCAGCGCGATGGCGAACTGGTTCTGCGGGGACTGCTGGGCGGAGAGCTTCTTGGTGATCGTCTGGAACTGCTTGGAGCCCTGCTTGGTGAACTCCATGTTGACGATCCACATGCCGCGCTGCTGATCGAAGCCGGCCTTGGCGTTGTCGACCTCGGTGCCGGACACCTCGGACGGGCCGAGGACGTACTTCGCGTCACCCTCGGAGCTGCATGCGACGACCGTGTCCGTGGGCTTGGCGCCCCGTGCGGCCTCGGCGCGGGACGCCTTGCTGGAGCAGTCGAGCGCGGCGAACTTCTTCTGCAGCTCGGCGGCGGCGGCCTCGTCGGCGGCGGACGCCGTCGGCGTGGCGTCGGCCTTGGGCGTGGTGCTCGCCTTCGGCGAGGGCGTGGAGTCGGCCTTGAGGGCGCCGGTGACCGCGCGGCCCTGGGTGGTGGCGCTCGCGTCGGGCTTCGGCGAACCACTGCCCTTGTCCGCGGTGGGGGTGCTCGGGCTGCCGGTGGGGGTGGGCTTTCCGGACGACGAGGCACTGGGCGCCGGGGTGGGCGTGCCCTGGGCGACGGTCAGCACCGGCCGGAAGTAGAGCTTGGCCGTGGTGCCGACCTGCTCCCGGGCCTGGGCGGAGTTCGTGCCCTTGGGGATGTTGACGATGATGTTGCGATCGCCCTGTGTCTGGACCTCGGCCTCGGAGACACCAAGACCATTGACACGGCGTTCCATGATCTGGACCGCCGTGTCCATGTTGGTCTTGTTGATCGCCGATTCCTGCCCCGGCTCGCTCTTCGCCTCCAGCGTGATGGACGTGCCGCCCGCCAGGTCGATGCCGAGCCGTGGGGTCGGCTGATGGGCCAGGAACATCCCGCCGGTGAGCGCGACCATGGCGATCAGGATCAGGGCCAGGGAACGCCCCGGCCTGCCCTGACCGCCGGCCGGTCCCCGGCTCTTCTTCGGTGCTGCCACCTTCTCGTTTCTCCCTGTCCAACCGCCCCGCGCCGGGTACGCGCCCGAGCGGCCACGAAGTGTAGTGGGGACCCGCCCCCGCAGAAGATCGCACGGACCGGGGAACGCCGGACGCCGGTGGGCTCACGGCATTCCCCGGGCGTGGCTTACTTCGCGTCGGCCTCGCCGTCGTCCTTGCCCTCGGACTTCTTGCCGGACTCGGCGTCCTTCGGCTCGGCCTCGTCGGCCTTCTTGCCCAGGTCGATCCGGGTGTCGTCCGCATCGTCCGCGTCGGTGCCGGCCTCGGTCAGCGAGGAGGCGTCGTCGGGAACGACCGTGCCGTCGAGGTCGAGGCCGCTCTCGTCGTCGCCGTGGACGATGCGGTTGTACTCCGCGTCGTCCAGGACGGCGCCGATGGCGTTCTTGGCGTAGATGGCGTGGACGCCGGGCGCGATCTCAAGGAGAACCGTGTCGTCGTGCAGCTCCTTGACGGTGGCGTACATGCCCCCGATCGTCCGGACGCCGGTGCCGGGCTGCATCTCGTTGCGCATCTGGGCGGCAGCCGCCTGCTTCTTCTTGGCGGACCGCGTCATCAGGAACATGGCCCCGATGAGCACGATGAAGGGGAGGAGAGTCACGGGATTCACGGGACGAGTTTCCTTCGCACGACCGCGCTGGAAAGGCGGCCTGTATCTACGGGGGTGGGTACACCGACCTGTAAGGGCGGCATCGGCGGAGTCTAAGCGAGTCCGCATCGATGGAACAACGCCCGGAGCCGCCGTGTGGTTCCTGCTCCGGTCAACCTGTGACACATCACGCCCCGAACAGGCCCTGTTGTCCCTTTCCGCCTTGCTGCGGAGGCACGAGACCCAGATGGGCCCAGGCCGCCGGCGTCGCGACCCGGCCCCGCGGTGTCCTGGCCAGCAGTCCTTCCCGGACCAGGAAGGGCTCCGCGACCTCCTCGACGGTTTCGCGCTCCTCCCCCACGGCGACCGCGAGGGTGGACAGCCCGACGGGCCCGCCGCCGAAGAGCTTCAGCAGAGCGCCGAGCACCGCGCGGTCGAGCCGGTCGAGGCCGCGGGCGTCGACCTCGTAGACGCCGAGGGCCGCGGCGGCGACCGGGCGGTCGATCCGCCCGTCGGCCTTGACCTGGGCGTAGTCCCGGACGCGGCGCAGCAGCCGGTTGGCGATGCGGGGGGTGCCGCGGGAACGGCCGGCGATCTCGGCGGCGCCGTCCGCGTCTATCTCCACGTCGAGGAGGCGGGCGGAGCGGTGGACGACACGTTCCAGCTCGGCGGGTGCGTAGAACTCCATGTGGCCGGTGAAACCGAAGCGGTCGCGCAGCGGCGGTGGCAGCAGTCCGGCCCTGGTGGTGGCGCCGACCAGGGTGAAGGGCGGCAGTTCCAGCGGGATGGCGGTGGCGCCGGGGCCCTTGCCGACGATGACGTCGACCCGGAAGTCCTCCATCGCCATGTAGAGCATCTCCTCGGCCGGCCGCGACATGCGGTGGATCTCGTCGAGAAAGAGGACTTCACCCTCCTGGAGGGAGGAGAGGATCGCGGCGAGATCGCCCGCGTGCTGGATGGCGGGGCCGGAGGTGATCCGGATCGGCGCGCCCATCTCGGCCGCGATGATCATGGAGAGGGTGGTCTTGCCGAGGCCGGGGGCACCGGAGAGCAGCACGTGGTCGGCGGTGGCGCCGCGGGCCCGGGCCGCCTTGAGGACCAGGTCGAGCTGTTCGCGGACCTTCTCCTGGCCGACGAATTCATCGAGGTCCTTCGGGCGCAGCGCCGCCTCGACGGCGGTGTCCTCACCGTCAGCGTCGGCCTGGACGAGGCGCTCGTCGAGCCGCTCGTCGATGTCGGGTCCGGTCTCGTCCCAGTTCATTCAGTCTGTCCCGCCTCGGGTGTTTCGGTGCCGTGCCGTGCGGTGCCCGGCCCGGCGTCGGGGTGTTCCCCGGGAGTGTCGCGCTCCGGTCAGCGCGCGCGGTTGAGGGTCTGCAGTGCGGCACGCAGCAGTTGCGGCACGGGGGCCTGCCCGCCCTCGGCGACGGCCGCCTCGGCCTGGGGCGCCACGGCGGTGACCGCTTCGTCGGCCTCGCGGGTGGCGTAGCCGAGGCCGATCAGGGCGGCCTGGAGCTGATCGCGCCAGGAGGAGGTGACCGCGGTGCCGATGCCCTGCCGGCCGATGTGGGCGCCGACGGGCTCGCCGAGTCTGTCCTTCAGTTCGAGGAGGAGTTTCTGCGCGCCCTTCTTGCCGATGCCGGAGACGGCGGTGAGCGCCTTCTCGTCACCGGTGGCGACCGCGGTGCGCAGGGCGTCGGGGCTGTGCGTGGCGAGCATGGCCTGGGCGAGCCGGGGCCCGACCCCGCTGGCGGTCTGGAGCAGCTCGAAGACCTGTCGCTCGTCGTCGTCGGCGAAGCCGTAGAGGGTGAGCGAGTCCTCCCGGACGACGAGGGAGGTGGCGAGCCTGGCCTCCTGGCCGGTCCGGAGGCCGGCGAGGGTGTTCGGCGTGCACTGGACGGCCATGCCGATGCCGCCGACCTCGATCACGGCCGTGGTCGGGGCGAGTGCGGCCACGGGGCCGCTGACGAAGGCGATCATCGGGGGACCTTCCGGACGGGAACTGCGGGGGTACGGGGAACGCGCCGGGTGCCGGCCGCGGCGGCTGCCGCGTGTGCCTGCTGGAGGCGGTTGACGGCGGGGGCACGCCAGATGTGGCAGATGGCGAGGGCCAGGGCGTCGGCCGCGTCGGCCGGCTTCGGCGGGGCGTCGAGCCGCAGCAGCCGGGTGACCATGGCGCCGACCTGGGCCTTGTCGGCGCGGCCGCTGCCAGTGACGGCCGCCTTGACCTCGCTCGGGGTGTGCAGGGCGACGGGTATGCCGCGGCGCGACGCGCAGAGCATGGCGACGGCGCTGGCCTGGGCGGTGCCCATGACCGTACGGACGTTGTGCTGGCTGAACACCCGCTCCACGGCGACGAATTCGGGCCGGTGCTCGTCGAGCCACTCCTCGATGCCCCGCTCGATGGCGACCAGCCGGTGACCGAGCTCCGCGTCGGGCGGGGTGCGGACGACGCCCACGCCGAGCATCGTCAGGGGGCGGCCCGCGACGCCTTCGACGACGCCGACACCGCACCGGGTCAGCCCCGGGTCCACGCCCAGCACCCGCATGGGACGCCCCCTCCGTACCGATCGGTCAACTGTTCCCGCAGGCTATCGGCTCGCACTGACAATGCGACGGGCCGACGGGGTGTGTCCCCGTCGGCCCGTCCGTGAAGGCTGCGCTGGGCGCGGCTCAGGCGTCGACCTTCTCCATGACCTCGTCGGACACGTCGAAGTTGGCGAAGACGTTCTGTACGTCGTCGCTGTCCTCCAGCGCGTCGATGAGCTTGAAGATCTTGCGCGCGCCCTCCTCGTCGAGGTCGACCTGCATGGTGGGCAGGAAGTTCGCCTCGGCCGAGTCGTAGTCGATGCCGGCCTCCTGGAGCGCGCTGCGGACCGCGACCATGTCGGTGGCCTCGCTGACGACCTCGTACGTGTCACCGAGGTCGTTGACCTCCTCGGCGCCCGCGTCGAGCACGGCACCCAGGACGTCGTCCTCGGTCAGCTCGCCCTTGGGGACGATGACGACGCCCTTGCGGTTGAAGAGGTACGAGACCGAACCCGGGTCGGCCATCGAGCCGCCGTTGCGGGTCATCGCCACACGCACGTCGGAGGCGGCACGGTTGCGGTTGTCGGTGAGGCACTCGATGAGCACCGCGACACCGTTCGGGCCGTAACCCTCGTACATGATCGTCTGGTAGTCGACGCCGCCCGCTTCGAGACCGCCACCGCGCTTGACCGCGGAGTCGATGTTCTTGTTCGGTACGGAGCTCTTCTTCGCCTTCTGGATCGCGTCCACGAGGGTCGGGTTTCCCTCGGGGTCCACACCGCCGGTGCGGGCCGCGACCTCGATGTTCTTGATCAGCTTCGCGAAGAGCTTGCCGCGCTTGGCGTCAATCACGGCCTTCTTGTGCTTCGTCGTAGCCCATTTAGAGTGGCCGGACATCTGCCTTCTCCTTCGCGTCACCAAAAACGATTCGAACCCGAGAGATCCTACCGGGATCGAGTCAGCCGACTGCGCGCACCATGTCCACGAACAGCGCGTGAACGCGGTGGTCTCCGGTCAATTCCGGGTGGAATGACGTGGCCAGGGCGTTTCCCTGACGTACGGCGACGATGTGACCGCCGTGCTCCGCCACCACCTCGGCCTGCGCACCGACCGACTCCACCCAGGGAGCGCGGATGAACACGCCCTCCACGGGGCCGCCCCCGATGCCGGCGACCTCGACGGCCGCCTCGAAGGACTCGTTCTGCCGCCCGAAGGCGTTGCGGCGCACGATCATGTCGATCCCGCCGACCGTCTCCTGGCCCGAGCGCGGGTCGAGGATCTTGTCGGCGAGCAGAATCATTCCGGCGCAGGTGCCGTAGACCGGCATTCCCTCCCGGACCCGCTCGCGCAGCGGTTCCAGCATGCCGAAGAGGGAAGCCAGCTTGGACATCGTGGTGGACTCGCCACCGGGAATGACCAGGCCGTCGACCTCGGCGAGTTCCTCGGGACGCCGGACCGGCCTGGCCAGGGCGTCAGCCGAGGCCAGGGCGATCAGGTGCTCCCGTACGTCGCCCTGGAGGGCCAGGACTCCGATCACAGGGGTGTCGCTCATCAGTGATTACCAGCCACGGTTGGCGTAGCGCTCGGCCTCGGGCAGAGTGTCGCAGTTGATGCCGACCATGGCCTCGCCCAGGTTCCGGGAAGCGTCCGCGATGATCTTGGGGTCGTCGTAGAAGGTGGTGGCCTTCACGATCGCGGCGGCGCGCTTGGCCGGGTCGCCGGACTTGAAGATCCCGGAGCCGACGAAGACGCCCTCGGCGCCGAGCTGGCGCATCAGCGCGGCGTCGGCGGGGGTGGCGACACCGCCCGCGGAGAACAGCACGACGGGCAGCTTGCCGAGCTCGGCGACCTCCTTGACCAGCTCGTACGGGGCGCGGAGTTCCTTGGCGGCGGCGTACAGCTCGTTGTTGTCGTAGCCGCGCAGACGGGCGATCTCGTTCTTGATCTGGCGCAGGTGGCGGACGGCCTCGACGACATTGCCGGTGCCGGCCTCGCCCTTCGAGCGGATCATGGCCGCGCCCTCGGCGATGCGGCGCAGGGCCTCGCCCAGGTTGGTGGCGCCGCAGACGAACGGGGTGGTGAAGGCGAACTTGTCGCTGTGGTTGACCTCGTCGGCCGGGGTGAGGACCTCGGACTCGTCGATGTAGTCGACCCCGAGGGACTGGAGGACCTGGGCCTCGACGAAGTGGCCGATACGGGACTTCGCCATCACCGGGATGGAGACGGCCTCGATGATCTCCTCGATCATGTTCGGGTCCGACATCCGGGCGACGCCGCCGTCCTTGCGGATGTCGGCCGGCACCCGCTCCAGGGCCATGACGGCCACGGCGCCCGCGTCCTCGGCGATCTTCGCCTGTTCGGCGTCGACGACGTCCATGATCACGCCGCCCTTGAGCTGCTCGGCCATGCCGCGCTTGACGCGCGCGGTGCCCGTGGCCGGGGAGTCGGCGGACTGCGGGGTGGTG
Organism: Streptomyces sp. NPDC048295; assembly: GCF_040652135.1. Taxonomy (NCBI): domain Bacteria; kingdom Bacillati; phylum Actinomycetota; class Actinomycetes; order Kitasatosporales; family Streptomycetaceae; genus Streptomyces; species Streptomyces sp. NPDC048295. The sequence continues at coordinate 59,972 of NZ_JBEZLL010000005.1, forward strand.
GGAAGCGTGGACATGGATCGACCTCACTCGGAGAAAAAGTTGCTGAAAAGCGCTGGTTGATGCAGTGCTGAGCAAACTCTCCGGGAACAGTCCACTGCAAGGGCCAATGGAAGGCCGGTGGATCGTTTTGAACGCCTACGTGGCGGGATGTGGCCCCCGTCACGCGCGCATACGGCCGTCCGGTCAGCTGACGGGACGGTCGGCGAGGGCCACCGGGGGTTCGTCGTCCATCTCGAAGGCCAGCGGGAACGGGGCGTGCCCGGCCAGCCGGAACCACCGCACCTTGCGGTGCCGGCGCAGCGCGCGCGCCGCGCGCACCGCGTCGTTGTGGAACCGCCGGGCCATCGGGACGCGGCGCACGGCGGCGGCGAGTTCGGACGCCGCCTCCTCACCGCCGGGGATCTCCTTCACGGCCTCCACCTGTGCCGGCTCGCCGAAGACCGCCCGCAGCGCGGCGCTCAGCTCGCTCTCGGCGACCTCGCGGTGCTCCTCCTCGGCCTGGCGGGCGGCGTGCGCCGCCTCGTACAGGACGATGGACGCGGCCGGGTCGAGGACACCGGAGGTGGCCAGTTCCTGGGTGACCGACGCACGGCGCAGCAACTGTGCGTCGAGGGCGGCCCGTGCGGCATCGATGCGGGTGTGCAGGCGGTCCAGCCGCCCGGCGGTCCAGCTGAGGTACATGCCGATCGCGACGACCGCGACGGCGATCCAGATGAAGGTTTCGATCACGGGCGGCAAGGCTACCGTCGGGGCGCGGACGGCGTGGCGGTCCGGGTGCGGGCCCGGACCGCGGCCCCCGGACCGCTACTCCCGCGCCAGGCCGAACCGCGCACGCAGACCCGTGCGTTCGTCGGCCGCCACCGAGGCCGCACCGTCCGTCACCGTCTCGTACACCGCGAGGATGTCCGCCCCGACCGTCGACCAGTCGAACCGCCGCACGTGCGCGGCGCCCCGCTCACGCAGCTCCGCACGCCGCTCCGGGTCACCGAGCAGCCGGATCGCCGCATCGGCCAGCGCGTCCGCGTCCTCGTTGGCGAAGAGTTCGCCCGCCGCGCCGAGGTCCAGCACCTGGGCGAACGCGTCCAGGTCGCTGGCGAGGACCGGGGCGCCGGCCGACATCGCCTCGACCAGGATGATCCCGAAGCTCTCGCCGCCCGTGTTGGGTGCGACGTACACATCGACGCTGCGCAGCAGCCGCGCCTTGTCCTCGTCGCTCACCATGCCGAGGAATTCGACCCGCTCGCGCATCCCCTCGGGCAGCGAGGCTACGGCCTCCTCCTCGTCGCCCCGGCCGGCGACCAGCAGCCTGGTGTCCGGGCGGGCGGCGAGGATCGCGGGCAGCGCCCTCATCAGGACCGGCAGGCCCTTGCGGGGCTCGTCGATGCGCCCGATGAAGCCGATCGTCCCTCCCTGCCATTCGGGCCTGGGCTCGGCCTTGTCGAAGAAGCCGACGTCCACCCCGTTCGGGATGACGACCGCGTCGCCGCCGAGGTGCTCGACCAGGGTGCGGCGCGCGTACTCGCTCACCGCGATCCGCGCGCTGATCTTCTCCAGCGCCGGCTGCAGGATCGGGTACGCCGCGATCATGGCCCGGGAGCGCGGGTTGGAGGTGTGGAAGGTGGCGACGATCGGCCCCTGCGCGGCCCAGCAGGCGAGCAGTCCCAGCGAGGGCGAGGTGGGCTCGTGGATGTGGATCACGTCGAAGGTGCCGTCGTGCAGCCAGCGGCGCACCCGGGCGGCCGAGAGGAAGCCGAAGTTCAGCCGGGCGACGGAGCCGTTGTACGGGACGGGCACGGCGCGGCCCGCCGACACCACGTACGGCGGCAGCGGTGTCTCGTCGTCGGCGGGTGCCAGCACCGACACCTGGTGCCCCAGCCGGATCAGGTGCTCGGCCAGGTCGCGGATGTGGAACTGCACGCCGCCCGGTACGTCCCACGAGTAGGGGCAGACGATGCCGATCTTCACGTCGTTCCCTCCCGGGGTTCCAGATCGGCGAGCCAGAGCCGTTGCAGCATGTGCCAGTCCTCCGGATGCTCGGCGATTCCGACGGCGAAGGCATCGGCCAGCGCCTGTGTCATCGAGGACGTCTTCTCGGTGCGGCTGCCCGACCCGGGCGTCTCGACCGGCGGGTGGATGCGCGCCTTCATCACGGGCGTGTCGTCGTAGCCGAGCGTCACGGGCAGCAGCAGCGCACCGGTCTGCTGGGCCAGCAGCGCGGGCCCGGCGGGCATCCGCGCGGTGTCGCCGAAGAACTCGACCTCGACACCGGAGGCGGACAGGTCGCGGTCGGCGACCAGACAGATCAGCCCGCCGGCGCGCAGCCGTCGGGCCAGGGTGCCGAAGGCGGCGCCGCCGCTGTGCGGGAGGACCTCCATCCCGAGCCCCTCGCGGTAGGCCACGAACCGGTCGTACAGCGTCTCGGGCCTGAGCCGCTCGGCGACCGTGGTGAAGGGCACCTGGAGGTCGGTGGTGACCCAGGCTCCCGCCAGGTCCCAGTTGGCCAGGTGCGGCAGGGCGAGGATGACGCCGCGGCCGGTGTCCAGGCCGTCGGTCAGCCGGTGCGCGTCGGCCACCTCTATGGACGTCCTGATCCGCTCCGGGCTCCAGGTGGGCAGCCGGAACGACTCCATCCAGTAGCGCATGTACGAGCGCATCCCGGCCCTGGAGAGCTCGGCCAGCCGGGCCGGTGACGCCTCGGGCACGACCCGTGCCAGATTCGACTCCAGCCGCAGCACGCTCTTGCCCCGCCGCTTCCACGCCTGGTCGGCGATGGTGCGGAAGAGCGTCCGGGCGACCGGTTCGGGGAGCTTCTTGACGGCGGCCCAGCCGAGCCCGTACAGCCCGTCGGTCAGCCGGTCCCGCAGACCGGACCGCGTCTCCCCCGGGGCGTCGCTCACTGTGCGGTCCCGCTCCTGCGGCCGGCGTCGGCCTCGGCCGCGTCGGCCTCCGCGGACTCGCGGCGCACGGTCACGACCCGCTGCACCAGCGTGATCAGGCTGCCCACGGCGACGATCCACAGCGCGATCGGCAGCAGGACCTGGACCCCCGGGACACCGAACTTGTGCAGGCCCGCCAGTCCGGCCGCGACCAGCGAGATCACCAGGCGCTCGGCGCGCTCCACGAGACCGTTGACCGCGACCGGCAGCCCGATCGACTCGCCGCGCGCCTTGGTGTACGAGACCACCTGGCCGCTGGCCAGGCAGAAGATCGCGACGGCGCAGAGCACGTTGTCGTCGCCGTTGCCCGCGTACCAGAGGGCGAATCCGCCGAAGATCGCTCCGTCGGCGACCCGGTCCAGGGTCGAGTCCAGGAACGCGCCCCAGCGGCTGGAGATACCGGCCTGCCGGGCCATGTTGCCGTCGACGAGGTCGGAGAAGACGAAGATCGTGATGACGATGGTGCCCCAGAAGAACTCCCCCATCGGGAAGAAGACCAGCGCACCTGCCATCACCCCGGCCGTACCGATCAGAGTGACCGCGTCAGGGCTCACGCCGAGACGGAGCAACAGTGCGGCGAACGGTGTGAGGACACGCGTAAAAAATGCACGCGCGTACTTGTTCAGCATGGCCTTCCCGAGGGTCGGTGGGCCGAGCGGCCCCTTCGGCCACCGGCTGGCCCATCGTAGTCACGCCCGCCGGACTCCACCGTCCGGGCACCCGGCCTCGCGCGGCGCCGTGCCATGTATGGACGCGACCTGGCCCGAGTGGAAAGCTCGAATTACCGCGGGCGTCGCCTGAGCCGCCACGACGGCTCACCGGCACCCGTGCACATCTCCCCACATCGCGTCGGTAATCCCTCCGCATCGCACCCCTTGCTTGGGAGGCACGCATCATGGGCGACAAGACATACGCGCACACCGGGGCCGCCGGCAGGGCAGCGACGGCCGGCCGGCCCTCATCCGTACGGAATGTGGTGCTGGTCGGCCACAGCGGCTCCGGCAAGACCACCCTCGTGGAGGCCCTCGCGCTGACGGCGGGCGCGGTCAACCGGGCCGGCCGGGTCGAGGACGGCGCCACCGTCTCCGACTACGACGGGATCGAGCACCGCCAGCAACGCTCCGTACAGCTCTCCGTGGTCCCCGTCGACTGGGGCGGGTACCGGATCAATCTGCTGGACACCCCCGGCTACGCCGACTTCGTCGGGGAGCTCAGGGCCGGTCTGCGGGCTGCGGACGCGGCCCTGTTCGTCGTCTCCGCGGCCCAGGAGGCCGAGGCGGTGGCGGGCGCCACCCGTGCCGTGTGGGAGGAGTGTGCCGCCGTCGGCATGCCGCGCGCCATCGTCGTCACCCACCTCGACACGGCCCGCACCTCGTTCGACGGGATGACCCGGATCTGCGGCGAGATCTTCGGAGGCGACGACCCCGACGCCGTGCTCCCGCTCTACCTGCCCGTCCTCGGCCCCGAGGGCTCCGACGGCCATGCCCCGCTCACCGGGCTCACCGGCCTCCTCACCCGGAGCGTCCTCGACTACTCCTCGGGCGAGCGGCAGGAGAACCCGCCCGATCCCGCCGGGCAAGCGACGCTCCAGGAGGCCCGCGACCGGCTCATCGAGGGGATCATCGCCGAGAGCGAGGACGAGACCCTGATGGACCGCTATCTCGGCGGCGCCGAGGTCGATGTCGGGACACTCGTCGACGATCTCGAGCGTGCCGTCGCCCGGGGCACCTTCCACCCCGTCCTCACCGCGGCCCCCGCCGCCGCGGGCGCACGCCAGGGCATCGGCACCGTCGAGCTCCTGGATCTGATCACCGGCGGCTTCCCGACCCCGCTGGAGCGCCCGCTCCCCGGCGTCACCCCCCTGCACGGTGCGTCGCGACCGGTCCTGACCTGCGACCCCGACGGCGCGCTCGTCGCCGAGGTGGTCAAGACGGCCTCCGACCCGTATGTGGGCCGGGTCTCGCTGGTACGCGTCTTCTCCGGAACCCTTCGCCCCGACGAGACCGTCCATGTGTTCGGCCACGGCCTCACCGAACCCGGTCACGAGACCCGCCCCTTCCACGAGGCCGAGGTACGCATCGGCGCTCTGTCCTCCCCCTTCGGCAAGCAGCAGCGCCCCCTCACCGAGTGCATCGCGGGCGATCTGGCCTGCGTCGCCAAACTGGGCAGCGCCGAAACCGGGGACACCCTGTCCGACAAGGACCTTCCGCTGCTGATGGACCCCTGGACCGCTCCGGACCCGCTGCTGCCGCTCGCCATCGAGGCGCACAGCAAGGCGGACGAGGACAAGCTCTCCCAGGGGCTCGCCCGGCTGGTCGCCGAGGACCCCACCATGCGTCTGGAACAGAATCAGGACACCCACCAGGTGGTCCTGTGGTGCCTGGGCGAGGCCCACCAGGACGTGGCGCTGGACCGGCTGCGCAGCCGCTACGGCGTCCAGGTCGACGCCGTACCGCACAAGGTGTCGCTCCGCGAGACCTTCGCCGCCCCGTCCAGCGGGCGCGGGCGGCATGTGAAGCAGTCCGGCGGCCACGGCCAGTACGCCATCTGCGAGATCGACGTGGAGCCGCTGCCGCCGGGTTCGGGCATCGAATTCGTCGACAAGGTGGTCGGCGGGGCGGTGCCCCGGCAGTTCATCGCGTCCGTCGAGAAGGGTGTGCGCGCCCAGGCCGCCCGCGGCGTCGCGGCCGGGCATCCGCTCGTCGACGTACGCGTCACCCTGCGGGACGGCAAGTCCCACTCGGTGGACTCCTCCGACGCCGCCTTCCAGACCGCGGGCGCGCTGGCCCTGCGCGAAGCCGCCGCGGACACCCGCATCCAGCTCCTCGAACCCGTGGCCGAGGTCCAGGTCATGGTCCCGGACGACTATGTCGGGCCGGTGATGAGCGATCTGTCCGGGCGGCGCGGCAGAGTGATCGGGACCGAGCAGTCCGGCCCCGGCCGCACCCTCGTACGGGCCGAGGTGCCCGAACTGGAGATCGGCAGGTACGCGGTCGACCTGCGCTCCCTCTCCCATGGCGCCGGCCGCTTCGACCGGGCGTACGCCCGGCACGAAGCCATGCCCCCGCAACTCGCAGAACGCGTCCGGGAGGAGCAGAGGAACAACCCGGACCACTCATGACCAGCCATGCCGCCCGTCTTTGTCCACAGGGGCGGGCGGCGCGGCGATCCGGACGATACTCTTTGGTCCCAGCTCAGAAGGTGTGCCGGGCACGGCAGTTGGGAAACAGCCGCAGGAGCAGTTCCTCGGCGGCGAGTGGGGGCGACAGTGGCCAGCGACGGATTCGATTTCTCTCCCGGAGCACAGATCCCGCTCCAGGGTTCGGGCGGACAGGCGGTGGCGACGAACGCCCTCGCCTCCGCCGCGTACCGTGACAGCCCGGTGGAGAAGATCCTTGAAGCCAACAGCGAATGGCACAAGTCCGAAGTCAAGGCGGGCCGTTCCAAGTTCTTCAAGGCCGACTACTTCAAGCCCAATCTCGGCGAGGCGTTCTCCCGCGCCGTCCAGGAACGCATGCTGGGCGGTGCCCGAAAGGCCCTCATCCAGTCCTTCGGGACCGACCCGCAGACCGTCGTCGAGCACTGCCTGTCCGCGACCCGCCTCCGCAAGAGCCGTGACACCAAACTCACCGCCGTCACCGCCTTGTTCGGCTTTCTCTTCCTCCCCGGCATGATCCTCTGGGTCCTCGCGTTCCGCCTGCGCGACTACCTCGCCGGCACCAAGGACAAGGCGCTCTCCGCCCTGGGCGGCGCGCTGCTCCCGGTCATCGGCATCGTGGCGCTGGTCCTCATGGTCGGCCTTCCGCTCAACGGATTCCTGGCGCTCTACCTCCGCGCGATGATCGTCGCCCCCGTCATCGGCTGGTACATCGCCAAACGGATCGCCGAGTCCTCCGCCAAGGACATGCGCGCCCGGTGGGAAGGGCTGCTCTCCGGCGGCGGTGTCATCGCCAAGATCCCCGAGGCCGTGCCGAAGAACCCCAACGAGACCTCCCGCGAGGCGCTCCGCCAGGGTCTGGAGAAGCTCTCCGCCGAGCAGCAGTCGAACTCGGTGTTCTACGCGGGCCCCAAGGGGATCCTGGGCATGGGCACCCGCTGGGGCAGCTGGCAGCTCGCCGAGGAGCTGGTCTCCAAGGATCCGGGCAAGGAGTTCCACCAGTTCCGCAGCTGGGACCTGGTGCGGGCCATCCACGACCAGCTCAAGGTGCTGGAGCGCGGTCCGCTGAACACCGGGGGGTTCCCCACCCCGTCGGTCACCCACTGGATCGTGTCCCCCGTCGGCGAGAACGCCGACTCGGTCTCCCGCCCCGACGGCGAGGACGTCGCCACCTTCCAGGTCAAGCCGCACGAGATACAGCGGATCTGCAACCACCAGCAGTTCGGCAGCGGTGACCGGCACTATCTGGGCGTCCAGTTCACCCTCTGGGAAGGCCAGTTGATCATCACGATGATGATCACGGTCACGGTGCTCCACGAAACGCTGCGCATCGAGGTCACCGGACACGCGCTCGGCCCGGTCCACTCCCTCTTCACCAGCAAGCCCGCGGCCAAGACCAAGACGGTCAACAAGACCGTCCGGTTCTGGGAGACCCGCGACATCACGCTCCCGCTGGTCGAACCCAGTGAGGTCGTCCGCCTCGCCCTGCGCGCCCCGTTCACCTGGTACCCGCCGCTGCTGGACTACCTGGGCGGCAAGATCGCCCTGCCCGAGCCCTTCGGCCTGCGTCACGCCTGGGCCGAGAAGCCGTGGCGCCACCGCTTCATGGCGGACGACGCGATGCGCGCCGCCACGCCCGTCCTGCGTGCCGTCCACAGCGCCGCGCTGCGCGTTCTCGGTGAGAACGGCGTCGACACCGAGCGCTTCGACAACCGCTCGATGGTGCTGAGCGGCGCGGTCCAGGACCCGACCCCGCGCAAGGCCGACGTCTACGACGCGTAGCGGGCCGCCCGGACACGCGAAGGCCGCCCCGGCAGGCAGATGCCGGGGCGGCCCCGTCGTGGAGCGGCAGCCGGGGTCAGTCGACGGGCCAGGCGTCGGCCAGCATCTTGCGGGTGTCGGCGAGCAGCTGCGGCAGCACCTTGGTGTGCCCGACCACCGGCATGAAGTTGGTGTCGCCGCCCCAGCGCGGCACCAGGTGCTGGTGGAGATGGGCCGCGATGCCGGCCCCCGCCACCGAGCCCTGGTTCATGCCGATGTTGAATCCGTGCGCCCCCGAGGCCGTCCGCAGAGCCACCATCGCCCGCTTGGTGAAATCGGCCAGCTCCATGGTCTCCGGGCCGTCCAGCTCCGTGTAGTCGGCGACATGCCGGTAGGGCACCACCATCAGATGCCCGCCGTTGTACGGGTACAGATTCAGCACGGCGTAGACATGCCTGCCACGTGCGACGACGAGCCCGTCCTCGTCCGAATTCGACGGGATCCCGCAGAACGGACAGCCGTCACCGGCCTCCGGACCGGTCGGCTTGTTCTCGCCCTGGATGTACGCCATCCGATGGGGCGTCCACAGGCGCTGGAACGCGTCGGGCGTCCCCACTCCGATCTGCTGCTCCGGCTCACTCGTCATGGCGATCAGCATATTGCTTCGCTCCCGGGGTGCGTGTCGCCGGGGCCACACCTGTCGGCGTACGGCGATGCTGAGGTGATGAGCGACCGGCCCGCCGACTCCGCCCCTCCTCGCTTCCGGCGCTGGGAGCAACGCACGGAAGTGCCGCTCTTCGGCGCCTCGCTGGTCTTCCTGCTCGGCTACGCGGTCCGCGTGCTCGCCCCCGAGGACATCGGGCCCTGGCGGGACATCGCACTCGCGCTGGTCGGCGCCACCTGGCTGGTCTTCGCGGCGGACTACGCCGTACGGATCCGGCTCAGCGGCCTCGGCCCCCGCTTCGTGCGGGTGCACTGGCTGGACACGGTGGTGCTGCTGCTTCCGCTGCTGCGGCCACTGCGGCTGATCCGGGTCTACACCGCGGTCCAGCAGCGACAGGAGCGGGCGCGGCTGAGCCTGTACGCCCGGGTGATCAGCTACGCCGGCGCGTCCGCCCTGCTGCTCGGCTTCTCCGCCGCGCTCGCCGTCTACAACCAGGAGCACAAGGCGCCGGGGGCGTCGATCCGTACCTTCGGTGACGCGGCATGGTGGGCGTGCGAGACGCTGACGACCGTGGGGTACGGGGACACGGTGCCGGTCACGACGGGCGGCCGGATCGTGGCCTCGGGCCTGATGGCCTGCGGGCTGGCGTTGCTGGGGGCGGTGACGGGGTCGTTCTCCTCGTGGCTGGTGCAGGTCTTCACCCGGGAGGACGAGAAGAGGCCCCCGGAGCGCGAGTAGCGCTCCGGGGGCCTCCTGCCCGTGTGCCGGTCAGACCTGGACGCGGTCCTCGACGGCCTTCTGGATCTTGGCGATGGCGTCCTCGACCGGGATGCCGTTCTCCTGCGATCCGTCGCGGTAGCGGAAGGAGACGGCACCGTTGGCCATGTCCTCATCACCCGCGATGATCATGAAGGGCACCTTGGCCTTCTGCTGGTTGCGGATCTTCTTCTGCATCCGGTCGGAGGAGGCGTCCACGTCGACCCGCAGCCCCTTCTTCCGGGCCTTGGCCGCGAACTCCTGGAGGTACGGGATGTGCGCGTCGCCGATCGGGATGCCGACCGCCTGGACCGGGGCCAGCCACACCGGGAACGCACCCGCGTAGTGCTCCAGGAGCACCGCGAAGAAGCGCTCGATGGAACCGAACAGGGCACGGTGGATCATGACCGGGCGCTGCTTGGTGCCGTCCGGACCGGTGTACTCCAGGTCGAAGCGCTCCGGGAGGTTGAAGTCGAGCTGCACGGTCGACATCTGCCAGGTGCGGCCGATGGCGTCCTTGCACTGCACCGAGATCTTCGGGCCGTAGAACGCGGCGCCGCCCGGGTCCGGGACCAGCGGCAGGCCCTGCTTCTCGGCGACCTGGCGCAGCGTCTCGGTGGCCTCCTCCCAGATCTCGTCGGAGCCGACGAACTTCTCCGGGTCCTTGGTGGAGAGCTCCAGGTAGAAGTCGGTCAGGCCGTAGTCGCGCAGCAGGTTCAGGACGAAGGTGAGCGTGCGGTCGAGTTCCTCCGCCATCTGCTCCTTGGTGCAGTAGATGTGCGCATCGTCCTGCGTGAAGCCGCGCGAGCGGGTCAGGCCGTGCACCACGCCGGACTTCTCGTACCGGTACACCGTGCCGAACTCGAAGAGGCGCAGCGGAAGTTCACGGTAGGAGCGGCCGCGCGCGTCGAAGATCAGGTTGTGCATCGGGCAGTTCATCGGCTTGAGGTAGTAGTCCACCCCGTCGTCGAGCTGCATGGGCGGGTACATGCCGTCGGCGTACCAGTCCAGGTGGCCGGACTTCTCGAAGAGCTTGCCCTTGGTGGCGTGCGGGGAGTAGACGAACTCGTAGCCCTCCTCCTCGTGGCGCCGGCGCGAGTAGTCCTCCATGGCACGGCGGATGATGCCGCCCTTGGGGTGGAAGACCGCGAGACCGGGGCCGATCTCGTCCGGGAAGGAGAAGAGGTCCAGCTCGTTGCCGAGCTTGCGGTGGTCGCGCTTGGCGGCCTCCTCCAGGAACTCCAGGTGGGCCTTCAGCTCGTCCTTGGTGGGCCACGCGGTGCCGTAGATGCGCTGGAGCATCGGGTTCTTCTCGCTGCCGCGCCAGTACGCCGCGGCATTGCGCATCAGCTTGAACGCCGGGATGAACCGGGTGGTCGGCAGGTGCGGACCACGGCAGAGGTCCTTCCAGCACAGGTCGCCGCTCTTCGGGTCGAGGTTGTCGTAGATGGTCAGCTCGCCGCCGCCCACCTCGACGTCCGCGCCGTCGTCCGAGGACGCGGAGCCCTTGATGCCGATGAGCTCCAGCTTGTACGGCTCGTCGGCCAGCTCCTGGCGGGCGGCCTCGTCCGTCACGACCCGGCGGGAGAACCTCTGCCCCCGCTTCTGGATCTCCTGCATCTTCTTCTCGATGGCCTTGAGGTCCTCGGGCGTGAACGGCTTCTCGACGTCGAAGTCGTAGTAGAAGCCGTCCTTGACCGGCGGGCCGATGCCCAGCTTGGCCTCGGGGAAGAGCTGCTGCACGGCCTGGGCCATCACGTGCGCGGTGGAGTGCCGCAGGATGTTCAGGCCGTCCTCGGAGGAGATCTCGACGGGCTCGACGACCTCGCCGTCGGCGACGACGTACGCGAGGTCCTTCAGCTCACCGGCGACCCGGGCGGCGACGACGGTGCGCTCGCCGGGGAAGAGCTCGGCTGCCGTAGTGCCCGTCGTCACCACGCGCTCTTCCCGCTCGGAATCGCGTTGGATGATCACACGGACGTCTGACACCGGTCTCTCCTGACTCAGGGGGTACGCACGCGTTCGTGGTGCACGTGCGATACGAATCGTACCGAGCCGCGGGCCCCCTCTGCGAAACGGCCGAGCACGAAGCCCGCCCGCTCCCCCGCGGCCTCCTCCCCCACGGCCCTATTCGCCGGTGCACGCCTCCTCGAACTGGTCGACGTTCTCCTGGAGGGACTTCATCAGCCGGTCCCGCTCCGCCTCGTCGACCTGCACGGGCACGACCTGCGAGGTCCGGGTCAGCCGCCGGAAGCCGCCGCGGCTCTCCAGCCTGCCCTCCACCCGGATCGGCAGCCCCACCAGATGGGCGTGGCCGGCGATCCGGTACGCCTCCTCGTCCAGCTCCAGCCGTACGTGCGGCACCTCGGCGCCCGCCAGCACCCGCAGCCGCACGATTCCGGCGCCGCGCGGTGCCGAGCGGCGCATGCGGACGACGGCGCCCGTGATCCGTACGGTCACGGCGGGCTCGTCGCGCAGGTAGCGGGCGCCCGCCCGGCGCAGCGCGGGCAGGTCGCCCGGTGAGAACTCCACCGGCTCGGGGCGGGCCGGGCAGCCCTCGGGGGGTCCGGCGGCGGGCGCCCACTCCAGGGCGATTCCCGCCCCCTCCGAGCCCCGGACCAGCGCGACGACCGCCTCGGTCAGTTCCCGGCTGACGCCCGCCCCGACGGCCGTGTCGAAGGCTTCGAAGCCACCGGTGGCCCGCTGGTAGTCCACGGCCTCGCGGGTGGCGTGCAGGGCGTGGTGGAGGCGTACGGCTACGGCGCGGCCCGGTTCCACCGGCACGAACGCGGCGAGCTCCCGGCCGCCGGGAGCGGGACCGACGAGGATGCCTTCGAGCGCCGCCCGGGCCCTGCGGCGGTGGCGGGCGCCGTGGTAGCCGGCGCTTCCCCGTACGGCGAGTGCGCCGGCGAGCAGTATCTGCCGGGCTGCGGTGTGCAGCCGCTCGGCGCCCGTCCAGCCGACCGCGCCCGCGAGCGGTTCGGGGACCTCGCGCCACCAGCGGATCTCGTCGCTGGGGACCGCTAGGGAGACCAGGACCTCGCGGGCGGAGGGGGCGGCGCTGCGGGCGAGCGCGGTCAGGGCCTCGCCGAGGAGGTCCTCGCTGTCGGGGAAGGCGGTGGTGTCGGGGACCAGGAGGCTCGTCCCGCCCCCGGGCGGGGCCGGTGGTCCCGGCGGGGTCCAGCGGCTGTAGCGCCCGGCTGCGCCGCCGCGGCGCTGCCAGCCGTGCCGGTCCAGCAGCGCGGCGAGGACTGCGGGGTCCACGCGGGCGGGGTCGGGGATGTCCCCGGGCGGCCGGGGGCCGTCGGGCCACGCTCCCGCGGTTTCGGCGGGGCGCGGGCGGGTGGCCTTCGGGATCGCTCCGTCGGCGTACTCGTCCATCGGCCGGTGCATCAGGGCCTCCCTCCCGCCCCTACGCGGGTCATGATCTCGCAGAGCGCCCGGTCGTCGAAGATGCGCGAGGTCGGGATCCGCACGGTGGTCCGGTGCCGGCCCGTCACCGCGTGGCCGGCCAGATTGGTCCAGTAGCAGCAGTGCCGCAGGTCGAGCCGGTCGTGCCCGGCGCGCAGCCAGTCGTCCTGGCTGCGCGGCACGATCATCACCACGAGGATCTTGTGCACCGACACGGGGGTCCGCGCGAGCTTCACCAGGTGGGCGTTGTCGAGTGTGAAGGCGAACGTCGGTCCCGGCGGGTTCGGCGGGATCTGGTAGGTGCATTTGAGCTGCACCTTTATGGTCACTTCGTCGTCCACGGCATGGCCGGGGGCGCCGTGGCTGACGTGCCAGTCGATTCCGTTGTCGGGGAAGGGCTGCGACAGGGAGCACCCCGCCGCGGCCGCGACCGCGTGCAGATAGCCCACCTGGAGCGTCTCCATGCAGGCGGTGGTTGCGAGTGTGCCGCGCAGCGGTTCGGTCCGCTGGGACAGCAGCCCGCTCGGTTCGGGCTGCGCGAGCGCCATGGCTGCGTGTGCCTTCCGGGCTGTGCCGATCGGTTCTCCGGTGCGGGGTGACGGACAACTTCCGCTCCCCCCACCTGTGTTGTCACCGCACGGGACGCCCCGCAAACGGCGTACCAGGCAAAGGGTGCGGGTATCACCGAACCGGGCAGGGGAATCACACCATCTGCCGTTCGCGCACGAGGAGTTCGGGGATGACGTACTGGTTCGAGGGGCCGCTGGCCGCTTTTGACACCGAGACAACAGGAGTCGACGTCGAGGGGGACCGGATCGTCTCGGCCGCCCTGGTCGTCCAGGACCAGGCGGGCGGGCGGACGCGCGTCACCCGCTGGCTGGTGAACCCGGGGGTGCCGGTGCCCGTCGGGGCGACCGAGATCCACGGTCTGACCGACGATCACCTCCAGCGCAACGGGCGCTGGCCCGCACCGGTCGTGGAGGAGATAGCCCGCGCGCTGGCCGAGCAGTGCGCGGCCGGGCGCCCGCTGGTGGTGATGAACGCGCCGTTCGACCTGACGCTGCTGGACCGCGAGCTGAAGCGCCATCGCGCCTCGTCGCTCGCGGCGTATCTGCAGAATTCACCGCTGTGCGTGCTGGATCCGCGCGTGCTGGACAAGCATCTGGACCGCTATCGCAAGGGGCGGCGGACCCTCACCGATCTGTGCGAGCTGTACGGCGTGGTGCTCGACGGCGCGCATGACGCGGCGGCCGACGCGGCGGCCTCACTGGAGCTGGTACGCGCGGTGGGACGGCGGTTCTCGTCCCGCCTGGAACGGCTGACCCCGCCGGAGCTGCACACCCTGCAGGCCGTGTGGCACGCGGCGCAGGCGCGTGGACTCCAGGCGTGGTTCGCGAAGAACGGCACGGCGGAGATGGTGGATCCGGCCTGGCCGCTGCGCCCGGATCTTCCCGCCGCGGCGTGACCGGACACGCAGAGGCCGGTCCGTCGATTCTGCTGACGGACCGGCCTCTTCCGGGTGGGCGATACTGGGTTCGAACCAGTGACCTCTTCGGTGTGAACGAAGCGCTCTCCCACTGAGCTAATCGCCCGGGAACGGGTTGAACCATACAGGGCTCGGCGGGTCCGGTTCAAACTCCTTCCAGCCTGGCCACCAGGCCCCGCCGGCCGGCGCGCATCATCAGGGCGTGATTGGCCCGGAACACCGGGCGTCCGGGCACCGCCAGGAGCCGCATCAGGCGCCTGCGCACCTCGACCTCCTGCTCGTAGACGGCCCGGCAGCCGCCGCCGTGCGGGGTGACCGTCCAGCGGACCCAGCCGTCGAGGTCGCCGCCGAGCGTCGCCTCGATGACTCCGGCCCCGGGGTCACGGCGGCGTTCGCGGACGGTCATGACGAGGTCGTACGGGAGGAAGGAGCGGATGCGGGTGGTGCCGCTGGTCCCGTCGACCGACGTGACCTCGCGGACCTGTGGCCACCATCGCGGGTAGTCGTCGGCCCGTCCGAGGATCTCGAACACGGCGTCGGGCGGGGCAGGCAGATCCCAGATGCTCACGAATCGGTAGTGGCTCCAGTCCATGGCCCCAGTCTGCTCGTACTCAGCCGGGGAACTGAGTATCCGAGCGCATGTCCGAGTCCGTGGCTCGCACCACACTCGCGTCCATGGAACATGTGCCGCCACCCGCCGAGGAATTGGCGCTCCTCGATCGCGAACTGGTCCGGCTGGACGCCCGCCGCTCCCAGTTGCTGGTCCGCCGTGCCTGGCTGCTGAGTGTGCTGACGCCGCCCGCCGGGCCCCCGTCCGCGCCGCCGGTGCCGCAGCCGGCCGCCCCGTTCGGGCCGCCGGCTCCGTTCGCGGCTCCCGCCGGGCAGGCCGGACCGCGCAGTGCGCAGAATGTGCTGCTCACCCTGGGCGGTCTGCTCCTGACGGTCGCGGCGATCGCGTTCACCCTGGTCAGCTGGGGCCACATGGGGATCTCCGGCCGCTCGGCGGTGCTCGCCGTGGTGACGCTGGCAGCGCTCGCCGCTCCCGCCGTGCTGCTGCGCCGCGGGCTCTTCGCGACCGCCGAGTCGCTCGGCGCCGTGGCGTCCGTGCTGATGATTCTCGACGCCTACGCGCTGCACCGGGTGGCATTGCCGCAGGCCGGTGGCGCCGGTTTCGCCGCGGCCGCCTCGGCGGTGCTGGCGGTGCTGTGGGGCGGGTACGGGCTGCTGCTCGGCCGGCTACGGCTGCCGCTGCCCCTGGCGGTGGTGAGCGCTCAGCTGCCGCTGCTGCTGTGGGCCTGGTCGGCGGGGGCGGGCGCCTCGGTGTTCGGCTGGGCACTGCTGCTGACGGCGGCGCTGGACTGCGCGATCGCGTGGTCGGGTCCGGGCCTCGCGGTACGGGTGACGGCCTGTGTCGGCTGCTGGACGACGGGCCTGCTGGGACTTCTGGTGGCCCTCTCGCAGTCGGTGTCCGCCGGATCGGCGCCGGACGCGTCGGCGTCGGCCGCGCTGCTGCTCGCGGGTGCCGCGCTCGCGCTGGCCGGGGCGTGGCGTGCGCCCACCGGGCTCGCGGTGGCGGGCGGAGTGCTGGCCGGGCTGTGCGCGGTGGCCGCGGTGGGTGGTGTGCTGAGTGCCGGAATGGAATGGGGCTGGTCGGTACCGGTGTATCTGGTGTGCGGCGCGATGCTGCCGGCCGCGCTGCGCGCACCGCTGCCGCGACCGGTCGGGCAGGGCGTGGTGTGGGCCTCGTCGGCGGTGACCGCGGGCGCGGTGCTGTCCGCGGCGCCGCCGGTCGGCATGGCGCTGATGGGCACGGTGTCGCAGCTGGCCCGCGTGTGGTCCGGCGCTCCCGACGGTGTCCGGGGCGCTCTGGGTACAAAGGGGCTCGGGTGGTCCCACCTGGCCGCGGCCCCGGTGGTACTGCTGACGGTGGCCGCTCTGCTGGGTCTCGCACACCGGTCGTGGGACCGGCTGGCACGGGCGGCGGGGCCGGTGCTCCCTGCGGGAGCGGCCGGGCGGAGTGCGGCGGGCGCCGCTGCGGTGGCCCTGTGCTGGGCGGGCTTCACCGCCTCGCCCGCGGTGCTGGGGCTGTCGTACGCGGCGGGCGTGACGGTGCAGTCGGTGCTGGTCGTCGCGGTGTTCGCGGTGGCGGTACGGGCACTGCGGCGCGGTTCGGGCGCGATGGGGACGACCGCGCTGGTGTGCGGGCTGACCGGCGCGGTGAGCGCCGGGTTCCTCTCGCTCGCCGCCGAGGCCGCGACGTACGCGGTGTTCTCGGTGCTGCTGGTGGTGCTCGGGGCCGTAGCGGCGCTGCTCGACGGCGCCGCGGCGCGGGCGCTGCCCGATGCCGGGGCGGTGCGCACGGCAAGGGCGCTGCGGATCGCGCAGGCGGTGCCGGCGTGCGGGGCCGTGGTGTGCGGGGCGGTGCTCGCCCGCGCCGCCGGGGCGTCGCTGGGGCTCACCGGGGACCGCGCGGCGCCGGTCATGCTGCTGGTCCCCGCGGTGACGGTGCTCCTCGGGGCCCGGCTGCGGGGCCGCCCGGTAGCTCTGCCGGTCGAGCTGGCGGGAGCCGCGGCGGCTGCGGTGGCGGTGGTCATGGCAGTACCGGACCTGCCGTTCCTGGCACTGGTGCTGGCGCTGAACGGGGTGCTCGCGGCGGGCACGGCCCTGCGTGCCGAGCGGCGTCCGGTGGCCGGACACCTGGCGGTGGCGCTCTTCGTCCTGGCGAGCTGGGTGCGGCTCTCGGCCTCGGGGGTGTCGACCCCGGAGGCGTACACACTGCCGGTGACGGTGCCCGCCCTGGTGGTCGGTGTCCTGCGCCGACGCCGCGACCCGGAGGCGTCGTCGTGGACGGCGTACGGGGCGGGTCTCGCGGCGACGCTGGTCCCGAGCCTCTTCGCGGCCTGGACCGATCCGCACTGGCTCCGCCCGCTGCTGCTCGGCGTGGCGGCCCTGGTGATCACACTGGCGGGCGCCCGGCTGCGGCTCCAGGCGCTGCTGCTGCTCGGTGGCGCGGTGCTGGCCCTGGACGCCATGCACGAACTGGCGCCGTACGTGGTCCAGGTCGTCGGCGCGCTCCCCCGCTGGCTGCCGCCGGCGCTGGCCGGGGTACTGCTGCTGGTGGTCGGGGCGACGTACGAGCAACGGCTGCGCGACGCGCGGCGGCTGAGGGAGACGGTGGGCCGGATGCGCTGACGGTGCGTCGTACGACCTGCCCGGGAGCGGCCCGGCCGAACTCGCCCGAGAAATCGCGCAGTTCACGCCGGTGGCCGCTCCCCGGCATTTTCCGGCGGGAGTTCGCGAATGGCCGGAGCATTGTCCGTGGATAGCGGCGGCCGACCCGTTTCCGCGGGAATTCCCGTGGCCGTCGGAGTCCGCCCGGCCGCGTTATCCGGATACCCCTGCTCGATCACCGGATCCCGCCCGCCGGCCGCCACCCGGATCGAATCGTTCACGAAAGCGCTTGTGAATCTTCGAGGCGTCCGGCCGGAAACCCGAGGAACCGGCCGGACGCGGGAAACGCAGAGGGCCCGTGAGACTCTGCGGTCTCACGGGCCCTCTGTCCGGGGTGGGCGATACTGGGTTCGAACCAGTGACCTCTTCGGTGTGAACGAAGCGCTCTCCCACTGAGCTAATCGCCCGGGCGCAGGCCAAACATTACCCCATGTCAGCGACGCCCCATGACCACCCCCGGGTCACTCGTGGATCTTCCACGGCATGGTGATGCCGAACTTCCAGACGTAGATCCCCACCAGCACCACGATGATCACCAGGCCGACCGAGGTGAGGATGATGTTGCGCCGCCGGACCTTGGGGTCGAGCGCCCGCTGGGCGGCCTCGGTGACCTTCCGCCTGGTCCAGCGGAGCACCAGCTGGGCCCAGACGAACTCGGTCGCCCAGATCGCCATGCCACCGAAGATCACCAGCCAGCCGGGCCCGGGCAGCGGCAGCATGATGATGCCCGCCACGACCACGGCGAGGCCGACCACGAAGACGCCGACCTGCCAGCTCAGATGCAGCGTCCTGGACGCCTTGATGAAGCCGGGCGCCCGGGAGCCGAGATCCCGCTCCTTGGTCACACCCTCGGTGACCTCACCCGTCACGCCGCCCGTGCTGTCCCCCGTGTCGGACACCGGCACCGCCGCTGCGGCACCCCCGTCCCGCGCGTCACGCTCCGCATTCATGGAAGCCAACCTACCGGAACGGCCTTCATCACCGGAATGGACGCATAACCGAAAGTTACACACCGCCGTACGAGCTACCTGAAGGAACACAAAAAGGTCAGAGGGGTTTACAACGCCACCGTAGGTGGCATGTCGATTTCGCCGACGTGCGAATCCCCGAGCGCACACTGAGCGAAAGGCCCTGGCGCTTATGAACACCACGGTCAGCTGCGAGCTGCACCTGCGCCTCGTTGTGTCGAGCGAGTCCTCACTGCCTGTACCCGCGGGCCTGCGGTATGACACGGCCGATCCGTATGCCGTGCACGCCACCTTCCATACCGGAGCGGAGGAGACGGTCGAATGGGTATTCGCCCGTGACCTCCTTGCCGAGGGGCTGCACCGGCCCACCGGCACCGGAGACGTCCGCGTCTGGCCATCCCGTAGTCACGGCCAGGGCGTCGTCTGCATCGCGCTGAGCTCCCCAGAGGGCGAAGCCCTGCTCGAAGCCCCGGCGAGGGCCCTGGAGTCGTTCCTGAAGCGGACCGACGCCGCGGTGCCTCCGGGCACCGAGCATCGCCACTTCGACCTCGATACGGAGCTCTCACACATCCTGGCCGAGAGCTGAGCCAGGCCGAGAGCTGCACGGCGCCGTCCGACTCGGGGAGACGGCGCCGCGCGGAAAACCTCATACGGTGACACCGGCGCCGTCATCACGGAATCCACCGTGGTGACGGCGCCGGTGTGCGCCCACGGGAGCCCGTGGCGCCTCGCTCACGCCCCGGGCGGACGGCCACCGGCCACGGGTACCCACCCGTGGCCGGTATCCGCTCTCCTCGCCCCTCCCGGGCCCTCTCGGGCCGCTGTGCGCCGCGGTCGAGCCAGTAGAGTCAGCCCGCATCGGCGGGGACCCGCCCGCCGGAGGCAGGGAGCGAAAGCGTGCTGATCCCCCACGACACCCGGATCGCCCTCGACACGGTGGTCGACCTGTTGAACACCGCCCCGGAGAGCGAGCCACCGGCGAGCGGGCAGCCGGAAGGCGGGCGGAGCGACGGCCTCGCCGGCATCGAAGCGCTGTACGACTTCGCGCGGCGCCATCGCATCAGCGGTGTGGGAAAGCTGCACGAGAAGGACCTGCGGGCCGTACAGGACGTACGGACGCGCTTCGCCGAGATCTTCGCGACGGACGACACCCGGACCGCCGCCGCGCTCGTCAACGCGCTCGTCGCCGCCGCCGGCACGACACCGCAGCTCAGCGATCACGACGGCTACGACTGGCATGTGCACTACTTCGCACCCGACGCGTCGATCGCCGACCACCTCGCGGCCGACTGCGGCATGGCGCTGGCCTTCATCGTGGTGGCGGGCGAGCTGGAGCGGCTGCGGCGGTGCGAGGCGCCGGACTGCCGGCACGCCTTCGTCGACCTGTCCCGGAACCGCTCCCGCCGCTACTGCTCCAGCCGCACCTGCGGCAACCGTCTGCATGTGGCCGCGTACCGGGCACGCCGCAAGGAAGCGGCCGGCTGACCGTTCACAGCATGAAGAGATCATGCAACGCGGCCATCAGCAGGAGACTGCCGACCACCGCGAGGAAGATCATCAGAGGGGGCTGGGAAAGCGCGAAGAGGCAGCCGCGCGGCTCTTCGGCAGGGGTTGCGGGGGCATCGCCCCGGGAGGTGTCCACCATCTCGGGACGATCATGACTCACTCGGGGGGCTGTTGGCGATCAACGCGCCTCTTTGTACCGGGAGTTCACCCTTCCCGGACAGCCGGAATTCGCTCCGGCGTCCGATCGGCCGCCAGATATTCGGTACGGCTCCGCGCGCTCAGCGCGGTGCCGAACTGGAGGCCCGCACCACGAGCTCCGGCTGGAGCACCACGCTGCGGTGCTCATGGGTGCCGTCCTCGTCGTCCGACTCCTCCAGCAGGAGCTCCGCGGCCATCCTGCCCATCACGACCGCGGGCTGGCGGACCGAGGTGAGCGGCACGGCAGCGGCGGCGGCGAACTCGATGTCGTCGTAACCGACGAGGGCGATGTCGTGCGGCACCCCGACACCCGCGGCGTACAGCGCCTGGAGCACCCCCAGGGCGAGCAGGTCGTTGGCGCAGAACACCGCCGTCGGCCGGGGCACGAGGCCGAGCAGCCGGGCCCCGGCATCGCGGCCCGCCGCCACGTCCAGCCGGCCGGAGGGGATCTCCACGAGCGCCTCGGGCGGCAGCCCGGCCTCGGCGAGGGCCGACAGGGCGCCTTCGCGCCGGTCCCGGATCTGATGGAGGTCGCCCGGGCCGCTGACGTACGCCACCGAACGGTGCCCGGCCGAGACCAGATGCCCCACGGCGAGGGCGCCGCCGCGGACGTCGTCGACGGAGACCGCGCAGGTCCCCGCGCCGGGCGCCACCCGGTCCACCAGGACGAAGGGGATGCGGTGGCGGCCGAACGCCTCCAGGTTCCGGCCGGTCGCGTCGGCCGGGGTGACCAGGACACCGCAGACCCGCTGCTCGGCGAAGAGCCCCAGGTACTCGGCCTCCTCCGCCGGGCTCTGGTCGCTGTTGCAGACCATGACGCGGAGGCCGGCCTCCCGGGCGGCGCGCTCGGCGCCACGGGCCACGTCCACGAAGAAGGGGTTGCCCATGTCGAGGACGAGCAGGGCCATGATCCGGCTGCGCCCCGCCCTCAACTGGCGCGCCGACTCGCTGCGCACGTAACCGAGTTCCTCGATGGCGGCGAGCACCCGGGCGCGGGTCTCCGGCAGCACCGCCTCGGGCCGGTTGATCACGTTGGACACGGTGCCCACGGAGACCCCGGCCTGCCGGGCCACGTCCTTGATCCCTGCCACACGCCCCACTTGCCCTGCCCCACTGATGGCTTCGGCCGCACGCGTCCGCGACGTGTCCCCATCGTACGGACGGCGCCCGGGGACGGGCCTCCCGGCCGGGGCGGGCAGGCGGGGATCAGATGCCGTGCTTCTTCAGGATGGCCTCGATGTCGCTGAAGTCCTCGGCCGGGGCGGCGGACTGCTGCCGGGGCTTCGCCTGCGGACGCGACGAGGAGTCCGGGAGCCCCGACCCGAGCGAGGGCACCGAGGCCGCGGGGGCGACCGCCTCGCCCTGCGCCGCACGTGCGGCGGCCCTGCGCTCCTTGCGGGTGCCACCGCTGCGGCGCTCGATCGCGCGTGTGATCGCGAACAGCAGCCAGGCCACCGCGAGCAGCCCGAAACCCAGCCAGACAGTGGGCTTGAAGGCGATTGGGGCGACCCATTCCACGAATCCGGTCAGCACCAGCGCGATCGGGACCAGGGAGTAGGCGGCGATCCGGGTCGCAGTCAGGAAGCGCCTTCGCCAGGCGGTGACGGCGGCGATGCCCAGGCCCGCCGCGGACGCCGCGGAGCAGATGGTCTCGGCAAGCATCGGTGCCTCCAGGCGCAGGGGAAACGTCCCTTCCATCCTGCACCGCTGACCGGCCCGGAGGCCACGATCCGCCACCGCATCAGGGACATTTCAGGGCCGGGATCCTCCCCAGGTGCCGCTCGGCAGCGCCCCGGGTCGCACCGGGCCGTGGCGGAACGGGTGCCGATTGGGCGGCTCGCGCGGGCCCTGGGAGACTGGCCGCATGAGCGATTCCACCCCTGCGGCCCCCGTCGTCCTCGACGTCTGGTGCGAGCTCCAGTGCCCCGACTGTCACCAGGCCCTCACCGATGTGCACGCCCTGCGGGCCAAGTACGGCGACCGGCTGGACGTGCGGCTGCGCCACTTCCCGCTGGAGAAGCACAAGCACGCCTACGCCGCCGCGCAGGCCGCCGAGGAGGCCGCCGCCCAGGGCAAGGACTGGCCGTACATCGAGGCGGTGCTCGCCCGGACCGCCGATCTCGCCCGCACCGGCGAACCGCTGCTCGTCGAGGTGGCGCGGGAACTCGGCCTGGACGCCGAGGAGATGGACACCGCGCTGATCGACGGACGCCACATGCTGATCGTCGACGCCGACCAGGCCGAGGGCAAGGCGATCGGGGTCACCGGCACCCCGACGTATGTGATCGGCGACGAGCGGCTGGACGGCGGCAAGAGCCAGGACGGGCTGCGCGAACGGATCGAGGACATCGCCGACCGGCTGCTCGCCGAGAAGGGCTGAGCACCCCGGTCCTCAGAGGTTCTTGGACAGGTTGTACCGGGTCGTCCGGTACCCGAGCGACTCGTACAGCCGTAGAGCCGGCGTGTTGGCGGCGAACACGTGCAGCCCGAGGCGGCGGGAACCCGCGGCCAGGGTGATGTGCTCGGCCCGCGCCATCAGGGCACGCCCGTATCCCCGGCCCCGGTACTCCTCGGCCACCTCGACGTCGAAGACGAATCCGGCCCTCCCGCCGTCGTCGCCCTCGCGCACCGACACCCACACATGGCCGACGACCGCGTCCCCGACCACGAGGACATGGACGTACATGCCCTCGGTGTCCAGTCCGTCCGGCAGGTTGCGGGCATGGTCGGCCCGGGACTTGTGCATGGCCTGTTCCACCGGAACGCCCTGATCGATCCAGGACTGGGCGTACGCGTCCACGCTGGTGCGCTGCCAGGCCTCGAACTCCTCGGCACTCATCTCCCTGGCCCCTGCACCGTCCGGCAGCACCGGGGCCGTCGGGCCGAGGTCCTTGACCATGTTGCGGCTGCGGTCGGTGTAGCCGAGGGTGGCCGCCAGGCGGCGGGCCGCCTCGTTGCCCTCCGGGACCGACAGGTGCGCCAGGCCGCAGCCCCATCCGCGCAGCACCTCCTCGGCGGCGAGACCGGCGATGGTGCCGCGACCCCGGCGCCGGCTCGGTTCGTCGATGCTCAGGGAACGCAGTTCGCCGGTGGCACCGCCGAACGCGGCGTCGGTGCCGATCTCGACGGTGCCGACGGGCCGCCCGTTGTCGCACACGTCGTACGTGCGGCTCTTCGCGCCGTCGGCGCTTTCCTGGATCGGCCCGGTCGGCCGGAGGGTGGTGGTCATCGGAGATGTTCTATCCGCTGGAGCCCGGTCCGTCACCCCGATTTACGGGTCGAGGTCGTCGCCGGCCCGCTCGTCGAAGATCCGCATGGCCTTGGCGGTCACCGGTCCGGGCCCGCCCGGCAGCTCCCGCCCGTCCACCCGGTGGACGGCCTGCACGTCGCGCAGGGTGGAGGTGAGGAAGATCTCCTCGGCCCGCTCCAGGATGTCGAACGGCAGCTCGGTCTCCTGCGCGCCGGTCCACTCCACGGCCAGCGCGCGGGTGATCCCGGCGAGGCAGCCGGAGGCGACCGGCGGGGTGTGCAGCTGTCCGTCGAGGACGACGAAGACATTGGACCCGGTGCCTTCGCAGAGCTGCCCGGCCGTGTTGGCGAAGAGCGCCTCCGACGCGCCGTGCTCCTGGGCCCGGGCGAGGGCGACGACGTTCTCGGCGTACGAAGTGGTCTTGAGCCCGGCGAGCGCACTGCGTTCGTTGCGCGTCCAGGGAACGGTGATCACCGCGGTGGTGTCGGGACGGCGGGCCGCCTCGCCGAGGGCGACGACAAGGCTCGGGCCGTTCTCGCCCCGGTCGGAGCCGAGCGGGGAGAGCCCTCCGGTGTACGTGATGCGCAGCCTGCCGAGCGCCATCGGGTTGGCGTCGATGACGTCGGCGCAGGCTCGGCGGACCTCGTCGGGGTCGGGGTCGGGGAGTCCGAGACCGCGGGCCGAGCGGGTCAGCCTGTCGAGGTGGCGGGTGAGGGCGAAGGGCCTGCCGCCGACGGTCTTGACCGTCTCGAAGATGCCGTCCCCCACGGTGAGCCCGTGGTCCAGCACGGACACCCTGGCGTCCTCGGCGTCGCGCAGTCCGCCGTTGACCCAAATCCTCATGACGCGGTCCTTCCGGTTGCTTCGTGCGCGCCCGACGCTACAGCGAGCAGTCTGGACGCCTTGAGTTCGGTCTCGTCCCACTCGCGTTCCGGGTCGGAGCCCCAGGTGATGCCGGCCCCGGTACCGAAACGGAGGACCGGGGCGGTGCCGGTGCGGTCGATCCAGAAGGTACGTATGCCGACGGCGAGCGACGCGGTGCGGCGGTCGGCGTCGACCCAGCCGATGCCTCCGCAGTAGGGACCGCGCGGTGCGATCTCCAGCTCCTCGATGATCCGCAGGGCGCTGGACTTGGGTGCGCCGGTGACGGAGCCGGGCGGAAACGCCGCGCCGAGGAGTCCGGACCAGCCGGAGTGCTCGGCGAGCTCTCCGCGCACGGTGGAGACGAGGTGGACCAGGCCGGGGTGCTTCTCGACCACGCAGAGGTCGGGAACGGTGACCGATCCGGTGGCGCAGACCCGGCCCAGGTCGTTGCGGACCAGGTCGACGATCATCACGTTCTCGGCGTGGTCCTTCTCCAGCAGGTCCGCCTCGGTCCGGCCGGTCCCCTTGATCGGCCCCGACTCGACGGTCCGGCCGTCCCGCTTCAGGAAGAGCTCGGGCGACGCGGTGGCGATCTCCACGCCGTGCCCCGGCAGCCGAATCGTTCCTGCGTACGGGGCGGGGTTGCCGCGGGCGAGCAGCGCGGTCAGCGCGTCGACGTCCGCGGCACCCGGGTCGGGCAGCGGCGCCGTCAGCACCCGGCAGAGATTGGCCTGGTAGACCTCGCCCGCCGCGATGTACTCACGGATCCGCCGCACGCCCGCGACGTATGCGGCGCGGTCCAGCGACGAGGTCCAGTCACCGGCCGCGGGCCCGTGCCAGGCGCCCGGCACGGGCGCGGGCACCTCCCGCGTACGCACGGAGCCGAAGCGCGCGCAGACGAGGCGGCCCTCGAAATCGGCGGATACGGCCCAGAAACCGGACGATTCGAGGGCTGTGGGATCACTGGTCACGTCCTGCAGATCGGACGCGACGAGGCCGCCGAAGCGGGCCATTGGAGCTAGGTCGTGCACGTCGTCGAGTCTAGGGCGGTGCGCGATGACCTGCGCCGGGGCGAGCGCACCTCAGCACGCTGCACAAACGCGTTTTTGTACTGGCCCGGGAATCCGCTAGAGTTCAACACGTCGCCGGGACGCGCAAGCGGACCGGGAAAGACAAGCGGACGTAGCTCAGTTGGTAGAGCGCAACCTTGCCAAGGTTGAGGTCGCCAGTTCGAACCTGGTCGTCCGCTCGCACAAAGTGGGGGGATCTTCCCGAACCCCCCACTCGTGGTGGAGTGGCCGAGAGGCGAGGCAACGGCCTGCAAAGCCGTCTACACGGGTTCAAATCCCGTCTCCACCTCCAAGGACGATTAGCTCAGCGGGAGAGCGCTTCCCTGACACGGAAGAGGTCACTGGTTCAATCCCAGTATCGTCCACTGATCCACAAGGATCCCCGCGCGATTAGCTCAGCGGGAGAGCGCTTCCCTGACACGGAAGAGGTCACTGGTTCAATCCCAGTATCGCGCACGCAGTACACGCAGGTTCACCCTGCGCGATTAGCTCAGCGGGAGAGCGCTTCCCTGACACGGAAGAGGTCACTGGTTCAATCCCAGTATCGCGCACCATCGAGAGCCCCGGTCGTTCCGACGACCGGGGCTCTGTCGTGCTCCGACCCATGGGCACCGGCACGGCCCGGACGGAAGGCGTCCGGGCCCGCGGTCAGGCACTCGCCGGTGCCGGCCCGTTCAGGACGAGTCGGACCGTTCAGGACGAGAAGAGCATGCGGCCGAAGCTCTTGTGCCGGTAGTGACCGCCGTGGTGGCCGCCCTGGTACTGCGGAGCTCCCCAGGCGGGTGCCGGGGCGGCCGGATAGGCCTGCGGGGCGGGCGGGGCGGGCGGAGCCTGCTGCGTCCACTGCGCCTCGATACGGGTGAGGGACTCCAGCTCGCCGTAGTCGAGGAAGATTCCCCGGCAGCCGCTGCACTGCTCGATCTGTATGCCGTTGCGGTTGTACGTGTGCATCTGCGCGTGGCACTTGGGACACTGCATCGTTCGGCTCACTCCTCGCCGTCGGGTCGCCGTCGCCGGAATTCAGGCCCGCCGACGGTCGGTTCAGCCTACGACGGGTGTCCGGCGCCCAACTCGGGCGGGAGGGATGCGATTCGGGCACAGGCATCGATCATCGCCTGCTCCACCTCGTCCGGAATCCGGCCCTCCGTCGCGGACTTGGCGAACGCCAGCGCGGCGGTCTGGACGGTCAGGGCGCGGGCCGGCACATCCAGCTCCGGCCAGGGGTCGCCCCCGGCGCGCACGGCGGGGCCGCCCGCCGCCCGGTAGGCGTCCAGGAAACGGAGCCAGACCTCGGGGGGCAGGATCCCGGCGGCGTACCAGGCGGCGGGGCGGGCGAGGTCCCAGGCGGGGTCGCCGAGACCGGCGTCGTCGATGTCGATGAGCAGCCAGGGTCCGTGCGGGGCAGGGTGCCGGACGAGCTGGCCCAGGTGCAGATCGCCGTGGCAGAGGAAGTGCGCACGGTGGGCGGGTGCGGTGGCCTCGTCGCGGGCCCAGGCCGGCAGGCGGTGCCAGGCTTCGAGTACGGGGACGGTGGCCGGGTCGGCCGGCCGGGCGGTGCGCATCCGGGCGACGGCGAGCGCGGCCTTCGCGGGGCCGCGCATGGGCGGGAGCGCGAGGGCGGGCGGGGCCGGGGTCCGGTGCAGTCCGGCCAGCAGTTCGCCGGCCTCTTCCCACGGAGCGGCGTCGGGGTCGGCGGGGTCGACGGGAAGGCCATGGGGCCACAGGGTGACGGGGCGGTCGTCGAGGGGTGGGGCGGGGTGGGGTTCCAGCGGGGCGAGCAGGATGCCGGTCAGGCGCGGGTCGTACGCGAGGCCGAGGCGGGTGAGCAGGCCGGAGGTGTCCGTGCCGGGGGCGTGGGCCTTGGCGACGACGGCCCCGCTGCGGACCACCGTGCCGTCCGGACGGTCCGCGAGCACGGCCGGGGGCGGGCAGGCACAGGGTTCCCCGGAGCGGGGGTGGGCGGCCCGGTGGGCGAGGGAGCCCAGCTCGCGTACGACTGCGGTGGTCACGGTCTCCCCCGGTGGCGAACAGGTGCGGGCGGCCGGTCCGCGCCGGGCCCGCCGATGAGCGTACGACGTGAACGGGCCCGGACAGCGCGATGTCCGGTCAGCTCCCCAGCTGACCGGACAAACGCTGCCGTCCGCCGCACCCCCGTCCCCACGGGGTTGTTGGCCGGATGTCCCGGTCCGGACCGCTCTTCCGGACCCGGGGCGCCGCTCAGCGCCCCAGCATCACGCCCACGGACGACGCCTGTGTGACCACTGCGTCCCAGCCGCCGAAGACGACTACGAGCAGGGTCGCCAGGGGAAGAACCATCGCCGTCGCCACCAGGGGGTGGCGGGTGCCGGAGGACGGGCGGCTGCCGAACGGGGCACGGGCCCTGCGTCCCGTGCGGATCAGGGTCCGCGTTGCCGTGTCCGCCATGGTTCCTCTCCCGACTCGTATATAGGGGCGGCGGGCGTGTGACCTCGGGGGACGAGTGCTGCGCCCGCCGCTTGACCTCAACATTAGGGAGGCGCGGGGCGCGGGGCGTCATGCCCGCGTACCGATTGCCGGGCCTCCCGGAGGATGAGCCCCGGGCCGTGGATGTACTCCCCTGGGTGGAGACCGGGCACCTGATCCCGGGGGACATCCCGGAGGGGTTGCGGCGAACTTCCGGCGGCGCCGGATTCGTTGGACGGTGCGGCCCACGAGGCGTACGGCCGCAGTTGCCGTGACCTCGCTCACGCTCCGCTCCCCCGGTCCCCGGGCGCCGGCCCCGGTGTGCCGGTGGAGGCCGCTCGGCGGCGTCCGGACCGGGGTCCACGCCGTGCCACCGGCCCGGCCGGGGCGGGCTCCAACCCCCCTTCCCCGCAACCGCCTTGGCGTCCGGACGCGGCCGGCACCGAATCCGTGCCGGCTGTACGCCCCGTCATGGGCCGCGCCGCGCACCGACAATCGATCGACCGGTGAGGGCGCGGCCTCTGAGCGCCCCGGGCGCCGGGTACGTAAGCTGTGCCTCGTCAGGCGGACCAGGCAGCGGGGATGGGCAGACATGGCGATGATGCGGCTCCGGCGCGAGGACCCGCGTGTCGTCGGCTCGTTCAGGCTGCACCGGCGGCTCGGGGCGGGCGGCATGGGTGTCGTCTACCTGGGTTCGGACCGGCGGGGGCAGCGGGTGGCCCTCAAGGTGATCCGCCCCGATCTGGCGGAGGACCAGGAGTTCCGCTCCCGTTTCGCGCGCGAGGTGTCCGCCGCCCGGCGGATCCGCGGCGGCTGCACGGCGCGCCTGGTGGCCGCGGACCTGGAGGCGGACCGTCCGTGGTTCGCCACGCAGTATGTCCCGGGGCCCTCGCTGCACGACAAGGTGGCCGAGGAGGGACCGCTGTCGGCCGCCGAGGTCGCCTCGATCGGGGCCGCGCTCTCCGAGGGCCTGGTGGCGGTGCACGAGGCCGGTGTCGTCCACCGTGACCTGAAGCCGTCGAACATCCTGCTCTCTCCCAAGGGTCCCCGGATCATCGACTTCGGGATCGCCTGGGCGACCGGGGCCTCCACCCTCACCCATGTCGGTACGGCGGTGGGCTCGCCGGGGTTCCTCGCGCCCGAGCAGGTGCGCGGCGCGGCCGTGACACCCGCGACCGACGTGTTCTCGCTCGGGGCCACGCTGGCGTACGCGGCCATGGCCGATTCGCCCTTCGGGCACGGCAGTTCCGAGGTGATGCTGTACCGCGTGGTGCACGAGGAGCCCCAGCTGCACGATGTGCACGACGCGCTGGCGCCGCTGGTGAGCGCCTGTCTGGCCAAGGATCCCGAGGAGCGGCCGAGCACGCTCCAACTCTCCATGCGGCTCAAGGAGATCGCGGCACGCGAGGCGCAGGGGCTGCACGAGAGCCGGCCGCCCGTGCAGCGTTCGGCGCAGGAGCTGGACCGGCCGACCGGCCGCCTCGACGGCCCGTACACCGAGCAGCAGACGCGGCGATCGGCTCCTCCCGCGCCCCGTCAGCAGAAGCAGAAGCAGCCCCAGGGCAGCAGGCCGTCCTCGTCCTCGCGGTCCGGGGCGCCCCGGACGGGTGGTTCGCGCCCGCGTCAGCAGCAGCCCCGCAGTACCACCCGGTCCGGCAGGCGTCCGCAGGGTACGAACGGGACGAACGGCCGGCCGGGCACCCGGCCCGGGGCCCGTCCGACGTCGGCGGGGCTGCGGCCCGCCAATCCGCGGCTGCTGAGGCAGCGGCTCGTCGTCTTCGTGGTGGTGACGCTGCTGGTGGCGCTCGGCATCGCGGCGGCCCAGGGCTGTCAGGGGCCGTCCCGCGGGCTGGGTACGGATCCGAGCCGACCCGGGACGAGCACCCAGACCCAGGTCGAGAGCCCGGTCCGGGACCGGCAGCTCCCGTAGCCGGTCAGTTCTCCGGACGGCCCGATGCCACCGCGTAGAACGCGACCGCCGCGGCCGCTCCCACGTTGAGCGAGTCGACGCCGTGCGCCATCGGGATGCGTACCCATTCGTCGGCGGCGACCAGGGCCCGGGTGGAGAGGCCGTCGCCCTCGGCGCCCAGCATCAGGGCCACCTTGTCCATCCGGTGCGGTGCCGCCTCGTCGATGCTGCCGGCCTTCTCGTCCGGGGTCAGCGCGAGGAGTCTGAAGCCCGCTTCCCGTACGGCCTCCAGGTCCTTGGGCCAGGTGGCGAGGCGGGCGTAGGGGACGGAGAAGACCGCGCCCATCGAGACCTTGACGGAGCGCCGGTAGAGCGGGTCCGCGCAGTCCGGGGAGAGCAGGACGGCGTCCATGCCGAGGGCGGCGGCGCTGCGGAAGATCGCCCCGATGTTGGTGTGGTCGTTGACGGCCTCCATGACGACCACCCGGCGGGCCGTCGTCAGCAGCTCGTCCGGGGTCGGCAGCGGTTTGCGCTGCATCGAGGCGAGGGCACCGCGGTGGACGTGGTAGCCGGTGACGCGCTCGGCGAGCTCGGGGCTGACCGAGTACACCGGGGCCGGGACCTCGTCGATCACGTCGCGCATCAGGTCGACCCACTTCGCCGAGAGCAGCATCGACCGCATCTCGTACCCGGCGTGCCTGGCGCGTCTGATGACCTTCTCGCCCTCGGCGATGAAGAGGCCCTCGGCGGGCTCCCGCCTGCGCCGGAGTTCGACATCGGTCAGCCCGGTGTAGTCGCGCAGGCGCGGGTCGTCGGGGTCGTCGACGGTGATGAGATCAGCCACGGGTTCGATACTGCCTTGTCCGGTGTGTGGTGCCAACGGCTCGGAAGAAGATCCGTTACCGCTGGTTACTCTGCGGGGTGGTGCGGGCGGTGTCCGGGCCGGTTACCCGGCGGGGCGCGGTGCGGCGCCGGTGCCGACCGCGACGACGTCGCCGATGACGATGACGGCCGGGGGGCGTACGTCTTCGGCGGCGGCCCGTTCGGCGACGGTCGCCAAGGTCGCGTCGACACGGCGCTGGGATGCCGTGGTGCCCTCCTGGACCAGGGCGACCGGGGTGTCCGGGGACTTTCCGTGGGCCACGAGGGCCTTCGCGATGGCGCCGATCTTGTCGACGGCCATCAGCAGCACCAGGGTGCCGCGCAGCTGTGCGAGCGCCGCCCAGTCGACCAGCGAACGCTCGTCGTCGGGCGCGACATGACCGCTGACGACGGTGAACTCATGGGCGACGCCGCGGTGGGTGACGGGGATTCCGGCCGCGCCGGGTACGGAGATCGAGCTGGAGATGCCGGGGACGACGGTGCACGGGATGCCTTCGGCGGCGAGCGCCTGGGCCTCCTCCATGCCCCGGCCGAAGACGAACGGGTCGCCGCCCTTGAGCCGCACGACGGCCTTGCCGGCCTTGGCGTGCTCGATGAGCGCCTGGTTGATCGCCTCCTGCGCCATGAAGCGGCCGTACGGGATCTTCGCCGCGTCGATCACCTGGACGTGCGGCGGCAGTTCGTCGAGCAGGTCGCGGGGGCCGAGCCGGTCGGCGATGACGACGTCGGCCTCGGCGAGGAGACGGCGGCCGCGCACGGTGATCAGGTCGGGGTCGCCGGGGCCGCCGCCGACCAGGGAGACACCGGGGGCGGGCCGGGTGCGGTGGTGCGGGGCGGCGAGCGTGCCGTCGCGCAGTCCCTCGACGATGGCGTCGCGGACGGCGGCGGAGTGGCGCGGGTCGCGGCCCTGGGCGTCGGTGGAGAGGACGGCGACGGTCACGCCCTCGCTGCGGCCGGTGGCCGGGGTCCAGGCGGTGGCCACATCGGCGTTGTCGCTGCGCACGCACCAGGTACGGGTGCGCTCGGCCTCGGCGGACGCGGCATCGTTGGCGGCATCGTCGTCGGAGGCGATGAGCGCGTACCAGGTGTCGGCGAGGTCGCCGTCCTCGTAGCGGCGGCGCTCCCAGCGGATCTCTCCGGCGTCGGCCATCGCCTCGACGGACGGGGTCGCGGACGGCGATACGAGGGTGATGTCGGCGCCCGCCGCGATGAGCGCCGGGAGGCGGCGCTGCGCGACCTGGCCGCCGCCTACGACGACGACGCGGCGCCCGCTCAGACGCAGTCCGACGGGGTACGCGGGGTGATCGGCGTGCTCGGCCATGGCGGTGCGGACTCCTCGTGCGATGCGAAGTGCGGGCCGCTGCGACGGTGGAGCGGCTGTGACGTGCGGTTTTATGGGGGCGGGTCCACGATACGGGGTGCGCCGGGGGCCGTGGCGGGCACTGCGGTGGCGGAGCGGGCGACGGCGGCGGGCCGTCCCTTCCCCGCCCCTCGACCGGGGCCGCGCCCCGGACCCCGCTCCTCACCCGCCGGAGGGGCTTGAGGAGCGGGGTCCGGTCTACTTCTCCGTCACGCCCGCCGAGTCGAACGTCGCGACCTCGTGCATCGCGCGCGCCGCGCTCTGCACGATCGGGAGCGCCAGCAGCGCACCGGTTCCCTCGCCGAGGCGGAGGTCGAGGTCGACCAGCGGGCGCAGGCCCAGCTTGTTCAGCGCGGCCACATGGCCGGGCTCGGCGCTGCGGTGGCCCGCGATGCAGGCGGCCAGGGCCTCCGGGGCGATCGCCCGGGCGACCAGGGCCGCGGCGCCCGCGCTCACGCCGTCGAGGATGACGGGCGTACGGAGCGAGGCGCCGCCCAGCAGGAATCCGGCCATCGCGGCGTGCTCCAGGCCGCCGACCGCCGCCAGGACACCGATCGGGTCGGCCGGGTCGGGCTGGTGGAGTTCGAGGGCGCGACGGACCACGTCCACCTTGCGGGCGTGCATCTCGTCGTTGATGCCGGTGCCGCGTCCGGTCACCTCGGCCGGGTCCATGCCCGTGTACACACAGATCAGGGCGGCCGACGCCGTGGTGTTGGCGATCCCCATCTCACCGGTGAGCAGGCCCTTGTTGCCCGCAGCGACCAGATCGCGGGCGGTCTCGATGCCGACCTCGATCGCCGCGAGCACCTCTTCGCGGGTGAGCGCGGGACCGGTCGTGAAGTCCGCCGTACCGGCGCGCACCTTGCGGGGCAGGAGGCCGGGTGTCGCGGGCAGTTCCATGGCCACGCCGACGTCGACCACGCACACCTCGGCGCCGACCTGGGCCGCGAAGGCGTTGCAGACCGCGCCGCCGCCGAGGAAGTTGGCGACCATCTGGCCGGTGACCTCCTGCGGCCAGGCCGTGACGCCCTGGGCGTGCACTCCGTGATCGCCCGCGAAGATCGCGACGGCCGCGGGCTCGGGGATCGGCGGCGGGCACATCCGGGAGAGCCCGGACAGCTGCGCCGAGATGATCTCCAGCATGCCGAGCGCGCCGGCCGGCTTGGTCATCCGCTTCTGGCGTTCCCATGCCTCGCCGAGCGCCTTGGCGTCCAGCGGGCGGATGTTGGAGATGGTCTCCTGGAGCAGGTCGTGCGGCTCCTCGCCGGGCAGGGCACGGCGGCCGTAGGTCTCCTCGTGGACCACCCAGGACAGCGGGCGCCGCTTGGACCAGCCCGCCTGCATCAGCTCGGGTTCCTCGGGGAACTCGTCGACGTAACCCACGCACAGGTAGGCGACGACTTCGAGGTGCTCGGGCAGGCCCAGGGCACGGACCATCTCGCGCTCGTCGAAGAAGCTGACCCAGCCGACGCCGAGTCCCTCGGCGCGCGCGGCGAGCCAGAGGTTCTCGACGGCGAGCGCGGAGGAGTACGGGGCCATCTGCGGCTGGGTGTGCCGGCCGAGGGTGTGCCGGCCGCCCCGGGTGGGGTCGGCGGTGACGACGATGTTCACCGGGGTGTCGAGGATGGCCTCGATCTTCAGTTCCTTGAACTGCTTGGCCCGCCCCTTGGGCAGCGACTTGGCGTAGGCGTCGCGCTGACGCTGCGCCAGTTCGTGCATGGAGCGACGGGTCTCCGCCGAGCGGATGACGACGAAGTCCCAGGGCTGCGAGTGACCGACGCTGGGCGCCGTGTGCGCGGCTTCGAGGACGCGGAGCAGGACCTCGTGCGGGATGGGGTCGCTGCGGAAGCCGTTGCGGATGTCGCGGCGCTCACGCATGACACGGAGCACCGCCTCGCGCTCGGCGTCGTCGTAGCCGGGGGCCGGCGGGCCGGCGGGAGCCTCGGCCTCGGGGGCGTCCGCCTCGGCGGGCTCCTGGGGCTGTGCCCCGGGCTCCACGGATTCCAGGTGCCCGGCCTCGGGGGCCTCGGGGGCATCCGTCGCCACGGCCGCCGCCGCTGCGGGCTCCGCGACCGGGGCGGTTTCCGCACCGTCCACGATGTCCGCGGGGGCCGTGGTGCCGGGGGTCTCGACGACCTCCGGGCCCTGTCCGGCCTCCGGCTCGGGCACCGTCGGAACCCCGGCCTCGGGGGCGGGAACGGGGACCGGCACGGGGGCTTCGGCGGGCATCGCGTGCACGACCGCGTCGGCATTCACGACGGGTTCGGCAGCCTCGACGGCCTCGGCGCTCGCGACGAGCTCGGCCGGTTCGGCGTGCGCGGGGAGCTCGACGGCCTCCTCGGCCTCCACCGACTGCTCCTGCTGGGCCTCGGCGATCTCCGGCCGGGGCACCTGCACGGGCTCCATGGCGATCGGCACACGCTCGGCCTCGGGCTCCGGCTCGGCCTCGGGTCCGGTCGCGGGCTCCGCCTCGACGGTCTGCTCGACGACGGGCGTCGGCGCCAGGTGCGGAGTCGTCGGCACCGAACCCTCCACGGGCACGAACAGGCCCATGGGAGCGGCTTCCGCGGTGTCCTGCGGCGTGATCTCTTCGGCGGGGGCCCCGGCATCGGCGGAGACTTCGGCGGGGATGTCGGCGGGTGTTCCGGCCACGGCCGGTACCGGCTCGGCGGCCGGGGCGACCGCGGCCTCCGGTTCCACGACCGGAGCGGACTGAACCGGCTGGGACTCTCGCACCGGCTCGGCAACGGGTTCCGGAGCGACCTGCCCCGCGACGGCCGGTTCGACGACGACGGCCGTCTCCTCGACGACCGGTTCGACGACGACGGCCGTCTCCTCGACGACCGGTTCGACGACGACGGCCGTTTCCGCGACGGCCGGTTCTGCCGCCACCGGTGCGGCCTCCGGCTGCGGTGCCTGGGCCCCCCACGGGCTGCCGCCCTGCGGCAGGATCTCCCCGAGCTGCGGGCCCGGCAGCGCGGACGCGTCCTCGGCCGGCATCTCGAAGTACTCCGGGCCGGTGGTCGGCGGACCGGCGTGCCGCGCGGAGGCCTGGGGCCGGACCTGTGCCTGGGGCGCGCCCGCGGGGCCGCGGTCGGCGAGCGAACGCACCACTCCGCCGGTCGCCGGCCCGCCGTACGACGGCGCGCCGTCGGCGGCGACCGGGCCGCGGTGCAGCGGACGGCGCACCGGGGCCTGGGCCTGCGGCTGGGCCGCCGGAGCGGGGGCCGGGGCGGGCGACGGAATCCGTACGCCCCTCAGGTCGACCGAACCGGAGTCGCGGCCGCCGGACTCATGGGTCCCCTGGCCCGCCTCGGGCAGCGACTCCGCCACCGCCTGCTGGGCCGCGTACACGTCCGCGGCCTGAGCCTGGAGCGGGAGCTCCTGCACCTGGACCTGAACGGGCCCCTGGGGCTGCGCGGGGGCCTCGCCGGCCGGCTGGGCGTAGGGCTGTGCCACGGGCGGGGCCTGGTAGGCGGCCTGTCCGGGCACCTGGGCCTGGGCGGCGACGCCCTCGGGGTACTGGCCCGGGGCCGGTACGGCCTGCGGGTCGCTCCAGGCTCCCTGCGGGCTCGGCATCAGGAGGATGTCGTCGTCCTCGGAGACATGCTCGGAGGGAGCGAGGTAGGTGTAGGCATCCGGGGCGGCGACGCCCGGCTGCTCCACCGTGCCTGCGTTCTCCGGCAGTCCCTCACCCGGGATCTGGCCGGTGTCACTCATGCGTACCCCTCGCCCATCGTCAGTGCTCCTTCGGCCCTTCGCCCGGGACGCCCGAACACGGCACGCCGGCGCTCGTCAACAAGAACGAGCGGGCTCGCCGCGCGGCACGAATCGGTCGCGGACATACTGCATTCTCGCGGCCGTTCGCCGCCGCGGCAGCTCATTTCGCCACGGCCCGCTGTGGACTGCGCCACGTCGCGCACCCCCCGGTTCCGCCGTACCACAACGGGGGCCAAAACGGTCCTCTTTTCCGGACATTGACGAACGAAGCGACGAACGTCCGGGCGCGGTACAACGATCGGCCAGCCTACCTCCCGCTGTACGCCGACCGGGTCACGGGGCGAGGTCGGAGCGCAGCGCCGAGAGGAGGAACACGACCGAGCGTTCGCGCTCCGACCAGGCGGCCGTGTCGAGTTCGACGGACTGGAGGAGCGAGCAGCGGACGGTGTATCCGTTCGCGCTCAGGGCGGCTCCGAGCGCCTCGGCCTCGTCCCGCGTCGAGGCATGGGTCACGATGCGTTCCGGCCGCCGTTCGGTGACGGCGGTGACGACGGGGACCCCGCCGCCCCCGATCCGTACGACATCGGGTTCCGGCAGCCGTTCCAGCACATGGGGAGCCCGGCCCTCGACGACCTGGAGCTGGACTCCGAACACCCGCGCCGCCGCCGCGGTACGGGCGCAGGCCGCCGGGTCGCTGTCGACGGCCAGGACCGCCGAGCCGAAGCGGGCTGCCTCCACCGCGAGGGCCCCGCTGCCGGAGCCGATGTCCCAGAGGAGGTCGCCGGTCCGGGGGCCCAGGCGGGCCAGTTGGGCGGCGCGCAGCCCCGGGGACTCGCCCTCGCCGCTGTTCCGGCCGCCCTCGGTGGCGCTGCTCGCGTAGGCCTGCGGGGGCAGCGCCCAGCCGCGTACGCCCTGGGGGTGGGCGGGGTGACGGCCGGCGATCCAGGCGCCGGTGGCCTGCGGTTCGGGGCCGCTGCCGATGACGATGACCACGTTGGGGTCGCGCCAGACGTGGTCGGCGGCCTTGTCGGAGGTGACGACGGTGACCTGTTCGCGGGCGGTGCCGAGCTCCTCGCAGATGACGAAGGTGCGGTGCACGCCCTCCAGGAGCAGGGCGAGTTCGGCGGGGCCCGCGCCCGGCGAGGTGAGCACGGCGACCTTGTGGTGGGCGCGGCAGACGTTGACGGCGCGGCGCAGGGTGCGGGGGTGGGCGACGACCGTCTGGGCGTCCTCCCACGGCATTCCCGCGCGGGCGAACGCGGCGGCGACGGAGGACACGGCCGGGACGACCTCGACCTCCAGGCCGTGTTCGGGTGCGCGGAGGTTGCGTACGACGCCGAAGAAGCCCGGGTCCCCGTCGGCGAGGACCACGGCGCTGCCGCGGTGGCCGGCGATCCGGCGGGCGGCCAGGTCGATGGAGCCCAGGCGGATCCGTTCGGCGTTCGCCGGGACTTCGGGGAGTGCGAGGTGGTGGGCGGCTCCGGCGACGAGCGTGGCGGCCGAGAGGGCGGCCGTGGCCACTTCGGTCAGTGGTGAGCCGTCCCAGCCGATCACGGTGACCCGATCGGCCATCTGTCGTCAGTCTCCTGGAGTCGTCGCAGGTGGGGATGGTGGTGAAGTGGGGCAGAGCGAGAGTACCCGGTCCGTACCAGAAGGGCGTCAGGGCCCCTTCCGGGGGTCAGTTCCAGTCGTTGTAGGCGCCGTAGCCGCCCGCGTCGGCGAGCTGCTCGGCGACGCCTTCGAGGTCCTCGGGGAGCAGGCCCCAGACGATCAGGTCGGTCCTGATGTCGGTCCAGCCTCCGTCCGTGCCGTTCTCGGTCCGGGTGCGCGCTATGCGGGCGTTGCGCAGGACGCCCTCGCTGATGCAGCCGAGCTTCTGGGCGACCTGCTGGGAGGAGGTGTTGTCGGCGGCGGTGCGCAGTTCGATGCGCTCGAAGCCCTGGTCGCGGAAGAGCCACTGGGCCACGGCCAGTACGGACTCGGTGGCGTAGCCCTCGCCGCGGGCCCACGGGGCGGTGATGTAGGAGACCTCGGTGGAGAGGGTGCGCCAGTCGGTGTTGCGGAGCCGGACCGAGCCGACGAGCCGCTGGGTGAGGAACTCGGTGACGGCGAGGACGATGCCGTCACCGGTGGTGCGCTGGGCGGGGGCGATCCTGCGGACCCAGCGTTCGGCGTCGACCTGGGTGTAGGGGTGGGGTGCCTCGGTCCAGGCGACGACGAGTTCGTCGTTCATCATCTCGATGTACGCGGGGACGTCCGCCATGTCGAAGGGGCGCAGCACCAACCGATCCGTGCTGATGGAGATGTCCGGAAAGGTGGAAGTCATGCGCAGCTCCATACCGAAGACCGTTAAAGGCACAGCATGCAGCATCGGCCGCATGCCGTGCATGGTCGGGTCCGCACGACGGAGCCCCGCGCCCCCCTCGGTGGGGTGCGCGGGGCTCCTGGGACAAATGCCGTACGGGTGTCAGGACTTGGCGGCGGTGCCGAAGGCGGGGACGACGGATCCCTGGTAGGTGTCCTCGATGAACTTCTTGACCTCGTCGGAGTGCAGGAGCTTCACGAGCTTCTGGATGCGGGGGTCCTGCTCGTTGCCCTTCTTCACGGCGATGATGTTCGCGTAGGGGTTGCCGTCGGCCTTTTCGAGCACGAGGGCGTCCTTGGCGGGCTTGAGGTCGGCCTCGATGGCGTAGTTGCCGTTGATGACGGCGGCGTCGACGTCGTTCAGGGCGCGGGGCACGGTGGCGGCCTCCAGCTCCTTGAACTCCAGGCCCTTCTTGTCGGTGATGTCGCTCAGCTTGGCGCTGGTGCCGACGCCGGCCTTGAGGGTGATGAGGCCGTTCTCGGCGAGTAGCTGGAGGGCGCGGCCCTCGTTGGTGGTGTCGTTGGGGACGGCGACGGTCTGGCCGGCCTTGATGTCCTTCAGGTCCTTGACCTTCTTGGAGTACAGGCCGAGGGGCTCCAGGTGGACGGTGCCGACCGAGACGAGGTGGGTGTTCTTCTTCTTGTTGAAGTCGTCGAGGTACGGCTGGTGCTGGAAGAAGTTGGCGTCGACCTGGCCGGTCTCGGTGGCGGTGTTCGGCAGGACGTAGTCCGTGAACTCCTTGACCTCCAGCTTGAGGCCCGCCTTCTCGGCCAGGTTCTTCTTGACGAAGTCCAGGATGTCGGCGTGCGGCGTCGGGGACGCGGCGACGACGAGCGACTTGGAGGTGTCGGCCTTGGCACCGGTCTCGCCCTTGGCGCCCGGGTCGGACGACGTGCCGCAGGCGGTGAGGCCGAGGGCGATGGCGGCGGTGGCGGCGGCGGCGGTGATCTTGATGTTCCTGCGCACGAAAAGTGCCTCTTTCTGGTGGTGAGGGTGGTGCGCCCGGACAAGGAGTTCGGGCTTGTGAGCGGAGAGGAGGTCTCAGGAGGCGGTGCGGCCCCGGCGGGCGAGCAGGCGCACGGCCAGGTCGCCGATCAGCTGGATCACGGTCACGATGACGATCAGCAGCGCGACGGTGATGAGCATGAACTGGTTGTCGAAGCGCTGGAATCCGTAGGTGACGGCCTTGGAGCCGAGCCCTTCGCCGCCGACCGCGCCGGCCATCGCGGAGTAGCCGATGAGCACGATGACGGTCGTGGTGACGCCCGAGATGAGCGAGGGCAGCGCCTGCGGCAGCAGGACCTTGCGGACGATCGTCGGGATGGACCCGCCCATCGACTGGACGGCCTCGACGAGCCCGTGGTCGACCTCGCGGACGGCGGTCTCGACGAGCCGGGCGAAGAACGGGATGGCGCCGACGGAGAGCGGAACGATCATCGCGGACGGGCCGATGAAGGTGCCGACGACCCAGGTGGTGAAGGGGATCAGGGCGATCAGCAGGATGATGAACGGCAGCGAGCGGCCGATGTTCACGATCACCCCGATGACCTTGTTCACCGGGGTGTTCTGGAGCAGTCCGCCCTTGTCGGTGAGGACCAGCAGGACCCCGAGCGGCAGTCCCACGAGCACGGTGACGACCGTGGACCAGAGCACCATGTAGAGGGTGTCGATGGTTCCCTGGGTGAGCAGCGGCTGCATTTCGGACCAGGTCACTTCGCCACCTCCTCGGTGAGCGGGGCGGGGGTCTGTACGGGGACGGCGGGGTCGTCGTCCGTCACGACCTCGGCCTGGAGGCCCTGCTCGCGCAGGAAGCCGATCGGGACGACGTTCTCCTCGAAGCGGCCGGGCAGCTCGATGCGCATCCGGCCGATCTGCTTGCCGCCGACGGTGTCCATCGCGGCGCCCAGGATCGAGATGTCGATGTTGTACGTGCGCGAGAGCTGGGAGATCACCGGCCGGCCGGCCGCGTCGCCGTGGAAGGTGACGTCGACGACCGTGCACTCGGGGCCGGAGGCCGTACCGCCGACGGGGAACAGTTCGTGGGCCAGCTCGGAGCCGGGGGTGGCGAGCAGTTCGCCGACGGTGCCGGACTCGACGACGCGTCCCTTCTGCATCAGCGCGGCGGAGTCGCAGATCGTCTTGACGACGTCCATCTCGTGCGTGATGAGCAGGACGGTCAGGCCGAGCTGCTGGTTGAGGTCGCGCAGCAGCTGGAGGATGGAGCGGGTGGTCTCGGGGTCGAGGGCCGAGGTCGCCTCGTCGGAGAGCAGCACCTTGGGGTCGCCGGCCAGGGCGCGGGCGATGCCGACGCGCTGCTTCTGGCCGCCGGAGAGCTGGCCGGGGTAGGCCTTGGCCTTGTCGGCGAGGCCTACCAGGCCGAGGAGTTCGAGGGCCTTGCGGGAGCGGTCCCGGCCGGAGACGCCGAGGATCTCCAGCGGGAGTTCGACGTTGTCCTGAACCGTGCGGGAGGCCAGCAGGTTGAAGTGCTGGAAGACCATGCCGATGCGGCTGCGCGCCTCGCGCAGTTCCCTGCCGGCCCGGCGGCCGCGTCCGGCGAGTGCGGTGAGGTCCTGGCCGGCCACGGTCACGGTGCCGGAGGTGGGGCGTTCCAGGAGGTTGATGCAGCGGATCAGGGAGGACTTGCCGGCGCCGCTCTGTCCGATGACGCCGTACACCTCGCCCTCGCGGACGTGCAGGTCGACGCCGTCCAGGGCGGTGACCTCCCGGCCGCGCGACTGATAGACCTTCGTGAGGCCCGAAGTGGTGATCACAGGGTTTCCGTCACTGTCGAGTGCGCGGCGCGGTGTCCGCCGGGCACGGGGCATTCGTCTGATGAGACTGTTTCGGACGTTCCGATCGGACGTTCCGAGCGGGGTCCCGGCACGGCTCGCAGCGGCAGGTGGCCGGGCGGCGGTGCGGGGCGGGCTCGTTCCGCCGGATGCGGACGGCCGGGCTCGGTCTCGCTTCGG
Source organism: Streptomyces sp. NPDC048295 (assembly GCF_040652135.1). Classification (NCBI taxonomy): domain Bacteria; kingdom Bacillati; phylum Actinomycetota; class Actinomycetes; order Kitasatosporales; family Streptomycetaceae; genus Streptomyces; species Streptomyces sp. NPDC048295. The sequence continues at coordinate 100,877 of NZ_JBEZLL010000005.1, forward strand.
GGCGCGAGGAGCGGGGGGCCCTCAGAAGGTGCGCATTCGACACATACAACGAGCACCGGGCGTCGTGTTCGCCTCGGTCGCAAGGATGCGGCTGCTCGTCGTGGTCATGGCCCAAGTAAAACAGACGTAACGATCCGCCCGATCCGTCTGTCCGAATAGCGGACAGGCGTGGATGGTGTCGCGAGCCGGTTCGACCGGTTGTCGAATTCTCCGCCCACACCGCTGTGACCTGCACCGACACAACAGGGAGGGCATCGATGACCGCATCCGCGACCGGCCAGGAGCGGGTTCCGGGCTGTGGCCAAGGCCACGACCCTCCGCCCTGCCGCCCGTCCGCCCTCGCGGCCCGGCGGCGGGGGCGCACGCGGACGGGAGCGGGGGCGCACACAGGGGGCCGTCCGCTCCGTAATACCCTCGGCTCATGCTTGACGCCCTGACGGTCGCGGTCGCCGTGACCGCGCTCGCCCTCGCCGCCTGGTGCGGATTCGCCGCGTACCGCGATCAGCCGACCAAGGACTGGCACTTCATCGGGATGGCCGTGGTCTCGCTGCTGGCGCTGGCACAGCTGGTGGTGGGCATCGTGCAGTTGTCCCGCGGCGAACGGCCCGAGCAGGGCATGACGATCTTCATCGCGTATCTGATCGGGGCGTTCCTCGCCGTGCCCGCGGCCGGCTTCCTGTCGCTGACCGAGCGGACCCGGTGGGGTTCGGTGACGGTGGCGGCGGGCGCGGTCGTGCTGGCCGTCCTCGAAGTACGGCTCTACGACATCTGGGGAAACTGACCGTGACCGACACCGAACGCACTCCCGCGGCGGCCACCGGCGAGAAGCAGCCCTTCGATCTGGGCACGGGTCCCGGCCGGGTACTGGTCTGGTTCTACGGGGTGTTCACCGTCGCGGCCGCCTCCCGCTCGATCGTCCAGATGATCCTGGACTTCGGCAGGGCGCCGCTCGCCTATGTACTGTCCGCCGTCGCCGCGCTCGTGTACGGGTTCATCACGTACTCGCTGGTGCGCGGGGGCGAGAGGGCGCGCCGGACCGCGCTGGTGTGCTGCGCCGCCGAGCTGCTGGGCGTGCTGGTCGTCGGGACCTGGACGATGGCGGAGCCTTCGGCGTTCGCGGACGCCACCGTCTGGTCCGACTTCGGCATGGGGTACCTGTTCATCCCGGTGATCCTGCCGGTCACCGGGATGATGTGGCTGCGCCGGGCGCGGAAGAACTAGCGGCTCAGGCGCTGGCCACGTACACGGGCTTGGTGGCGTCCTTCTCCAGAAGGATCATCAGGACGCCGTCCCTGCCGGTCTCGTTGCCCACGGGGGCGTAGCCCGCCCGCCGGTAGAGCCGCAGATTGCTCTCGCTGCGATGACCGGTGTGCAGCCGGAACAGGGTGGCCGAGCGCTCGTCGGCGAGTCCCGACTCCGCCGCCCGCAGCAGCCGGGCACCGAGACCATGGCCCTGGAGCCGGGGGTGGACGCAGAGCCTGCCGATCTCGCCCGCACCGTCCGTGCCGACGGCTCCCCGGACCGAGCCCACGACCTCGTCGCCCAGCCGCGCCACGAACACCAGGTTGGTGGCGATCTCGGTGCGCAGCGAGTCGAGGGTCTGGACGAGCGGGTCGATCCGGTAGTTCCCGTACAGCTCCGCCTCGCTCTGGAAGCAGAGGTACTGGAGTTTCAAGATCTGTTCGGCGTCCTGTGCCGTCGCCGTCGAGATGATCACGCTCATGCCCATCCGCGCATGCCTCCGCCCACCTGATCCACCGGTTGTCTAACGCTCCTTTCCCCGCAGTTCAGGAGCAGCAACCTCCGCCGCGAGCATTCTGCGCAGACATCCAAGGCAACGGGAACGGATCGGGCCCAAACTCCCCTGTGACATACCCAACTTCCCTGCGATTTCCCGGTAGGTCGGATCGCTGGGCGCGAGCATCGCCGACATCAGCCGGGCGCACCTGCCGGGCAGCCGGTCCACCGCCGCGCGCAGCGCGCGGCGTTCGTCGGCGCCGAGGGCGAGCCGCTCGGGGCAGCCGGCCGGGTCCGCTGCGGTGTCGTCGCGGTAGGGGCGTTCGCGCCGGGCGGTGCGGCGGGCCCTGCGAGCCTCTCCCCGTACGGCCTCGCGCACCCAGCGGGCCGGGTCGGCCGGTGGCCCCTCCCCCGCGAGCCGCTCCAGCAGCCGCAGCCAGACGGCCTGTTCGAGATCGGCCGGTTCGATCGCCGCGCCCGTGACGGAGGCGGCCGCCTCGGCCGTGGCCTCGGCGCTCACCAGCGGATGCAGGTCACGGACCAGGGACGCGGGGGCGGGTCCTGCGGGAACAAGATCGAGAAGCGTCATGTCCCGGCCGACGCGCCCGTGACCGCGGCCGGTTGCCGTACCGGGCGAGCACCACCCGACCGGGGCACGCCCCGGCCGGGTGCTGACGCTTTGTCACTTCGCGGCGAAGTCCGCCGCGGCGAGCAGGGCCGTGTCGGGGTTGTCGGAGAAGACTCCGTCGATGCCCGTCGCGAAGTACGCCCGGAACGCGCCGAACGCGTCTCCGTAGGCGTTGGGGTCCGTGCCGCGCCGGAAGTCGGCGGGCAGGAAGGTGTTCTCGTTGCGCATGGTGTAGGGGTGCAGGACCAGGCCCTGGTCGTGCGCGTCCTCGACCAGCGTGGTGGGTGCGGTGAGCCGCCCCGAGGCGTCCTTGGGGATGACCAGGTCCAGGGTCGGGCCGATGCCCTGCGCGAAGGAGGCCATCCACTTCAGCCCCTCGGGCTTCACCAGGTCCGCCACCGTGCGCGGGTCACCGGACGTGACGAAGTCCCAGGGGCGCTCGCCCGCACCGGAGAGCAGCACGACGCGCGGGGTCGCGACGAGCCGCGCCAGCCGCTGGATGCTGCCGGGCTCGAAGGACTGGAGGATGAGCGGCGACTGCTGACGGTGCCGGCCGTAGCGGCGCAGCAGCTTGGCGAGCGGCTCTTCGAGGCCGAGGCCGAGACCGCGGAAGTAGGTGGGGTGCTTGGTCTCGACGTACAGCCAGACGGGCTTGGAGCGCCTGCGGCCCTCGCGGTCGGCCCAGCGCAGGACCTCCTCGAAGGTGGGGATCTCCCAGCGGCCGTCGTAGAGCGTGTTCTTCTGGCGGGTGCCGGGGATGCGCTCCTTGGCGCGCAGCGTCTTCAGTTCGGCGAGGGTGAAGTCCTCGGTGAACCAGCCGGTGAGGGAGACGCCGTCGACCTTCTTCGTGGTCCTGCGGCTCGCGAACTCGGGGTGTTCGGAGACATCGGTGGTGGCGGTGATGTCGTTCTCGTGACGGCATACGAGATGGCCGTCCTTGGTCGGCACCAGGTCCTGCTCGATCACGTGCGCGCCCATGTCGAGGGCCAGCTGGTAGGAGCCGAGGGTGTGCTCGGGCCGGTAGCCGCTGGTGCCGCGGTGTCCGATGACGGTGGGCACCGGCAGGTCGAGGCGGAAGCCGTGACCGCCGTGGCGTCCCGCGGTGCCGGCCTCGCCTTCGGCGGAGGCCGGGCCGCCGGCCAGTCCGAGGGCGGCCGTGCCCAGTACGGCGGCTCCCGCTCCCAGCATGGTTCTGCGGCCGGGACCGGCCTGCGCGCGCTCAGTCATGAATGCTCCTCGCGTGTGATGTCTGGCACCTGTCGGGCGAGGCCCGAGCGTAGGCAGCGGTACCGTCGTGGGGGCAGCTCCTGGACGAACATGGCGGAAACTCATGTCAACACCGCGTATCCGCTCCGTGAACCCGATGTGCGTTCAGCGAGTACCCGCGAGTATCGTCCTCACCTGCATGGACCGTCACGATCCCGCTCCTCGGCCGGCCCGGCCACTACACCGGAGGAACCGTTGTCCCGACACGCACTCATCAAGGCAGTGCTCGGACCGATCTTGCGCCTGATGTTCCGCCCCCAGGTGGAGGGTGTGGAGAACATCCCCGGGGACGGTCCGGTGATCCTCGCGGGCAACCATCTGACGTTCATCGACTCGATGATCATGCCGATCTGCTGCGACCGGCCGGTGTTCTACATCGGCAAGGACGAGTACGTGACGGGCAAGGGGATCAAGGGCCGGGCGATGGCCTGGTTCTTCACCGGCTGCGGCATGATCCCGGTGGACCGGGACGGCGGCCGCGGCGGTGTCGCGGCGCTGATGACGGGCCGTCGGGTGCTGGAGGAGGGCAAGGCGTTCGCCATCTACCCCGAGGGCACCCGCTCCCCCGACGGCCGTCTGTACCGTGGCCGTACGGGCATCGCCCGGCTGACGCTGATGACGGGCGCGCCGGTGGTGCCGTTCGCGATGATCGGCACGGACAAGCTGCAGCCCGGCGGGTCCGGCCTGCCCCGTCCCGGCAAGGTGACGGTCCGCTTCGGTACGCCGATGGAGTTCTCCCGCTACGAGGGCATGGACCGCGACCGCTATGTGCTGCGGGCGGTGACCGACTCCGTGATGGCCGAGGTGATGCGGCTTTCCGGTCAGGAGTACGTCGACATCTACGCCACGAAGGCCAAGGCGGCGTGAGCTGAGGCGCGAGGCGCCGACGGCAGGACATACGGAAGGGCCCGTACCCCGGTTTCCCGGTGGTACGGGCCCTTTCGCGCGTCCGGGCGGGCTACTGGTGCACGATGCCGTCCTCCAGCTTCTGACCGCGCAACAGGAACCAGGCGGCGACGGCCGTCGCCAGCAGGACCGCCGCGCCGACCCCCGCGGCGAGCCGCAGTCCTTCGACGAACGAGTCCTGCGCCGCGGCGAGCAGCGCCTGTGCCTGCTGGGCCGGCAGACCGTGGGCCGCCTCGACCGCGCCGCCCAGCGATTCGTGCGCCGCGGCGGCGTTGGCCGGCGGGGTGCCCGCAGGCGACTGGAAGGTCTGGTAGGCGCCGGTGACGATGGAGCCGAGCAGGGCGATGCCGAGGGCCGCGCCGAGTTCGTACGCCGTCTCGGAGACCGCGCCGGCCGAGCCCGCCTGCTCCTTCGGGACGCTGGAGAGGATCACGTCGGAGGTGACGGTGAAGGCGAAGCCCGCACCCACTCCGACGATGAGCAGCACCGCGCCGATCAGCGGGTAGGCGGTCTCCTTGTGGATCAGGGTGACCGCGGCGAGCGCCAGGCCGATCGCCCCGAGACCGCCGGTCACCACCGAGCGCACCGAGAAGCGCCGGGCCGCCCGGCCGGCGATCAGACCCGCGACGACCGCTCCGACCGCCGCGGGCAGTTCGGCGAGACCGGCCTCCAGCGGGCCCCGCCCCTGCACCAGTTGGAGGAACTGGGAGAGGAAGAAGACCAGCCCGGACAGGCCGAGGATGGTCAGCAGGTCGGCGAGGACCGCGCCCGAGAAGCCCCGGTGGTGGAAGAGCCGCATGTCCAGCAGGGGCGCGGGCAGCGTGAGTTGCCTGCGTACGAACCAGCAGAGTGCGGCCACGCCGCCGAGACCCGCGGCAATGGTCCCGATGCTCGGGCCGTGCGCCGCCAGCTCCTTGATGGCGTACACGACGCCGATCATGCCCATGAAGGAGAGCGCCACGCTGACCAGGTCCCAGGGGCCCGGGGCGGGGTTCTTGGACTCGGGGATCATCTTGGCGCCGACGACCACGAGGACCGCCATCACCGGCAGGTTGATCAGGAAGACCGAGCCCCACCAGAAGTGCTCCAGCAGCAGTCCGCCGACCACGGGTCCGACGGCCGCGCCCGCCGAGGCCATCGCTCCCCAGATGCCGATGGCCAGGCTGCGCTCGCGCGGGTCGTGGAAGAGATTGCGGATCAGGGCGAGCGTGGACGGCATGAGGGTGGCGCCCGCGACACCGAGCAGTGCCCGCGCCAGGATCATCATCTCGGGGGTGTGCGCGTAGGCGTTGAGCACCGAGACCGCTCCGAACGCCGTCGCTCCGAACAGCAGCAGCTTCTTGCGGCCGATGCGGTCGCCGAGGCTGCCCATCGAGACCAGGAGTCCGGCGATGACGAAGGAGTAGACGTCGCCGATCCACAGGAGTTGGGTGCCGGTGGGTTCGAGGTCCTCGGTGAGGAAGGGGGTCGCGAGGCCGAGGACGGTGGCGTCGATCGCCACGAGCAGTACGGCGAGGACGAGCACGGCCAGGGCGAGCCACCGCCCGGGGCGGTGCAGCTCGTTCGGGGTTTCCACCTGTTGTGCGATACGGCTCATTGCTCCACGCTCCGGCGTGCACCGCCGAGCAGCAACTCGACGATCATGTACTGGAAGTCCTGGCTTGCGACCCGGCCGTCCTGGACGGCCCAGGCGGCGGACGAGATGAGCCCGTAGAGGGCCTCGGTCAGCCAGGCGGGGGTGAGGTCGATCCGGAATTCGCCGCGCTCCTGGCCGCGCCGGAAGAAGGCGGAGACCCGGGCGTCGAGGCGGTTCCAGCCCTCGTTCTGCCCTTCGCCCTCGAAGAGCTGGTTCTCGGTGACGAGGAAGGAGAGCAGTCCGGCGCTCGGCTCGACGGCCGCGACGAAGCGGCGCAGCGCGTCCTGCGCGGGGCCCTCGTCGAGCGCGGCGGCGTCCAGGGCCGCTTCGACCTCCTGGATACCCAGGCTCTCCAGCGCTCTGACCAGGGCGTCCCGCCCGGCGAAGTGCCGGTGCAGGGTGGCGCGCCCGATGCCTGCGGCTCTGGCGACCTCGTCCATGGTGGCGGTCGATTTGCGGGTCAGCAGAGCGGCGGCGCTGCGCAGCACCTGCTCACGGTCGAGACTCATGAGACGAGCATAGACCATATGAGACATCAATGTCTCACCAGAAAGGCGTGCCCATCCTTGCGGGGAGGGAGGACCATGGCGCCATGAAGCCGCTGCTGCTGATCGACATCGACGGTCCGCTCAATCCCTACGCGGCGCTCGCGCACCCGCGGCCACCGGATGGTTATGCGAAGCACCTGACGCGGCCGACGGGGTGGGACCACGGCCATCCGCTTCCCGTCCTCCTCAACCCGGAGCACGGCAAGTCGCTGCTGGCCCTGGCCGGCCGGTACGAGCTGGTCTGGGCGACGACCTGGAAGGACGAGGCGAACGTCTGGATAGGGCCGCGGCTGGGGCTGCCCCCGCTGCCGTACATCGACTGGCCCTCGATGCACGGCAGCGCGCCGGACGGCACGTACTGGAAGACGCAGTACGTCGTGGAGTACGCGGCCGGCCGGCCGTTCGCCTGGGTCGACGACGAGATCGCCGAGCAGGACCGGCGGTGGGTCCTGGGCCAGGGGGTCGCCGAGGCGCTGCTCCACCGGGTCGACCCCTGGACCGGACTGCTGCCGTCCGACTTCGCGGCGCTCGCGGCGTGGGCGGACGGCAGCGGCCGGGCCGGGCCCGTCAGTCGTTGAGGACCGTCAGATCGAGGCCGGGGAGGCGGGCCGGGTCGTTGATCACGGACAGCTCGACGACCTTCCCCCCGACGACCGTGAAGACCATGACCGCGAAGCGCCCGCCCTCGCGCGCCGCGATGACGGCCGGCTTCCCGTCGACCAGTGCCTGCTGCGACGACCGCGCGAACGGCGCGAACATCGTCGCCCGACGGGCCACCGTCCCGGCGCCCCGCACCAGGGCCGGGGCACCGCCCCCGCCGGTGTCGGACCGCACCACCACGTCCGGGTCGAGCACAGCCACCAGGGCCTCGAAGTCGCCGTCGCGGGCGGCGGCCAGGAAGGCGGCGACGACCTCGCGCCTGCGGGCGAGAGAGGGGTCCGGGCCCGGCTCCGCGCCCCGCACCCGGCGCCGCGCCCGGCTGGCGAGCTGCCGGGCCGCGGCCGGGGTGCGGTCCACGACCCCGGCGATCTCGTCGAAGGGCACGGCGAACATGTCGTGCAGCACGAAGGCGAGCCGCTCGGCGGGGTCGAGCGTTTCGAGCACGACGAGCATCGCGATCCCGACCGAGTCGGCCATCAGCGCCTGCTGCTCGGGGTCGGTGCCCGGCCGGCCGCCGAGGTCCGGACCACCGGCGTGTTCCTCGGGAACCCCGGTGTCCAGGGGCTCCTCCCGGCGGGAGCGGCGGGAGCGGAGCATGTCCAGGCACACCCGCCCGACCACCGTCGTCAGCCAGCCGCCCAGATTCTCGATCGCCAGGCCGTCGGAGCGGCCGAGCCGGATCCAGGCCTCCTGGACGGCGTCCTCCGCCTCGCTGGTCGAGCCGAGCATCCGGTAGGCCACGCCCTTCAGCCGGCTCCGGTTCTCCTCGAAGCGCTCCGCCAGGAACTCATGTCCGTCCACAGTCGCATTCCTCCGTCGTGTGCCGTCACAGCACTGACGTACGGAACCCCGCCGATGTGACGGACGGCGGCCGGCGCTCCTGGGTCAGCTCCAGCGCAGCCCGGCGCGGTGGCGCCAGTACGCCTCGGGCTCCTCCACCAGTGCGTCGAGGCGGGCGCGCCGCTCCTCGTCGAGGTCCACGAGGGGCGCGTGCAGGTTCCCGGAGAGCTGGTCGACGGTGGCCGCGCCGGAGAGCACGACCCCGGCCCAGGGCTGGTGCAGTACGAACGCCATCGCCACCGCGTCGCTGCCGAGGCCGGCTTCGGCGGCGATCTCCCGGACCACGGCGGGGGCCTCCGTACCGGCGAGCCGCCCGTTGGCCATGGCCTCCTTGACGATCACGGTGAGTCCGGCGGCATGCGCCTCGGCGAGCGCCGCCCCGGCCGAGGTCTCCAGGGCGTTGTAGGTGGCCTGGACGGTGCTGAAGAGCGGCTCGCCGTCGACGGTGACGGCGAGGGCGGCGCGGATCGCGTCCGCCTGGGCGGGGCCGCTGACCGAAAGACCGATGCTGATGCCCTCCGCGGCGAGCGCGGCCAGCCGGGCGTGCAGCTCCTTGTCGGTGAGGGCCGGGCTGTCGGCGGTGACCGAGTGGATCTGGTAGAGGTCGAGGCGGTCGCCGAGCAGCTCATCGGTCTCGGCCCGCTGGCGCAGGAACGTGGCGAGGCTGTGGTCCTTGACCTCGTGCGCCTCGGCTTCGACGCTCCATGCCGCGGTGTAGGTGTAGCCCCATTTGCTGCCGACGACGACGTCGTCGGCCTCGGGCCGCGCGGTCAGCCAGTCGGCCAGGAACTCCTCCGAACGGCCGTAGGAACGGGCCACGTCGAAGTAGCGGACGCCCTGTGCGTAGGCGGCGTCGAGCAGCTCGTGGGTGCGTTCGCGCATCGCCGCGACGCTGCGGTCGGCGGGCAGATCACGGTCGCGGTGGAGGTTGATGTAGCCGGGCCTGCCGACCGCCGCCAGGCCGAGCCCGATGTGGGCGGTCGGTGTGGTCGCTGTGGCCAGCCGGGCGAAAGGCATCGTTGGGCTCCTCGTCGGTCGGGTGTGCTCCCCCGTCAACGTAACCCAGCTCACGGAAACCGGAAGGCGGGGAGCGTACTGGCCGCTCCCCGCCCCGATGCCGTCCCTGCCGTGCTCAGTTCTTCGCGGTGGCCCAGGCCTGCTGGGTGGCGAGGTCGGCCTTCACCTCGGCGAGCTGGACGGCCACGGCCGACGGGGCCGTACCGCCGCGGCCGCTGCGGGAGGCCAGCGCACCGGCCACGTCGAGGACCGTGCGGACCTCGGGGGTGAGGTGCTCGGAGATCTTGGCGAACTGCTCGTCGCTCAGCTGGTCGAGCTCGATGCCGTGCTGCTCGCACTCCTTGACGCACTCACCGGCGACCTCGTGGGCGACGCGGAAGGGCACGCCCTGCTTGACCAGCCACTCGGCGATGTCGGTGGCGAGCGAGAAGCCGGCCGGGGCCAGTTCCTCCATGCGCTCGCGGTTGACGGTGAGGGTGGCCATCATGCCGGTGAAGGCGGGCAGCAGGACCTCCAGCTGGTCGCAGGAGTCGAAGACCGGCTCCTTGTCCTCCTGGAGGTCGCGGTTGTACGCGAGCGGGAGCGCCTTGAGCGTGGCCATCAGGCCGGTCAGGTTGCCGATCAGGCGGCCGGACTTGCCACGTGCCAGCTCGGCGATGTCCGGGTTCTTCTTCTGCGGCATGATCGAGGAGCCGGTGGAGAAGGCGTCGTGCAGGGTGACGAAGGAGAACTCCTTCGTGTTCCAGATGATGACCTCCTCCGCGATCCGGGAGAGGTTCACACCGATCATCGCGGTGATGAAGGCGAACTCGGCGACGAAGTCGCGGGAGGCCGTTCCGTCGATGGAGTTGCCGACGGACCCGCGCTCGAAGCCGAGGTCGGCGGCGACCGCCTCCGGGTCGAGGCCGAGGGACGACCCGGCCAGGGCGCCGGAGCCGTACGGCGACACGGCGGTCCGCTCGTCCCACTGGCGCAGCCGCTCGGCGTCCCTGGACAGGGACTGCGCATGGGCCAGGACGTGGTGGGCGAAGAGCACCGGCTGGGCGTGCTGCAGATGCGTACGGCCGGGCATCGCGACGTCCGGGTGCGCCTCGGCGAGGCCGACCAGCGCACCCTGCAGCTCGGCGACCAGGCCGCCGATGATCCGGGCGTGGTCGCGCAGGTACATCCGGAAGAGGGTGGCGATCTGGTCGTTGCGGGACCGGCCCGCCCGCAGCTTGCCGCCGAGGTCGGGGCCGAGGCGCTCCAGCAGTCCGCGCTCCAGCGCCGTGTGGACGTCCTCGTCGGCGATGGTGCCGGTGAAGGAGCCGTCGGCGACATCGGCTTCGAGCTGGTCGAGACCGGCGATCATGCGGCTCAGCTCGTCCCCGGTGAGCAGGCCCGCCTTGTTCAGCACACGCGCGTGGGCGCGGGAACCGGCGATGTCGTACGGCGCGAGCCGCCAGTCGAAGTGGACGGAGGCGGACAGCTTCGCCAGCGCCTCGGCCGGACCGTCGGCGAAGCGGGCGCCCCAGAGGCGTACGTCGCTGTTGCCGTTGCCGTTGCTCACTGCGTGCTCCTCGGGAAGAACAGGGTGGTGGGTGTGCGGCCGCCTCCCCGTGCGGAGGGCCGGGGAGGCGGAGACGTAACTGCTGGGGATCGGGCGAGGTCACGCCTCCCGGGCTTCCGCCCGGTCACCGGTCTCTCCGTACGGCGCGATCACCGATAGGCATAACTATGCAGAGCAATGCATGTTTTGTCAAAGACGCGACTGCCGCCCGGCACCCCGGAACAAACGTCCCACCAGGTGAAATCACCTCGCCCGCACCGGAGTCGGGGCCGACAATGGCCACCATGGGGAAAACACATGAACGCATCGACGGACGGATCAGGACCTTCATCGAAGAGCAGCACATCTTCTTCACCGCGACGGCACCCCTGGACGGCGAGGGCACGGTCAACCTCTCCCCCAAGGGAGTCAGCGGTTCGTTCGCCGTGATCGACGGGCTGACCGTGGCCTACCTGGACTTCGCGGGCAGCAATGCCGAGACCGTCGCCCACCTCCGTGAGAACGGCCGGATCACGCTGATGTGGTGCGCCTTCCAGGGGCCGCCCAACATCGTGCGGGTGCACGGCCGCGGCGAGCCCGTCTTCCGCGACGATCCGCGGTTCGGCGCGCTGCTCGCCCACTTCCCGGACGTGAACCCCGACCTCCACGGGCTGCGCGCCGTCATCGTGGTGCGGGCCGAGCTGATCCGGGACACCTGCGGCTTCGGGGTGCCGTTCATGTCGTACGACGAGGACCGGCCGCTGCACGCCCGGCGCTTCGCCCGCGAGGACGACGCCTCGCTCAGTGCCTACTTCGAGAAGAAGGAGCACATCGCGACGAGCATCGACGGGCTCCCGGGGCTGCCGCTGCCGCTGCCGCCGCTGCCGCGGGCGGGACGCGATTGAGCCGTACGGAGCAGAACCGCGGGTGGCGGCCGGGCGGAGGGTCTACCGTCCGGGCATGCGCAGATCCCTGGTGACCTTCTCGGTACTGCTCGCGCTGGCGGGCTCCGTCGCGGCCCGGCCCGCCGCCGCCCCGGCGCTCCCGGCCCGGATGGCCGACACCGGCGGCGGCAGTCAGCTGATCACGGCCGAGGCCCCGGCCGAGGGCTCCACCACGGGCACCGTCACCTGGTGGAACCTGCGCCGGGGGGTCTGGGTGAAGGGCGGGTCCACGCCCGCCAGGTTCGGTGCGAAGGGCCTGGCCGAGGGGGCGTCGCGCGAGCAGGGCACGAACACCACCCCCACCGGCCTGTACGACCTGCCGTACGCCTTCGGGATCAAGCCCGCACCGGCCGGCACCGTCCATCCCTACCGCCGGGTCAACGACCGGTCGTGGTGGTGCCAGGACAACGCGGCGCGGGCCTACAACCGCTGGGTGGAGCCGCGTCCCGAGGACTGCCGGGCGGGCGAGGCGGAGCATCTGATCGCGTATCCGACGCAGTACGCCCGCGCGCTCGTCATCGGCTTCAACTACGAACGGCCGGTACGGGGTCGCGGCGCCGGAATCTTCCTCCACGTCAACGGGCGTGGTGCGACCGCCGGTTGCGTCTCCGTACCGGCGGCCGCGATGGACCGGATCCTCGACTGGGTGGACCCGGTCCGCCGTCCGCACATCGCGATCGGGACCCGCTCGGGCCCGACCGCGATCACGCGCTACTGACGGAGGCCGGCGACACCGGTCCGTTCAGCGCTCGTTCTGCGCCAGTCGCAGCAGATGGTCGGCGAGTGCCTGACCGCCCGCCGGATCACGGCTGATCAGCATCAGGGTGTCGTCGCCCGCGATGGTGCCGAGGATGTCGTGCAGTTCGGCCTGGTCGATGGCCGAGGCGAGGAACTGGGCCGCGCCCGGAGGGGTGCGCAGCACCACGAGGTTGGCCGATGCCTCCGCGGAGATGAGCAGTTCGGCGGAGAGCCGCCGCATCCGCTCCTCCTTCGCCGACCCGCCCAGCGGTGCCTGCGGGGTGCGGAATCCGCCCTCGCTGGGCACCGCGTAGATCAGCTCGCCACCGGTGTTGCGGATCTTCACCGCGCCCAGCTCGTCCAGATCGCGGGAGAGCGTCGCCTGGGTGACGCTCAGCCCGTCGTCGGCGAGGAGCTTGGCCAGCTGGCTCTGCGAACGCACCGGCTGCCGGTTCAGGATGTCCACGATCCGGCGGTGGCGTGCGGTGCGGGTCTGCGGCACGGACGGCCCGCCGTACTCGGTTTCCTGCGCCTCGGTCATCGTCGTCGCCTCATTCTCCGGATCGTCCGTCCCCTTGTGCCGCGTCGAGAGCGCCGGGCAGTGCCTGGATCAACGCGTCCACTTCCGCGTCGCCGATGATCAGCGGCGGCATGAGCCGAAGGACATCGGGGGCGGGTGCGTTCACCAGGATTCCGGCGCTCTGAGCCGCCTGTTGCGCCTGGGGCGCGCGGGGCTCGGTGAGCACGATACCCAGCAGCAGTCCGGAGCCTCGGACATGGGATACCAGCGGGTGACCGAGACCTTCCACGCCGTCCCTGATCCTCTCGCCGAGCCGCTTGACCCGGTCCAGGACGCCGTCGGCGGCCAGGGTGTCCAGAACGGCGAGTCCGGCGGCGCAGGCGATCGGGTTGCCGCCGAAGGTCGTGCCGTGCTGGCCCGGCTTCAGCAGCTCGGCCGCCGGGCCGAAGGCCACGGTCGCACCGATCGGCAGTCCGCCGCCGAGGCCCTTGGCGAGGGTGACGACATCGGGCTCGACGCCCTGGTGGGCCTGGTGCTCGAACCACTGGCCGCAACGGCCGATGCCGGTCTGCACCTCGTCGAGGACGAGCAGGGTGCCGGTGGCCCGGGTGATCTCGCGGGCCGCCTCCAGATATCCGGCGGGCGGCACGACCACACCGTTCTCGCCCTGGACCGGCTCGATGATCAGCAGCGCGGTGTCGGTGGTGACGGCGGCCCGCAGGGCGTCCGCGTCGCCGTACGGGACGTGCGTGACGTCGCCGGGCAGCGGGAGGAACGGGTCGCGCTTGGCGGGCTGGCCGGTCAGCGCGAGCGCGCCCATGGTCCGGCCGTGGAAGCCGCCGTCGGTGGCGACCATGTGGGTCCGCCCGGTCAGCCGGCCGATCTTGAACGCGGCCTCGTTGGCCTCGGCGCCCGAGTTGGAGAAGTAGACGCGGCCGCTCCGGCCGAAGAGCTGGAGCAGCCGTTCGGCCAGCGCGACGGGCGGTTCGGCGATGAAGAGGTTGGAGACGTGGCCGAGGGAGGCGATCTGGGTGGAGACGGCCTCGACGACGGCGGGGTGGGCGTGGCCCAGGGCGTTCACCGCGATCCCGCCGACGAAGTCGAGGTACTCGGTGCCGTCGGCGTCCCACACCCGGGCGCCCTCGCCGCGGACCAGGGACAGCTTCGGGGTCCCGTAGTTGTCCATCAGCGCGTGGCTCCAGCGCTGTGCGAGCTCCTGGTTGCTCATGACTCCCCCTGCGCGTCGGGCACGACCATCGTGCCGATTCCTTCGTCGGTGAAGATCTCCAGCAGGATCGAGTGCTGGACCCGGCCGTCGATCACGCGGGCGGTCTCGACGCCGTTGCGCACGGCGTGCAGGCAGCCCTGCATCTTCGGCACCATGCCGCTGGAGAGTTCCGGCAGCAGCTTCTCCAGCTCGGCCGCCGTGAGCCGGCTGATCACGTCGTCGCTGTTGGGCCAGTCCTCGTAGAGGCCCTCGACGTCGGTGAGGACCATCAGCGTCTCGGCGTTCAGCGCGGCAGCGAGTGCCGCGGCCGCGGTGTCGGCGTTGACGTTGTAGACGTGGTTGTCGTCGGCGGAGCGGGCGATGGAGGAGATGACCGGGATCCGGCCGTCGTCCAGCAGTGCCTGGATCGCGCCGGTGTCGATGGCGGTGATCTCGCCGACCCGGCCGATGTCGACGAGTTCGCCGTCGATGGTCGGCCGGTGCTGGACGGCGGTGATGGTGTGGGCGTCCTCGCCGGTCAGGCCGACGGCGAGCGGGCCGTGCTGGTTGAGCAGGCCGACGAGTTCGCGCTGGACCTGCCCGGCGAGCACCATCCGTACGACGTCCATCGCCTCGGGCGTGGTGACGCGCAGGCCCGCCTTGAACTCGCTGACCAGGCCCTGCTTGTCGAGCTGGGCGCTGATCTGCGGGCCGCCGCCGTGCACGACGACGGGCTTGAGGCCGGCCTGGCGCAGGAAGACCACGTCCTGGGCGAAGGCCGCCTTCAGCTCGTCGTCGATCATGGCGTTGCCGCCGAACTTGATGACGACGGTCTTGCCGTTGTGCCGGGTCAGCCAGGGCAGCGCCTCGATGAGGATCTGCGCCTTCGGGAGTGCGGTGTGTTTCCGCGCCGCGCTCATGAGCTGTACGCGCTGTTCTCGTGGACGTAGTCCGCGGTGAGGTCGTTGGCCCAGATGACGGCGGACTCGGTGCCGGCCGCGAGGTCGGCGGTGATCGCGACCTCCCGGTAGCGCATGTCGACCAGGTCGCGGTCCTCGCCGACGCCGCCGTTCTTGCAGACCCAGACGCCGTTGATGGCGACGTTCAGCCGGTCGGGCTCGAAGGCGGCCTTCGTGGTGCCGATCGCGGAGAGGACCCGGCCCCAGTTGGGGTCCTCGCCGTGGATGGCGCACTTGAGGAGGTTGTTACGGGCGATGGAGCGCCCCACCTCGACGGCGTCGTCCTCGGTCGCGGCGCCCACGACCTCGATCCGGATGTCCTTGGAGGCGCCCTCCGCGTCACCGATGAGCTGGCGGGCGAGATCGGCGCAGACGGTCCGTACGGCCTCGGCGAACTCCGCCTGGTCCGGGGCGATTCCGCTCGCCCCGGAGGCCAGCAGCAGCACCGTGTCGTTGGTCGACATGCAGCCGTCCGAGTCGACCCGGTCGAAGGTGGTGCGGGTGGCGGCGCGCAGCGCGGAGTCGAGTCCGGCGGCGTCCACGTCGGCGTCGGTGGTGAGGACGACCAGCATGGTGGCGAGGCCCGGGGCGAGCATGCCCGCGCCCTTGGCCATGCCGCCGACGGTCCAGCCCTCGCCGCCCGCGACGGCGGTCTTGTGGACGGTGTCGGTGGTCTTGATCGCGATGGCGGCCTTCTCGCCGCCGTGCTCGCTGAGGGCCGCGGCGGCCTTCTCGATGCCGGGCAGCAGCTTGTCCATCGGGAGCAGGGTGCCGATCAGCCCGGTCGAGGCGACCGCGATCTCACCCGCGTTGTGGCCCGTGAGGACCTCGGCGGCCTTCTCGGCGGTGGCGTGGGTGTCCTGGAAGCCCTTCGGGCCGGTGCAGGCGTTGGCACCGCCGGAGTTGAGCACGACGGCGGTGACCTCGCCGCCCTTGAGCACCTGCTCCGACCAGAGGACGGGGGCGGCCTTGACGCGGTTGGAGGTGAAGACGCCCGCGGCGGCGCGACGCGGACCGTGGTTGACCACGAGGGCCAGGTCCGGGTTACCGCTCTCCTTGATTCCCGCGGCGATGCCCGCCGCGGAGAACCCCTGTGCTGCCGTGACGCTCACGGTGCGACTCCGATCGTGGAAAGACCTGTGTCCTCGGGAAGTCCGAGGGCGATGTTCATGCTCTGCAGTGCGCCGCCGGCGGTGCCCTTGGCGAGGTTGTCGATGGCGCTGATCACGATGATCCGGCCCGCCGCCTCGTCGAAGGCGACCTGGATCTGTACGGCGTTGGAACCGTGGACGGACGCCGTGGCGGGCCACTGCCCCTCGGGGAGCAGCTCGACGAAGGGCTCGTCGGCGAACGCCTTCTCGTACACGTCGCGGAGGGACTCGGCACTCACACCGGACCTGGCCTTCGCGCTGCAGGTGGCGAGGATGCCGCGGGGCATCGGCGCCAGGGTGGGCGTGAAGGAGACCGTGACCGGTTCCCCGGCCGCCGCGCTGAGGTTCTGGATCATCTCCGGGGTGTGCCGGTGGGCGCCGCCCACGCCGTACGGGGACATGTTGCCCATCACCTCGGAGCCGAGCAGATGCGGCTTGGCCGCCTTGCCCGCCCCGGAGGTGCCGGACGCGGCGACGATCACGGCCTCGGGCTCGGCCAGCTGGGCCGCGTACGCCGGGAAGAGCGCGAGCGAGACGGCGGTCGGGTAGCAGCCGGGCACGGCGATACGCTTGGAACCGGCGAGCGCCGACCGCCCGCCGGGCAGTTCGGGCAGGCCGTAGGGCCAGGTACCGGCGTGCGGGGAGCCGTAGAACTTCTCCCAGTCCGCCGCGTCCTTGAGCCGGAAGTCGGCACCCATGTCGACGACCAGCACCTCGTCACCGAGCTGCTCGGCGACGGCGGCGGACTGTCCGTGCGGGAGGGCGAGGAAGACGACATCGTGCCCGGCGAGGACCTCGGGGGTGGTCGGCTGGAGCACCCGGTCGGCGAGCGGCCGCAGGTGCGGTTGGAGCGCGCCGAGCTTCTGCCCGGCGTTGGAGTTGGCCGTGAGTGCCCCGATCTCGACCTGGGGGTGAACCAGCAGGAGGCGGAGCAGCTCCCCGCCGGCGTATCCACTCGCCCCTGCCACTGCTGCGCGTACCACCATCGAAACCTCCTCGTCGATGGCATGACTATACGCAGCTATGCACTTTTATGCAAAGCTTGAGGACTCGCCATTCGTGTTGTGACCGTGCGCGACAGGCGTGTCGGGCGGTGCCCCGGATGCCCGGCAGCCGGCCACTGGGGGCGGTCGGGGAAGGCATGATCGAGTCTCTGGGGTTTCGATGACGGGGGTGTGGTGTGGGGGATTGGCGGACCGATCCAACGTTCGCGATGTGCCGGGCGCTGGTGGACGGAGCGGATCCGGCCTCGTTCGTGGGAGGCGCGTTCGATGTGCGGGCCGTGGTGGCCGGCATCCGGCCCGAGACCGAGCGCGGGTTCCTCCTCGGCGCTGTCCCGTGGGGGAACTTCCCCCACGGCGACGATGCCCGGGAGGCCGTTCACCTACTGCACACCGGCGACGGCCCCGCTCGCCACGCGACGGGCCTGCTGGGCGGCCTGTGTGCCAATGACAGCCGGGCCGCCGCCGCCCTCGCCGTACCGTTCCTGATCCCCATGGCCATCGATATCCATCACCCACACCGTGCCGACGCCCTCGGCGTACTCTCCTGCCCGGCCCGCGCACGGCACTTCGGCGTCGCCTCCCGCGACGAACTCCTTCTCCACCGCACCGACCCTCGGCGCCACGCCCCCGACGACTACGACGACTACGGCGTCGAGGTGACCGGCTACCCGGCGGGCTGGTCGGTGACCGCCGCCCGAGCCGCGATCACCACCGAAACCCCCGCGCTTCTGCCTCTCCTCGACGACTCCGACCCCACCCTCCGCATCGACGCGGCCTACGCCCTCGCCACCGCGGCCGACCCCGACCACACGGTCCGAACCGCCTTCGCCACCCGGCTCACCCCGGAGCAGGACCCCATGGTCCGCGCCGCCCTGATCCTCGCCACCGCGGAGACGACCCGTGCCCACCCGCACCCGCCGACCACCGCGTGGATCCGCGAGCGGTGGCAGGACCGGACACAGGCCCCCGAAGTCCGCCTGGCCGCCACGATCGGCTGGCTCTGTCTCACCGGCGAACCCGCCCCCGACGACCTGCACGCCACTGTTGACACGCTCGCCACAGACGAACGCGCCCGCGCCATGGACGCCCTGCCCTGGATGACCGCCGCCGCCGGATCCGGTGAACCGGGACTCCTGCGCTGCGTTCGCCGCATGCTCCACCCCGAGGAGCCCGAACCGTACGACGACCCCTGGGCCCCCTCGCTCTGAGCGACGAGCGACTGGTCGCAGGCTCTCGGCCATGGCGCCCGCGTTTGTGCATCGAAGTTGTCCACCGGGTCCGACCACCGTGCACGGTCACAGCTGGCGGATGAGAGTTTCAGTTGGCGGATCCTGGTCTCGTAACGCTGCGTCGTGATGTGCCGAGCCGTCCTGTCACGCTGAAGCCGGCAGATTCCCACTCGGTCTCACCCGGCCTGGCGGATTCTCAGTGGATCGGGTTCCGAAGGGCAATCGTCGCGGGAAAATCACTGGCGACGGCGGAGCCCGGGCAGAAGGCTCTCGCCATGGCACTTCACAAGAACGAGATCCATGCGGACGAGGTGGTGGTCCGGTCGCTGCTGCGCCGGCAACGGCCGGAATGGGCCGACCTCACCATCTCGCCAGCCGGTGCGGGCACGGACAACACGATGTACCGGCTCGGCGACCAGCTGCTCATGCGGCTGCCGCGCACCCCGGACAACGCGCAGGCCGTACGGAAGGAGCAGACATGGCTGCCGCGGCTGGCGCCACATCTTCCCTGCCGCATCCCGGAGCCAGTGCACGAGGGCACTCCGAGTTCCGCATTCCCGCTCGCCTGGTCGGTGTACCGCTGGATCGACGGCGATGAAGCCGGCCCGGGCTCGGTCACCGACTGGCCCGCCTTCGGGGCCGACCTTGCGGCGATCGTGGAGAGCCTGCATTCCGTCCCCCTGATGGGAGCCACTCGGCAGGACGAACTCAGCTGGTATCGCGGCGGTGGCCTGCGCGCCTGTGACCGCTGGATCAGCGTGTGCTTCGACAACTGCCTGACGATCGAGGGCGTCGACCTGGACATCCCACACCTGCGACAGCTGTGGCAGAGTGCGCTCACCCTGCCCGAGCCGTCCGGCCGCCAGGTGTGGCTCCACGGAGACCTCAAACCCAGCAACCTTCTGGTCCAACAAGGAAAGCTGCACGGGGTCATCGACTTCGGATGCCTCTCGGTCGGCTTTCCCGACGCCGAGCACTCACCCCTGTGGGATCTTCCACCCCAGGCCCGACGGACGTACTGGGACGCCATGAGCCTCGACGACGTGACGTGGCTGCGTGCCCGGGCGTGGGCCATCGCTGTCGGAGTCAGCGGGGTGTCGTACTACTGGGACACCTACCCCCTCTTCGTCGGCGAATGCCTGTCGCGTCTTCACGCGATCCTGGAGGCTGCCGGCGAGCGGTGAACCGGTCTCGGACGGAACATCAACCACGAGCTCCGGTTCCGCAAAAGCCGGCCGGTTCGAGAACGACATCCGGCTCGGTTCCCAAATCACCTGGCAACCACACAGGTTGGAGACCTGCCGGCTGCCGGTTCAGAAGCGACAGGACACGAGCCACGCCGGTTGGCATCGCCCTCGCTCGTCCATGCCAAGATTCGAGGGTGGATATGACCGACGTCACGCGTGCGATCGCGGCTGCGACTTCGGTCGCCGCATCGCTCGACCTGCCAGCCAACGATGCAAGCGTTCTCCACAACTCGAACAAGCTGGCACTGCGGCTGACGCCATGCGACGTCTTCGCCCGGGTCGCCCCTGTGGGACAAGAGGTTGCACAGTTCGAAGTCGATCTCGCTCAGCGGCTCACCGAGGCCGGATGCCCGGTGTGTCCCTTGGAGCCTCGGGCGGACCCGCGTGTGTACACGCGCGATGGCTTCGCAGTGACGCTGTGGACCTACTACGAGCCCGTGACACCTCACACCTCACCAGTCGACTACGCCAAGGCGCTGGAGCAGCTGCACGCCGGCATGCGCAAGGTCGATGTGCCGAGCCCGAGGTTCACGGACCGGATCACGGAGGCGGAAGAAGTCGTCGCCGACCCGGATCGCTCGCCGGAGCTCACCGACGCGGACCGCGTGTTCCTCGGCGGCAGGCTGGCAAGCCTGCGACGAGCGATCGACGACCGCGGCGCCGTGGAGCAGCTGCTCCACGGCGAGCCGCATCCGGGCAATGTGCTCAGCACGAAGAACGGACCGTTGTTCATCGACCTGGAGACGTGCTGCCGTGGACCCGTCGAGTTCGATCTCGCCCATGTTCCCGAGGCGGTCTGCGAGCACTACCCAAGCGTTGACCAAGGGCTGCTGGACGAGTGTCGGCAGCTCGTTATCGCGATGGTCGCCGCGTGGCGTTGGGAGCTTGGCGACCAGTTTCCGAATGGGAGGCGATTCGGAGAGGAATTCCTGCGCCTGCTGCGCGAGGGTCCTCCCTGGCCGACACTCGACACAGTGACCAGGCGACTGGATGGTCTGTAGAAAACGCCGAAGGTCACGTGAAAGCGGCAAGGAACCAAGCGACGAGACTGTCGCCGTTGCAACCCATGCGCGCCGGCCTCGCTGCCGCACTGAACCATGGCGCCGATGCCAACAAACGTGGCAACTCATCAGGGTCTGACGCAGGTTCGGGTTACAGGTTCGGTTACGCGGGCCGGGACCGGTGGATCCGCCCTGCGATCCGCGGTCGCTGTGCAGCATGCCTGGACCCGCGCGAGGGCCAACTACCGGCCCCCCGACCGATCTTGAGGAGCCGCCGGTCCCGGTGCTTGACTTCCCCGGTGACCGGAAGAGATGAAGTGAATGCGTTCGACGGCCTCGGCCCGGTGGTCCGTCGGCACGTGGTGGACCACCGGAAGCGGTGGGTGAACGCGGCCTGCGCCCTGCTCCTCGCCGTCCCGTCCGGCTGGCTCGGCGTGTGGGGCCTGTCCGCGACCGGCGAGGGGTCGGCTGGCAGCAACAAGGCGATCGGACTTCTGCTGGGTCTCGCGCTGGGCGCCGCGGGGATCGCGGTGAACCAGGTCGTGCGGGCCGTGCGCGGCGAGCCCGGGGAGTACTTCGAGGTGCGCCGGGACGGCCTCGTCCACGGATCCCGGCGCGGGGTCGCGGGCTGGTCCTGGGACCGCGTCACCTCGCTCCATGTCGACGGTGACGCGGTGAACGCCATCGCGACCCGGCTCGGCAACGGTTTCCGCTGCGAGATCCGTTTCGACGACGGCACCCGGCTCCGCGCGGACGGGCTCACCCGGCGCGCCGCCGACCTCGGGCGCACCCTGCTCGTCCAGTGCCCGCACGTCGCCCTGGTGCCGCGCGTCCCCTGGTACGGCCGCGCGGGCAAATCGCTGCTCGCCGGGGCACTGGTCTGCGTGGCGGCGGTGGCCGCGATGATCGTCTACATCGTGGACCACCCGGACAAGGAGCACCGGGTCGCCGCGGGCGAGGGCATGACCATGGTGGACAGCGTGGAACCGGGCATCAGCCCGGCGGGCTACGCCTTCCTGGCCGCGGGCATGCTGGTGTGCGCCGTCGCCGCGATCACCCTCGGCGTCCTCCATGTACGGGGCCGGGCCCACCGCTGAACCGCCCGGCAGGGCCGCCGCCGCGCGGTGCCCGGCGTTCGCGCAGATAGGCACCCACCCGCGGGACACCCGCCGGCCCGGGACCCTGCGTCCGGACCGGGCCGGGCTCCCAGTGTCCGGCAGGCCCGCGGGAGCGCCACCGTACGGGCGGCGTCCGCCCGTACGGGCGCGTCACCCCTGCCCGCCCGTACGCGCCGGACGCGTCGATGTCAGGATGGTTCCATGACGAGCAAGGTTTACTTCGACATCACCATCAACGACGAGCCCGCCGGGCGGATCACGTTCAAGCTGTTCGACGACATCGTTCCCAAGACCGCGGAGAACTTCCGCCAGCTGGCGACCGGCGAGAAGGGCTTCGGCTACAAGGGCTCCTCCTTCCACCGCGTCATCCCCGAGTTCATGCTCCAGGGCGGCGACTTCACCCGGGGCGACGGCACCGGCGGCCAGAGCATCTACGGCGCCAAGTTCCCGGACGAGAACTTCAAGCTGTCGCACACCAAGCCGGGCCAGCTGTCCATGGCCAACAGCGGCCCCGACTCCAACGGCTCGCAGTTCTTCATCACGACGATCGTGACGTCGTGGCTGGACGGCAAGCACGTGGTCTTCGGCGAGGTCGACGACGAGGACAGCATGAAGCTGGTCAAGAAGATCGAGTCCCTCGGCTCGCAGAGCGGCCGCACCAAGGCGAAGATCACCATCGCGGACAGCGGCACCGTCTGACCCGCACTCGCACCCGCTGAACGAGCGCGCCGCCCGGCATCCCGCCGGGCGGCGCGCTCCGTCGTACCGGCGGCCCGGCGCCGCCGCCCCGCTCGCTACGGTGTCGGGATGGGGAACACATTCCACGGCGGGGGCCTCAGTCTGTCCATGTCCAACGGGAGCACGGACGTCTTCGTCGACGTGCTCATGCTGGCCGTGTCCGATCTCGCCGAGAGCGTCTGGGAGTACCGCTTCGCCACCCTGCTGACCCTGCAGGACCAGAGCGCCGTGGGGCGCGGGGTGGTCGGATTCGACCTGGAGGAGATCGACTGGGGCGGCTCCCCCGGCGAGCAGGCCGCGGCGAAGAACTTCGTCCTGCGGGTACTCGATCTGGCCCTGCGCAGGCACCGGTGGGACGAGCTGGACTACGAACCGCCCTACGCCGAGGGGTTCCTGCGGCAGTACCGGGAGATGGTCGAAGCGTTCGACCCCGCCTGCGCCGAGCCGCAGAACGCCCTGTCCCCCTTTCCCGGACCGGAGGAGGCCGCCATGGCCTCGTGCGTACGGCACCGCGTGCTGTGCGCGCCGGCGAACTGGGACGCCTGTGTCTTCTGCAACGCATCCGAGCCGCCCCGCTGATTCCGCGACGCACTGCCCCACCACCCCGACTGTCAACCGATGGTTGACACCCGAGGACTGTCAACTTACGGTTGACACATGGTGAATCCCGTACGCCCGACGCATCCCGTACGCCTCGACGACCTGATCGAGGCCATCAAGAAGGTGCACACCGACGCCCTCGACCAACTGTCCGACGCGGTGATCGCCGCGGACCACCTCGGTGACATCGCCGACCATCTGATCGGCCACTTCGTGGACCAGGCGCGGCGCTCGGGCGCCTCCTGGACCGAGATCGGCAAGAGCATGGGGGTGACCAGGCAGGCCGCCCAGAAGCGGTTCGTGGCCAAGAACCCCGGCGAGGTGTCGGATCTCGACCCCAGCCAGGGGTTCAGCCGGTTCACCCCGCGGGCCAGGAACGTCGTCATGGCCGCGCAGAACGAGGCCATCGCCGCCCGCAACGACGAGCTGGGCACCACGCACCTGGTACTGGGGCTGCTCAGCGAGCCGGAAGGGCTGGCCGCGGCGTTCGTCAAGGCCCAGGGCATCACACTGGAGGACGTCCGCAGGGCCGCGACCGAGGCACTGCCGCCGGCCGCGACCGGCGAGCTGCCGGAGATGGTCCCGTACGACGCCGGGGCCCGCAAGGCGCTGGAGCTGACGTTCCGGGAGGCCCTGCGCATGGGCCACAACTACATCGGGACCGAGCACATCCTGCTCGCGCTGCTGGAGCAGGAGGACGGTGCGGGTGTGCTGACGGGTCTCGGCATCGACAAGGCGACCGCCGAGGCGGGCATCGCCGAGGCACTCACCCTCCTCACCGGCTCCCAGGAGGAGGACTGAACGAGGCGCCGGGTCCGCCGCTCGCCCCGGCGGACCCGGCGCCGGTCGCCGTACGCGGGCGGCGGCCCCGCCACAGCGAATTCCGGCCAGTGCACGGCTACCGGAGCGACGAGGCCCGCAGGACCCGCGGCCGGCGGGGGCCGGGGCGCACCGAGCGGTCGCCCCTGTCCGCTCACCGGACGCTGACCAGGGCCGCCCGTTCCGGAGCCGGACGCGGACACCGTCCGCCCCGCCGCCCGGGAGACGGACCGCGGGCCCGCCGGCACGTACGGCGCTCCGCTCCCCGCGCTCCCGGAAATCCGCCGGGAAATTCTCCAGAAAATTTCAGCGGACCCCGGCTTCGAGCCTGAGACTCCAGCGGCCCGGCACACCCGTGAGCGTGACCGTGGAGAGCGGCCCGACGTCCACGCTCCAGTACGTCGACGGCGGCGCCTTGAGCGCGTAGACGAGCGCGGCCCGGACGACCGCGGGTTCGGCGACGGCGACGATGGCGCCGTCGCATGCGGGGCGGGTGTCCAGCCAGCCCCCTATCCGCGAGATGAACGCGAGCAGCGGTTCACCGCCGTGCGGCGCCGAGCGCGGGTCCGCCAGCCAGGCGTCGACCGCCGCGGGTTCGCATGCGGTGACGTCGGCGAGGGTCCAGCCGCGCCAGCGGCCCATGTCGCAGTCACGCAGGGCCGGCTGGACGAGCGGGGCGAAGCCGAGCGCGTCGCCGGTCGCACGGCTGCGGGGAGTCGGCGAGCAGTAGCGCAACTCGGCGGCACCCAGCGGCATGAGAGCGGGCGCGGCGAGCCGGATCTCGTACAGACCGGTGTGGTCGAGCGGCCGGTCGTCGTCGAAGCGCTCGGTGAGCACGGCGGAGCTGCGCGCCGCGGCGACCAACGAGACTCTGGAAGTCATGGCGGCGATCGTGGATCCGAACACCCTTCCGGTCAAGAGGGCCTTCACGAGCCTTCCGGCCCGGACCGGACCGTGGCGGATCCGGCGGCGCCGGTCCTCCATATGGCTGGAAGCGGCCTTCTCAGGGACCGCGCGGGCCGCCCCGGTCAGGGCCGGAAGCCGCCCGCGGAAGCGGTCAGGACTTCGTCGCAGGCGGTGCGCAGCCGCCGGATCCCCTCGGCGATCTCGGCCGCCCCCGCGACCGCGGCGAAGCTCAGCCGGATCTGCGGGGACGGGGGTTCCGCGCAGAAGTACGGGCGGCCGGGCGCGATGGCGACCCCCGCCCGCAGGGCCGCCGAGACCACCGCGGACTCGTCCGTACCGCCTTCCGCTTCGGGCAGGCGCAGCCACAGGCTGCCGCCCCCGGCGGGGATGTGCGGGAGCGCGAGGGCGGGCAGCTCCCGGCTCAGGGCCGCCGTCATGGCGGTGCGGCGGTTCTTCAGCCCGGTCGCCACGGAACGCAGATGGTGGCCCCAGGCCGGGGACCCGACGAGTTCGAGCGCGGCCTCCTGGAGCGGCCGGGGGACGAAGAAGCTGTCGACGACCTGGATGGCCCGCAGCCGTCCGAGCACCGGCCCGCGGGCGGCGAGCGCCCCCACCCGCAGGCTCGGTGAGGCGATCTTGGTGAGGGAGCGGACATGGACGACCACCCCGTCCGGGTCGTCGGCGGCCAGCGGCGCGGGCAGCGGCCCGGAGTCCTCGTGGACCAGCCGGCGCGCGAAGTCGTCCTCGACGACGAAGGCGCCCGCCGCGCGGGCGATCCGGACGACCTCGGCGCGCCGTCCGGGGGCGAGGACCGCGCCGGTCGGGTTCTGGAAGAGCGGCTGGCAGACGAAGACACGGGCGCCGGTGGCCCGGAACGCGGCGTCGAGCAGCTCCGGCCGTACGCCGTCGGCGTCCACCGGCACCGGAACGGGCCGCAGTCCGGCGGCGCGGGCGACCGCCAGCATGCCGGGGTACGTGGGTGACTCGACCAGCAGCGGGGCGCCGGGCGGGGCGAGCGCGCGCAGCGCGGTGGCCAGGGCGCTCTGTCCGCCCGCGGTGATCAGCACGTCGGCGGCGGTGAGCGCGGGCCCGATCTCCCGGGCGAACCAGGACCGCAGTTCGGTGAGGCCGTCGGTGGGCGGCCGGCCCCAGGCGCCGGGGCGGCGACCGGCCCGGGCGAGGGCGGCGGCGAGCGCCCGCTCCGGCTGGAGCGAGGAGTGGAGGTAGCCGCCGTTCAGTTCGATGACCCCGGGCGGCGGTGCGGCCAGCGTGACCAGGACACCGGAGGCGTCGACGGTGCGCGGCACCGCCTCCGGGCCGCCGTCGCCGCTGAGGGAGACCTCCTGCCAGGAGGTGTCGCCCGGCGGGGGCACCTCGGTACGGGGCTGCGCCCGGAAGGCGCCCGAGCCGGGCCGGGTGACCACGAGCCCCTCGGCGACGAGCTGGGCAACGGCCCTGGAGACAGTGACCGGGCTGACCCGGAAGCGTTCCACGAGGGCCCGACTGGACGGCAGCTTCCCACCGGACGGGTAGCGCTTCAGTTCACCCCTGAGGGATTCGACCAGTTCGGCGACACTGCTACGCTCCGACATGAGAGCCAAGGATAGCGCTACCCGCAAAAGCACGATAGCGATCGGTTCGCCGGCCGGCGCCGATACCGCCCACGGGGCCGCCCCTGCGGCCGCCGGCGGGACGGACCGCGCCACCGCTCCCGGCACGGACCGTGGCGGCATCCTTCTCGCCGGACTCGGCATCCTCGCCTTCTCGCTGACCTTCCCCTCCACGGCCTGGGGGCTGGAGAGCTTCGGCCCCTGGTCGCTGGTGGCGCTGCGCACCCTGCTCGCCGGGGTGATCGCGGGCGGTGCGCTGCTGCTGGGACGCGTGGCGGTGCCGGACCGCCGCCACCGGGCCGGGCTCGTCGTCGTCGCCGCGGGTGTGGTGATCGGTTTCCCGCTGCTGACCACGCTGGCGCTGGGTACCTCGACCACCTCGCACGCGGCCGTGGTCGTGGGGCTGCTGCCGCTGACCACCGCGGTGTTCTCCTCGCTGCGGACGGGGGCGCGACCGCCCCGCGCCTTCTGGGCCGCGGCGCTGGCCGGCGCGGCCGTGGTGATCGCGTTCACCGTGCAGCAGAGCGGGGGCGAGGTGTCCGGCGGCGATCTGTATCTGTTCGGCGCGCTGCTGGTGTGCGCGGCGGGGTACACGGAGGGGGGCAGGCTGGCCCGGGTCATGCCGGGCTGGCAGGTGGTCGGCTGGGCGCTGGTGCTCTGTCTGCCGCTCGCGGTGGCGGGGGCGGCGATCGCGCTGCCGGCCGAGCCGGTGCGGCCGACCGCGCACGGGGTGATCGGCCTGGTCTGGGTGGCGGCCGTCTCGACCTTCCTCGGCCTGTACGTCTGGTACCGCGGGATGGCGGAGGTCGGGGTGCCCCGGGCCAGTCAGCTCCAGCTCGCACAGCCGCTGCTGACCCTGGTGTGGTCGTACTTCCTGCTCGGCGAGACGGTCCCGGCGGCGGCTCCGGTCGCGGCCCTCGCCGTGCTCGTCTGCATCGCGGCCACCCAGCGCGCGGGACGTCCGCGATGAGGCCGGGACCGCTCCACCGGGCGAAGTCGGCTTTCGGTCATAGACTTGTCGACATGGACCGCCACCCGTGAGGAGGTCAGTCCCGATGGAGGCACACACGGGCGACCGGCTGCTGACACACGGCAGGACCGTGGGGCAGCACGACAAGGTCGCAGAGATCGTCGAAGTGCTCGGGGCCGGGGGCACTCCCCCGTACCGCGTCCGCTTCGAGGACGGACACGAACACCTGATTTCACCCGGTCCCGACAGCGTCGTACAGCACACCCACGTCCGGAAGCAGGCTCCGGAGACTCCGTAGCGGCCTCCGGCGGGCGGCACTGCTCTTCGCCCCCGGGCCGCGGGCGGGCCTGCCGGGTCCGGCGGCCCGCCCCCGACATCGCGTCCGTCCCGCTGCTGTCAGCGGGGCGGGCGCACCCGGTTGCGGTAGTGGTCGCCGACCACCCGGCCCATGGCCCCGATCCGGTCCGTGACCACGTCCTTCCCGGAGAAGTAGACGTGACCGCGCACCTGGTCGTATCCGGCGGCGAGGTCGAGGTGCCGGGAGAGTTCGGCGGGATCCTGCCAGGCGGCGGGCTGGGCGGGGTCGCCCGCCTTGTAGAGCGCCTCCCCCACGAAGAGGTCGACGCCCGTGCCGCGCACGGCCTCGTTCCACCAGGAAAGCAGCTTGGCGTAGTCGGCGGCGGCGAAGCCGATGTTCCAGTAGATCTGCGGGCAGATGTAGTCGATCCAGCCCTTCCTGACCCAGCCGCGGGTGTCGGCGTGCAGGTCGTCGTAGGTCTGCACCCCCGCCTTGGTGTCGGAGCCGAGCGGGTCGGTGGCGGCGTTGCGCCACACCCCGAACGGGCTGACCCCGAACTGGACCTTCTTCTTGATCTTCTTGATCCGCTCGGCGGTCTCGCGCACCAGCTTGTCGGTGTTGTCGCGCCGCCAGGCCGCCTTGTCCGGGAAGCCCGCGCCGTACTTGGCGTACGTGGCGTCGTCGTCGAAGACCTGTCCGGCCACCGGGTACGGATAGAAGTAGTCGTCCCAGTGCACGGCGTCGATGTCGTAGCGGCGGACCGCGTCGAGCATCGCGTCCTGGACGAAGCGGCGGACCTCGGGGATCCCGGGGTTGTAGTAGAGCTTCCCGCCGTACGGCAGGATCCAGTCGGGGTGCAGTCTGGCCGGGTGGGTGGGGGTCAGCCGGGACGGGTCGGTGTGGTTGGCGACCCGGTACGGGTTGAACCAGGCGTGCAGTTCCAGGCCGCGGCGGTGTGCCTCGGTGACCGCGGTGCCCAGCGGATCCCAGCCGGGGTCCTTGCCCTGGACGCCGGTGAGGTACTGGGCCCACGGCTCGTAGGGCGAGGGCCACAGCGCGTCGGCGGTCGGCCGGACCTGGAGGATGACGGTGTTCAGCCGCCGTGCCACGGCCTCGTCGAGGTAGGCGATCAGCTCGGCGCGCTGCGCGGCCGGTGTCAGGCCGGGCTTCGAGGGCCAGTCGAGATTGGCGACGGTGGCCACCCACATGCCGCGCAGCTCGCGCCGTGCGACATGGCGGGCGCCCCTGCCGGCCGGGGCCCCGGTCCGCTCGGCACCGGTCTGCCGGAGCGGGACCGCGACGGCGTCACCGGCCGCGGTGACGCCGCTCACCACTCCCGCGACCACCCCGGCCGCACCTGCCACAAAGCCTCTTCGGCCCAATTGCCGCATTTCGCTGCACCTGCCGTCTCTCTGTTCGCATCCGTCACCCGGGTATCAGGGCGTAACGCAGAGCATGCCCGCCCCGGCCCACGATGACCCCTGGGGCGCGGAGTAACGTCGGGGGGTCGGGGCGGGCACCGGAATCAGACGGGAACCTGCGACACGCAGAACAGCGAAAGGCACGAGGTGACGGACTCTATGGCCGACATTGCACGCGTCGGAGTGGTGGGCTGTGGCCAGATGGGCGCGGGTATCGCGGAGGTGTGCGCGCGCAGCGGTCTCGAGGTCATGGTGGCCGAGACCACCGGAGAGGCGTTGGAGATCGGCCGCACCCGGCTGCACAACTCCCTCTCGAAGGCCGCCGAACGCGGCAAGATCACCGCCGAGGAGCGCGACGAGACGCTCGCCCGGCTGAGCTTCACCACGGATCTGGGCGAGTTCGCCGACCGCGATCTCGTCATCGAGGCCGTCGTGGAGAACGAGCAGGTCAAGACCGAGATCTTCCAGGTGCTCGACCAGGTGGTGACCCGGCAGGACGCGATCCTCGCCTCGAACACCTCCTCCATCCCGCTGGTGAAGCTGGCCGTGGCGACCTCCCGCCCGGACCAGGTCATCGGCATCCACTTCTTCAACCCGGCCCCGGTGCAGAAGCTGGTCGAGCTGATCCCCGCGCTGACGACGTCCGACGAGACGGTGAAGCGCTCCGAGGCCCTGGTGCAGGACGTCCTCGGCAAGCACCCGATCCGCGCCCAGGACCGCTCGGGCTTCGTCGTCAACGCGCTGCTGATTCCGTATCTGCTCTCCGCGATCCGGATGTTCGAGTCGGGGATCGCCAGCCGTGAGGACATCGACAACGGCATGGAGCTCGGCTGCGCCCACCCCATGGGCCCTCTCAAGCTCTCCGACCTGATCGGTCTCGACACGGTGGCCTCGGTCGCCGACTCGATGTACGCGGAGTTCAAGGAGCCGCTGTACGCCGCTCCCCCGCTGCTCCAGCGCATGGTGGACGCGGGCAGGCTCGGCCGGAAGACCGGCTCGGGCTTCTACCCGTACTCCTGATCCCTCCTTCGTGCCCGGACGGGGCCGGACCGGGCGATCCCCGGTCCGGCCCCGTTCGCGGTTCCGCGGTGGCTCAGCCCAGCCGTAAGTGATGGAGCATCATCAGTCCGGCCGCCATGCCCGCGGCCGGGACCTCGCCGCGGGCGATCAGGCCGGGGACCAGCCCGAGCGGTATCCACTCGCGGCGCGAGGACTCGAAGGCGTCGCTGGGCGGGCCGGTCCAGCATGCCTCCTCGGACCAGTAGAGGTGGTGCCGGGCGTCGGTGAGGCCGTTCGACGGCTCCACGGTCAGCAGCGGGTGCAGCGGCCCGGGGCGCCAGCCGGTCTCCTCCTCCATCTCGCGGGCGGCGGCGGCCGCGATGTCCTCGCCGTCCTCGACGACGCCCGCGGCGAGCTCCC
This sequence comes from Streptomyces sp. NPDC048295, assembly GCF_040652135.1. Taxonomy (NCBI): domain Bacteria; kingdom Bacillati; phylum Actinomycetota; class Actinomycetes; order Kitasatosporales; family Streptomycetaceae; genus Streptomyces; species Streptomyces sp. NPDC048295. The sequence continues at coordinate 131,542 of NZ_JBEZLL010000005.1, forward strand.
AGCCCCAGCTGTCCGTGATGAACCGGTGCCGCCAGAGCAGGAGCACCTCATCGGCCTCATTGACGACGGTGGCCGCCGCGACGGGGCGGAGCCGGATCAGATAGTGATCGAGACGGCCGCCGCCGGGGAGGACCACATCCGCCAGTTTGACCCGGAACCAACGGTTCTCATACACAGTTTGTTCGTTCAGATTCGCCCATTGCACGTTTCTGCCACCTTTCGACAAGTCGGTGGCAACATCGCAGCAGGAGCGGCGCCGGAACGGAACGTACCGGTCCTCATGGCGGGGAGCGGGGCGTGCGCCGGGCGCGCGGCGGGTACGCGCTCACAGCGGTACGCGCAGCGCCCCCTCGATCAGTTCGGCCGCCCGCTCCGCGTCGGCGCAGCCGCTCGCGACCAGGTCCTCGCGCACGGCACGCAGCCGGTCGCGCAGCCGCCGCGACTCCATGCCCCTGGCCCGCTCCGCCATCTCCGCGGCCGTGGACGCCGCCCGGTCCGCCTCGCCCTGGCGCAGCTCGATATGGGTCAGCATCGCCAGCCGGTGCACCCGGCCCCGGTCGTGCGCCGGGATCCGCACGGCCTTCGCCGCGTGTTCCCTGGCCCCCGGCAGATCACCGATGCCGAGCAGCGCCTCGGCCACCTGCACATCGACCAGGCCCGGCTGGACGTACCCCGTCTCGTCCGGTTCACGGCCCGGTCTGATCCGCTCGGCTTCCGACTCGGCGCGCCGGATGCACTCGCGGGCGCCGCTCGCGTCGCCGAGACAGGCGTACGCCTTGGCCTGCATCGCGTACAGGTCTGCGGCGAGCGCGGGACTGATGTGGTCCCCGGCGCCCCGCAGCGCCGCCTGGGCGAAGGCCACGGACTGCCGGTAGTCGGCGAGGTGGAGCGACTGGTTGACCAGCAGGGCGACCACATAGCCGCCGAATCCCTTGTCCCCGCTGGCCTTGGCCAGCCGCAGCGCCTGGTGGAAGTAGCGCTGGGCGAGCCCGTGCGCGTCGGAGTCGTAGGCGCAGATCCCCGCGACCGCCACCAGGCCCCCCGCCGCCCGGTGCAGCCTGCGGCCCATCGCGTCGGTACAGCCGCCCCGCAGCAGCGGGGCGGTCTCGGCGTTGAGGAAGCCGACGATGCGGGAACGGGTCGCGATTCCGCCCGCCCGGCGGTACATCAGTTCGTAGTGGGCACGGGCCGCGCGCAGCGTCACTATGTCGGCCATGGAGACCCGGTTCGGCCCGCCGCGCGAGACATCGGCGTCCTCCGGCGGGTTCTCCCACTCCCAGACCGGCATCACCGCCGAGGTGCCGGTGACGGCGGCCGGGGCGAGGCCGTGCGGGCGCCGCGCCTCGTCGGAGCGCCACAGCGCGGTGGCCCGGTCGACGAAGCCGGTGAGCGAGGAGGCGGGTCCGGCCGTGCCGGCTCCCGGGGCCGCCATACCGATGTCGTCCAGCGAAACGGGCCTGTTCAGCCGGTTGCCGAGCACCTCGCAGATCAGGTCGGGCACCTGGCCGCGCGGGCGCTGCCCCTTCAGCCAGCGGGCCACCGCCGTGTGTTCGTACCGCAGGCGCAACCCCCGGGAGCGACCGGCCCGGTTGATGTGCGCGGCGAGACCCGCCCGGGAGACGCCCGCCTCCTCGATCAGGGCAGCCAGCAGAATGTTGGGCTCCGTTGCCCCCATGTGCCCCTCCGGTGGTTCGGCACGCCGAGGCGTGCCGAACCAGTGGAGCACGATTCACACGGGGTGTGAACGCAATGCCCGAACCGTCCCGCTGCGCACCCTGTTGCGCCGACGCGCGGATCGGTTGAATCAGTCGTCTCGCGAGAGGCGGACGGGTCGTCTGCTCCCCCTCGTACAGCCGACGACCCGCACCCGCACCGTCCGCTCTGCCGACCTGCCCGACACTCCGCGGCAGCGCGGACGGTGCCGGACCGCACGACCCACTGCCCACGGATCGGAGGGTGGCTGCGGGGTCGGCCCGGAGCCGGGTTCCCCCGGGCCGCGCCGGGGCCCGGGTGCGGTCCTCGCCGCTCGGCGAGCATGCGGGAGGGGCGCACCCGGTCACCGGATGCGCCCCTCCTCGCCGTGTCGATGCCGGACGCTACGCGCCCCGCAGCACCGCGCCCGTCCGCTCGGCGGCCAGGGCCACCGCCGCGTCGCGCGCGGCCGTCGCCTCGTCGACGGTGAGCGTGCGGTCCGCCGCGCGGAAGCGCAGCGCGTACGCCAGCGACTTGCGGCCCGCACCGATCTGCTCACCGGTGAAGACGTCGAACAGCCGCACCGATTCGAGCAGTTCGCCCGCGCCCTCGCGCAGCGCCCGCTCCACGTCGGCGGCCGGGACGTTCTCCGCGACGATCAGCGCGACATCCTGGGTCGCCACCGGGAAGGAGGAGATCCGGGGTGCCTGGAGCGCGCCGTCGACGGCCCGCTCCAGGACGTCGAGCTCGACCTCGGCGGCGCAGGTCCGCTCGGGCAGGTGGAGCGCCTTGACGACCCGCGGGTGGAGTTCGCCCGCGTGCCCGAAGAGCGTCTCCTCGCCGTTCACGGTGAGGTACAGCGCGGCGCAGCGGCCCGGGTGCCACGGGGTGTGCTGGTCGGCGCGGACGGTCACCTCGACACCGGCCTCCCGGGCGATGCTCCGCGCGGCCTCGACGGCGTCCGCCCAGGTCGCCGGGGTGCCCTTGCCCCACCAGCCGGCCTGCTCGCGGGCGCCCGCGAGGACGACCGCGGCGTGGCGCGGCTGACGCGGCAGCGAGGCATCGAGCCCGGCGATCTCCTCGTCGGTGGGACGACGGTCGACGGGCAGCCGGACGGCCTTGGTCTCGGCGCCGGTCGGCCTGAAGACCAGACCGGTCTCGAAGAGCGCGAGGTCGTGGCTGCCGCGGCCGTCGTTGCGCCGCAGTGCGCCGAGCAGGCCCGGCAGCAGCGTGGTGCGCAGCGCCGGCTCCTCGTCGGAGAGCGGGTTGACGAGCTCGACGGTGCGGCGGCGGGCGTCGTCGGCGTCGAGCCCGAGCTGGTCGAGGACGGCGTCGCCGATGAACGGGTAGTTCAGCGCCTCGACGTAGCCGGCTCCGGCGAGCGCCCGGCCGACCCTGCGGTACAGCCGCTGGCGCTCGGTGAGCCCGCGGCCGGACGGCGGGGTCGGGAGGGTGGACGGAAGGTTCTCGTATCCCTCCAGGCGGATGACCTCTTCGGCGAGGTCGTTCGGCTCGCCGAGGTCGGGGCGCCAGGACGGCACGGTGACGATCAGCTCGTCCTGCCCGTAGACGTCGCAGCCGACCTCCTGGAGCCGGCGTACGACGGTCTCGCGGCCGTATGCGACGCCGGCCACCCGGTCGGGGTGGTCGGCGGGCATCGCGATGGTGCGGGGCACGGCCGGGGCGCTGACCTCGGTGACCCCGGCCTCGGCGGTGCCGCCGGCGAGCAGCACCAGGAGGTCGACGGTGCGCTGCGCGGCGGCTGCCGCGGCCTGCGGGTCGGCGCCGCGCTCGAAGCGCTTGGACGCCTCGGAGGACAGCCTGTGGCGGCGCGCGGTCCGGGCGATCGAGATCGCGTCGAAGTGCGCGGCCTCGACGACGACCTCGGTGGTGCGGTGCTCGCCGTCCTGGGCGTCCGCGATCTCGGTGTCGGCACCGCCCATGACGCCCGCGAGGCCGATCGGCCCGCGGTTGTCCGTGATGACCAGGTCCTCGGCGTCCAGGACGCGGACCGTGCCGTCGAGGGTGGTGAGCTTCTCGCCCTGCTGGGCGCGGCGCACGCCGATCGGCCCGTCGATCCGGGTGCGGTCGTAGGCGTGCAGCGGCTGGCCGAGCTCCAGCATCACGTAGTTGGTGATGTCGACGGTCAGAGAGATCGGGCGCATCCCGGCCTTCTGCAGCCGGCGCTGCATCCAGATCGGGGAGCGGGCCTCGGGGTCCAGGCCGACGACGGTGCGCGCGGTGAAGCGGTCGCAGCCGATCGGGTCGGCGATCTTGACCGGGTAGCCGTACGCGTTCGGCGCGGGCACGTCCAGGAGCGCCGGGTCGCGCAGCGGCAGCCCGTACGCGATGGCGGTCTCGCGGGCGACGCCGCGCAGCGAGAGGCAGTAGCCGCGGTCGGGCGTGACGGCGATGTCGAGGACCTCGTCGACGAGCTGGAGCAGCTCGATCGCGTCGGTGCCGGCCTCGTGCTCCGGCGGCAGCACGATGATGCCGTGCGTGCCGTCGTCGCCCATGCCGAGCTCGTCGGTGGAGCAGATCATGCCGTGCGAGGTCTTGCCGTACGTCTTGCGTGCGGCGATCGCGAAGTCGCCGGGCAGCACGGCGCCCGGGAGGACCACGACGACCTTGTCGCCGACGGCGAAGTTGCGGGCGCCGCAGACGATCTCCTGCGGCTCGCCGGTGCCGTTGGCGTCGCCGACGTCGACCGTGCAGAAGCGGATGGGCTTCTTGAAGCCCTCCAGCTCCTCGATGGTCAGTACCTGTCCGACGACCAGCGGGCCCTTGAGGCCGGCGCCGATCTGCTCGACGGTCTCGACCTCCAGACCCACGGCGACGAGCTTGGCCTGTACGTCACGGCCGGTCTCCGTCGCCGGCAGGTCGACGTACTCCCGCAGCCAGGAAAGCGGGACGCGCATCAGATCTCCATCCCGAACGGCCGGGTGAACCGGACGTCACCCTCGACCATGTCTCGCATGTCTTCGACGTTGTGGCGGAACATCAGCATCCGTTCGATGCCGAACCCGAAGGCGAATCCGCTGTACTTCTGGGGGTCCACACCGCAGGCGATGAGCACCTTGGGGTTGACCATGCCGCAGCCGCCGAGCTCGATCCAGCCCTCGCTGCCGCAGGTGCGGCAGGGGCGGTCCGGGTTGCCGACGGACGCGCCGCGGCAGACGTAGCAGACCATGTCCATCTCGGCGGACGGCTCGGTGAACGGGAAGAAGTTCGGCCGCAGCCGAGTCTTCATGTCCGGCCCGAAGAGCGCCTGGACCATGTGGTCGAGGGTGCCCTTGAGGTCGGCCATGGTGAGGCCCTCGTCGACGGCCAGCAGCTCGATCTGGTGGAAGACCGGGGTGTGCGTCGCGTCGAGCTCGTCGGTGCGGTAGACGCGACCGGGGCAGACGACGTAGACGGGCGGCTCCCGGTCGAGCAGGGAGCGGGCCTGGACCGGCGAGGTGTGGGTACGCAGCACGACACCGGACTCGTCGTTCCTGGCGCCGTCGGCGCCCTGGACGAAGAAGGTGTCCTGCATCTGCCGGGCCGGGTGGTCGGGCACGAAGTTCAGGGCGTCGAAGTTGAACCACTCCGCCTCGACCTCGGGGCCCTCGGCGACCTCGTAGCCCATGGCCACGAAGACGTCCGCGACGCGCTCCATGATGGTCGTCAGCGGGTGGCGGGCGCCGGCCGGGGTGCGGTCGTAGGGCAGCGTGACGTCCACCGCCTCCTCGACCAGCACACGGGCGTCCCGCTCGGCCTCCAGCTCCGCCTGGCGGGCGGCGAGGGCCTTGGAGACGGCGCCGCGGGCCTGGCCCACACGCTTGCCGGCCTCGGCCTTGGCCTGCGGCGGCAGTGCGCCGATCTCGCGGTTGGCGAGCGACAGCGGCGAGGTGCCCCCGGTGTGCGCGGTCTTCGCCTGGGCGAGCGCGTCGAGGTCGCCGGCGGCGGCGAAGGCGGCGAACGCCTCGTCCCGCATGCGCTCGATCTCTTCCGGTTTCAGTGCCTCGACCTCGACTGGGTCGTACGACTTGTTCGGTGCCGACATCTCTTCCCGTGCTTCCGATTGGCTGATACTGCGCTTACCGGGGGGATGCCCCGGACCCCCATGGCCCCGATCGACGACTGGAGGACGCAAAGGTGCCAAAGGTCGAGTCTAAGGGGCCGGAGGATGTGTGGGAGGCCCGTGGGCCGCTCAGACCAGGTAGGCCGGCGTGCTCACGGGCAGAATAAATCGGAATTCCGCGCCGCCGCCGGGGCCGCGGCCGACCGTGATCGTGCCGCCGTGCGCCTCGACGATGCCCTTGACGATATAGAGGCCCAGGCCGGTGCCGCCGCGCTTGCTCCCCCGCCAGAAGCGGGTGAAGACACGGCCCATCGACTCCTCGGGGATGCCGGGGCCTTCGTCGCTCACGGTGACGGCCGTTCCCTTCTCGTCGCTCTTCGCGGGTGCGGGTGCGACTTCAATGGTGACGGTTCCCTCGCCGTGGCGCACCGCGTTTTCCAGCAGGTTGCCGAGCACCTGGTCGACCTTGTCCGGGTCGGCCCAGACCGCGGGCAGCGGCTGGCAGGTGCGGACGAGGAAGCGGTCGGGGTTCTGGCCGGTGGCGGTGAGCGCCTGGACGTGGCGTTCGACGGCGAGGGAGAGGTCCACCGGCTGGCGCCGCAGCTCCAGGCGCCCGGAGTCGATCCGGGAGATGTCGAGCAGCTCGGCGATGAGCCGGGTGACGCGCCCCGCATCGGCGTCGACCGTCTCCAGCATCAGGCGCTTCTGGTCGTCGGTGAACCGCTCCCATTTGGCGAGGAGGGTCGCGGTGAAGCCCTTGACCGAGGTCAGCGGGGAGCGCAGCTCGTGGGCGACCGTCGCGATCAGCTCGGCATGGCTGCGCTCGTTGCGGCGGCGGGCCTCGGTGCCGCGCAGTGAGATCACCACCCGGCGCACCGGGCCGGTGGGGTGCTCGCGCACATAGCGGGCGGAGACCAGGACCTCCCGGCCACCGGGCAGCAGCAGATTGCGTTCGGGCTGGCCGACGCGGGTGGCGAGGCCGCCGTAGGGATCGGTCAGGGTCCACCAGCGGCGGCCCTTGAGGTCCTCCAGCGGCAGTACGTGCTCCAGACAGCGGCCGAGGGCGGCGGCCCGGGGCACCGCGGTGATCCGGACGGCGGCGGAGTTGAAACAGATGACCCGGCCGGTCTCGTCGGCGACGACCAGGCCGTCGGGCAGGTCGTCGGGATCGACACCCACGTCCACGGCTCCGAGCTCCCGGCTCCCGTCCGGTTCACCGGCCGTGCCAGGGGGTTCACAGGCGCGCACGACGGCCGCATGTGTCTCGCGCGGCCTGCTCATGCCGACAGCCATATCCCGTACCCCACCTCTCGAACCGGTGCAGTGGGCCCCCGAGTTCGCCACCCTACTAGTCGTCGGTGACGGAGCGACACCCTGCGGTGGCGCGGAGGCGCGATCACCTCGGGCGCTGGGCCCTCGCGGAGGCGTACAGGCAGACCGCGGCCGCCGTCGCGAGGTTGAGGCTCTCCGCCCTGCCGTGGATGGGCACCCGTACGACGGCGTCGGCCAGGGCCCGGGTCTCCTCCGGCAGGCCCCATGCCTCGTTGCCGAAGACCCAGGCGGTCGGACCGCCCATGGTGCCCGCGTCGAGCTCGTCGTCGAGGTCGTCGTCGCCCGCCCCGTCGGCGGCGAGAATCCGTACGCCCGCCGCCCGGAGCCCCTGCACGGCCTGCTCGACCGGGACGCCGACGGCGACCGGCAGGTGGAAGAGCGAACCGACCGAGGCCCGCACGGACTTGGGGTTGTAGAGGTCCACCGAGGCATCGGTGAGCACGACGGCGTCGGCACCCGCGGCGTCGGCGCAGCGCAGCACCGTACCGGCGTTCCCGGGGTCGCGTACGTGGGCGAGGACGGCGACGAGTTTCGGCCTCGCGGCGAGGATCGCGTCGAACGGGGAGTCGAGGAAGCGGCAGACGCCGATCAGCCCCTGGGGGGTGACGGTCTGCGACACATCGGCCAGCACATCGCTGTCGGCGAGGTGGACCCGGGCGCCGGCCGCGTGGGCGGCGGCGACGATGTCGGCGTACCGCTCGGCCGCCTCGACGGTGGCGAACAGCTCGATCAGTGTCGCCTCGCCGTCGCTGCCGCGGTGCTCGGCGGCCTCGCGCACGGCCTGCGGCCCCTCGGCGATGAACCTGCGCTCCTTGCCGCGGAAGTTGCGCTTGGCCAGCCGCCGGGCGGCGGTGACGCGCGGCGATCGCGGGGAGATCAGTTCGGGGGTGCCCATGGTCGGCGGCGAGCCTCTCTGCGTACGGAGGTGACGGGGTTGCGGAATGTGTCGTGCAACGCACCGGACCCGCAGACGGCGAGCGCCTGCGGGTCCGGCTCAGAAGACAGGAAGTGCGACCTGGATCAGGCGGCCTTCGGGGCGTTGACGTCGCTCGGGAGGGCCTTCTGGGCAACCTCGACGAGGGCGGCGAACGCGTTGCTGTCGTTGACCGCGAGCTCGGCCAGGATCTTGCGGTCCACCTCGATGTTGGCGGCCTTCAGACCCTGGATGAGGCGGTTGTACGTCATGCCGTTCTGGCGGGCAGCGGCGTTGATGCGCTGGATCCACAGCTGACGGAAGTCGCCCTTGCGCTTCTTGCGGTCGTTGTAGTTGTAGACGAGGGAGTGGGTGACCTGCTCCTTCGCCTTGCGGTACAGGCGGGAGCGCTGACCCCGGTAACCGCTGGCCTGCTCGAGGATTGCCCGGCGCTTCTTGTGAGCGTTTACTGCCCGCTTGACGCGTGCCACTTTTTAACTCCTTGTAGCGGGGCCGTGGTTGGACTCACACGGCCCGGAAACGAATTGGTCCCGGTCTCGAATTCGCCGCCCGCGGATTCACCGCGGGCCGCGGACTCACTTGCCGAGAAGCTTCTTGATCTTCTTGGCGTCGGACGGAGCCACTACGACCGTGCCGGTCAGCGAGCGGGTCTTCTTGGACGACTTGTGCTCAAGAAGGTGGCGCTTGCCTGCGCGCTCACGGAGCACCTTGCCGGAGCCGGTGATCTTGAAGCGCTTGCTGGCACCGCTGTGCGTCTTGTTCTTCGGCATCGCGCCGTTCTCTCCTCGTCAGTGGCGCCCCTCGCGGTGCGGGCACCGGGCAGCAGGGGCGTCAGATCTTGGTGGGAATTCCGGGGAGACCCGGGGCCGCCTGGATGGCGGCCCCCTGAGGTCAGGCCTCGGAAGGTGTCTCGGCCGGAGCCTCGGGCTGCGCTTCGGCAGCCTCGCCCGCGGGCTCGGCGTCGGGGGTGGAACCCTGACGCCCCGCCTTGCGGGCGGCCTGGGCCTCGCGGGCCTCGGCCATGGCTTCGGTCTTCTTCTTGTGCGGGCCCAGAACCATGATCATGTTCCGGCCGTCCTGCTTCGGGTTGGACTCGATGAAGCCGAGTTCCTCCACGTCCGAAGCCAGACGCTGGAGCAGTCGGAAGCCCAGCTCAGGGCGGGACTGCTCACGACCACGGAACATGATCGTGATCTTGACCTTGTCGCCCTGCTTGAGGAACCGGACGACATGACCCTTCTTGGTGTCATAGTCGTGCGGGTCGATCTTCGGCCGGAGCTTCATCTCCTTGATGACCGTGTGCGCCTGGTTCTTGCGCGCCTCACGGGCCTTCATGGCCGACTCGTACTTGAACTTCCCGTAGTCCATGAGCTTGCACACGGGCGGACGGGCGGTCGCCGCCACCTCGACCAGGTCGAGGTCGTACTCCTGTGCGAGCTCCAGGGCCTTGGCAAGCGGAACAATCCCGACCTGCTCGCCGCTGGGACCGACAAGTCGCACCTCGGGAACGCGAATCCGGTCGTTGATGCGGGGCTCGGCGCTGATGGATCCTCCTCGGTAGCACCACGCGGCCGCCTGGCGGACAGCCACGTAACGTCTGTTTCGTGAGACCAACCGCACCAGTGCAATAAAAATGCCCCGGACGGGACACAGGCGGGGCTCCTGGAACAACCGGAACCACCGCGGTCAACCGCGGGGCGCATCGGGCGGTCCCATCGTCCGTACGGAACGATGGCCACCGCCTGACCGGATGACCCGCCGCCCTGAAGGACGGCCAGGTGGGAGATCGGAGCCTCCACTTGTGGGCCGGGCACATAGCTGCCCGGCCGGTCGTTACACAAGGTTAGCAGCTCCCCCGGGCGTACGCTAACCGGCTGCCCACCCGCCGCTCCCGCGAGCGGGGCGGCATCGGCGTGGGCCTATCGTATGGCGCATGAGTGACGCGACCCCCACCAGTGGTTCCCCCGGCTTCGACGACATGGCCCGCGACATCGCGGAGGTGCCCGCGGTCGAGGTGATCGTGACGGTCGCGGTCAATCTGATGAGCGCCGCCGCCGTGAAGCTCGGGCTGACCGAGGACGGCGAGGACCACAAGGACCTCGACGAGGCCCGCAAGCTGGTGCACGCGCTGGCCGGCCTGCTGGACGCCAGCACCACTGAGATCAGCTCCTTCCACGCGGCCCCGCTGCGGGACGGCCTGAAGTCGCTGCAGCTCGCGTTCCGCGAGGCGTCGCTGGTGCCGGACGAGCCCGGCCAGGGCCCCGGCGAGAAGTACACCGGCCCGGTCTTCGGCTGAGCCCGCCCCGCTGTCCCCCGCTGTCTCCGAGAACACCGAGAGCCCCCCGCACGGGCGGGGGGCTCTTCTCGTGCTCAGCGGGTGAACAGGGGCTCGCCCGGCGCGGCGGCGTCGGCCGGCAGCAGTGCCAGGTCCAGTCCACGCACCAGGCGGGCCCGCAGGACCTCGTCGGCCGCGAGCAGCTCCGCGACCCGGCGGGCCGCTTCGGCGGGGTCCGCGCCGGGGGCGAGAACGAGGGCGAGGGTGCCGTCGGCCCGGCCGGGGCCGAGGTGGGCCCGGAGCACCGCGGACTCGGCGGCGACCGCGTTCCGCACCGCCGAGGTGACGGCCGGGTCGTCCAGCGGGTCGGCGCTGGTGCGGCCCTCGGCGAGGGCGAGCAGCGCGGGGCCGGTCAGCTCGAAGGCGACCGGGCCGGCGAGATCGAGGACGACCGTGTCCACCTTCTCGTGCGCGGCGGCCTGCAGCGCCTGGTGCAGGGGTACGGCGACGGGGCGTGCCTGCGGGTCCCAGAGGGCCAGCGAGGCGGTCGAGGTGAAGGCGGGCAGGGCCCGGCGGTCCCCCGCCTGGAGGGTGGGGACGGCCATGTCGCTGGTCTTCTCGCGACGCAACCCGTTCTCGTCCTCCTCCACCTCCCCCAGCACCGCGACGACCGGGACCAGCAGTCGGGTGCCCTTGAGGGCTGCGAGTACCGGGCCGACGGCCTCGCGGTCCTCGGCCCAGGCGGCCAGCGCCTCGGTCAGTGCCGGGTCGGCCGTGCCGTCGTCGTCGGAGTATCCGGGGTCCGGAATGTTCTTCTGCGCCACAGGGCGAGCGTAGTGCCTGGGCTTTCCCGCGCCGCCGACAGGTCGGCGTCTCCGGTCCCCCGCGGCCGGGGCCGTATCGTCGGTCCCCACGACGAGGAGTGAGGAGCGGCCGGTGGATCTCGACGCGGCGCTGGGCTCGGCGGTGGAGCCGCTGCTGGCCGACGCGCATGGGGCGAGGGTGTCGGCCGCCGTGCTGGACACCGGGAACGGGGCGCGGGCGGCCTGCGGGGGCGGCTCGTTCGACACCGCCAGCATCGTCAAGGTGAACATCGTCGCGGCGCTGCTGCTGATCGCCCAGAACGAGCGGCGCGCGCTCACCGCTGTCGAGCACGACCGTGCCACCGCCATGATCGAGCGCAGCGACAACGCCTCCGCCACCGCGCTGCTGCGTGCCGTCGGCGGCCCGGAGGCGCTCGACGCGGCCCATGCGCGCCTGGGTCTGACCGGGACGACGACGGCGCACGAGTGGGGGCTGACCCGGACCACGGCGGAGGACCAACTGGCCCTGCTGCGGGCGGTGTTCGGCACGGATTCGGAGCTGAGCGAGGACTCCCGCGGGTATCTGGGCGGGCTGATGGAACGGGTCGGGGCCGGGCAGCGGTGGGGTGTGTCGGCGGCGGGCAGTGACTGGGCCCTGAAGAACGGCTGGATGCCACGGACGACGACCGGGCTCTGGGACATCAACAGCATCGGGCGGGTCCGGGCCGGCGCGCGCACCTGTCTGCTGGCGGTGCTCTCGGACGGGCACCGGACGAAGGAGTCGGGGATCGCGCTGGTCGAGGCGGTGGCGAAGGCCGCGGTGGGAGTGCTCGGCGCCGCGCGGTGAGCGGGTGCGGCGGTCAGCCCCGTACGGTGGCCGGGCCGCGGCCCCGGCCGCGCCAGAGCACCACGGCCAGGGCCAGCAGCACCGCTCCGAGGCCGCCCGCGCCGGCGGCGAGCCAGCCGGCGGGGCTGCTTTCGTGGCGCTCGGGGGTGGGGCCGGTGCCGAAGTACCGCTTCCGGTAACCGGTCTCGGCGGATTCGGCGCGCAGACCGGCGGGGCGCAGGGCCGCTCCGGCCTCGATCGCCGCCGCGGGGTCGACGATCCCGTACCCCCGGGCGTCGTCGCGGCCGGATGCCGGGGCGCTGCGGGCGGTGTCCATGAGGAGCTTCTTGATCTGGGCGGGGGTCAGTCCCGGATGCGCGGCCCGGACCAGCGCGACCGCACCCGAGACGAACGCGGAGGCGGCGGAGGTGCCCCACTCCACGTAGTACTGGTGGTCGGGCGCGGCGACGACGATGTCGACCCCCGGGGCGCTGACGGTGGCGTACCAGCGGCGGGTGGAGAACGCGGCGTGGGTGCCGTACCGGTCGACGGCGGCGACCGCGATCACACCGGGGTAGGCCGCGGGGTACGAGATGTGGTCGCCCTTCTCGCCGCCGTTGCCGGCGGAGGCGACGACGACGGCGCCCTTCTTCAGCGCGTACTGGATGGCGGCGTCCTCGCCCGGTTCGGGGTGCGCGGACTTGCTGTCGTCGCCGAGGGAGAGGTTGATGACGTCGGCGCCGTGGTCGGCGGCCCAGCGGATGCCGTCGGCGAGGGCCGTGCCGCGTGACTCACGGGCCTTGGCGCGGGCCGGGTCGGAGGCTTCGAGGATGACCCGGACCGGCAGGATCTTCGCTTCGGGCGCGATGCCGAGCACTCCGTCGTCGCGCCCCGCTCCATGGCCGATACCGGCGATGATGCCCGCCATGGCGGTGCCGTGCCGGGCCCAGGAGCGGTCGCCGTGGCGGGCACCGAAGCCGATCATGTCCTTGCCGGGCAGCACCTGGCCGGCCAGGTCGGGGAGGCTGCCGTCGACCCCGGTGTCGACGACGGCGACGGTGATCCCGCGACCCTTGGTGGTCTGCCACGCCTTGGCGGTGTGGAGCGCCTGGAGGCCCCACTGCTGGTCCCGGATGGCGTCGGCCCCGGCCGGTGCCGCGGGCAGCAGCGCGAACGCGGTGGCGGCGCAGACCGCGCCCAGGGCGCGGCGGCGGCTGCGGCGGCTCATTCCGGCTTCTCCGTGAGGTCGGTGACGGTCCGGCGCAGGCCGCGCTCGATCCGGTCCGCGATGCCCCGGGCCTCGTGGCCGAGCCCGGCCTGGGCGGCGGCCGTCGTGGCGTTCGCGGCCATGGCCCGGTCGGCGGGCTGCGGGTCGGTGACGGTGCGTCCGTCGGCGAAGCCGGACACGGCGAACACCACGACGGGCACCTCGGTCAGCACGTGGACCGTCCAACTGGCGCGCTGCCGGTCGCCGAATCCGGCGGCGGCCGTGCCCTTGACGGGGTAGGTACGGGGCATCAGGTCGGTGCGCCGGCCGAGGTGCTGGCCGGTGAAACGGGTGCTCAGCGCCTTCATCGCCGCGGCGTCGCCCTCGGTGAAGATCACCCCGACCGTGGTGACGCTGCTGGTGGTGGCGTCGGTGTAGGTGGCGCGGAGCAGGCGCTCGCAGCCGACCGGGCCGAGTGTCCTGGCCAGCAGCGGGTCGAGGGCCGTCCGGCAGCCGCCGTCCGGGGCGACGGCGATCCGGGTCCAGATCCGGTCGGCGCCGCCGGGGCCCGCTCCGTCGCCCTTCAGCGTGCGGGGGAAGAGGGTGTCCACGGGGACGCTGTGCCAGGCGGAGCGGCCCACCGTGTAGGCGCTGTGGGCGGCGGCGTCGGCCGAGGAGTCGCTGGTGAGCCAGGCGCCGGTGGCCGCGCCGCCGATCAGTCCGAGCCCGAGCACGACACAGACCGCCGCGGTCGCGGTCCTTGCGGGGTGACGGGTACGGATCGGGCGCAGCCGGGTGGTGGTTTCGGCGGGTGTTTCGGGGTGGGGCACCCGGTACGGCTGCGGCTGCCGGTAGGGGACGTGGGCCTGCCCGGCCGGTGCCGGGGCGGCTCCCGGGCGCGGGGTGAGGTCCACGGCGCCGACGGGCCGCCGGCGGGTCGCCGCGGGTGGCTGCTCGGGGCGTGCCGGGGCGGGAGGCGGAGTGGTGGGGGGTGGGGTGACGGCGGGCGCGGGGGCCGGGGGCACGGGGCGGAGCCGGGCCGTGGTCTCCACGGGCGGGGCGGGGGCCGCGGGCGGCGGTGTGTCCGGGCGTCCGGGAACGGGTTCACCCGCGGAGGCCGCCGTCAAGTCCGGTGCCGGGGGCGGGGATGGCGGGGTCGTGGGGCGGGGCGGGACAGGAGCGCGCTGCGCCTCGGTACTCATCCGCCCCCCTGGTCCCATTCCGTACCGTGCGCGGATCGACGTCACAGGCAGGCCCGTTGGATGCCGCGTCCCGTCACTCTACGGGGTGGGACGCCCCCGGCGGGAGCCAGCCGCCCCGCCCTGGACGATCTGCGCAGATCATCCCCCTACCCAGCGGTACGGACGTCTGGCAAGCTGCGGCCATGACTGCCCGTGCCGCTGACCGGACCCGTTACAACCGGGCCACCGCCCATCTGGACGCCCCGATCGCCATCGTCGATCTCGACGCGTTCGACGCCAATGCCGACGATCTCGTCCGCCGCGCGGCCGGAAAGCCGATACGGGTGGCGAGCAAGTCGGTTCGGTGCCGGGCGCTGCTGGAACGGGTGCTCGCGCGGCCCGGCTTCGCCGGGATCATGTCGTACACACTGGCGGAGTCGCTGTGGCTGGCGCGGGCCGGGTTCGAGGACGTGCTGCTGGCCTACCCGACGGCCGACCGGGCCGCCCTCGCGGAGCTGGCCGCCGATCCGAAGCTGGCCGCCGCGGTGACCGTGATGGTCGACGACCACGCCCAGCTGGAGCTGATCGACGCGGCGCGGGCGGGTGGCCGCGAGGAGATCCGGGTCTGCCTGGAGCTGGACACCTCGTTCCAGTTGCTCGGCGGCCGGGTCCGGGTCGGCGCCCTGCGCTCGCCGCTGCGCTCCCCCGCCCAACTGGCCGAGCTGGCACGCTCGGTGGCGCGGCGCCCGGGGTTCCGGCTGGTGGGCCTGATGGCGTACGAGGGTCATGTCGCCGGGGTCGGGGACGCGATCGCGGGCCGGCCGCTGCGCTCCCGGGCGGTCCGGCTGATGCAGTCCGCGGCCCGGCGGGAACTGGCCGTGCGACGCGCCGAGGTGGTGCGCGCGGTACGGGCGGTGGCGCCGGACCTGGAGTTCGTGAACGGCGGCGGCACGGGCAGCGTGCAGCACACCGCCGCCGAGCGTGCGGTGACCGAGATCGCGGCCGGGTCGGGGCTCTACGTACCGAGGCTGTTCGACAACTACACCTCGTTCTCGGCCCGTCCGGCGGCGCTGTTCGCCCAACCCGTGGTGCGCCGGCCGGGTGTGGGGGTGGTGACGGTCCTCGGTGGCGGCTATCCGGCGTCCGGCCCCGCGGGCGCGGACCGGCTGCCCGTCCCGTATCTGCCGGAGGGACTGCGCTACGACCCGCAGGAGGGCCCGGGCGAGGTGCAGACCCCGCTGCTCGGTGCCCCGGCCGATGATCTGCTGATCGGCGACAAGGTGTGGTTCCGGCACGCGAAGGCCGGTGAACTGTGCGAGCGCTTCGACGAGTTGCAGCTGATCGAGGGCGACCGGGTGACGGCGACCGTGCCGACGTACCGGGGCGAGGGCCGTACGTTCCTCTGAGCTCACCGACGGGATCCGGGCGGGGCGGCGCGGGTCAGGGCGCGATCGAGCTGCCCGCGCCACCGCTCGTCGCACTGTCGCCGGCCGGCCGGATCCCCCGGGTGATGGTGTCCATGAGCGAGAGCGGCGGTCCGTCGGGGCCCGCGTCGAAGGCGTGGCGCACGATGATCAGCGCTTCGCTGCCGATCGTGGACGGGAGGACGAGCGACTGCACGTAACCGCCGGGCTCCTTGGCCGTGTCGGCGCGCCGGCGCAGCCGGTGACCGGCGCGTCCGGCGACGCTCACGGACCCGGAGTCGAGCTGCCTGTGGGACGTGATGCCGCCGTGGATCCGGTCGCCGACGATGTTCCTCCCGTAGGCGTTGTCGGCGGCGGTGGCGATGTCCTGCCCGGCGAGCCCCTCGGGGAGGTGGCGTCGGTGGCGCTCGCGGTGCGGCTGGTGACCGTGGCGTGGTGGCAGAAGCCGGAGGAGCTGCCGGGGCAGGCGTAGGAGTCGACGGTGCGCATGGTGAGGCCTGATCGACGGTCCTGTCGGGCTTCTCCCAGCCGTCGGGGATCGGCAGTGTGATGCCGTCGAGCTGGTCCACGAGGACCTTCGGGCCGTCCTCGGACGGTGAGCCGCCGAGCGAGGGCGCGGCCGTCGCGGAGACGGTGATCGGGGGTGCGGAGCCGCTCGGACCGGCCTCGGGCCGCGTAGCGCTGTCGTCCCCGCCCGGCAGGACGGCTCCGGTGACGGCGGCGCCGACGACGTCGGTCCGGTCAGGGCGAGCGCGACGATCCTGGTGCCGCCGCCGGCGGTGGTGCCGTTGCCGGACGCGGCGGCGACCGGCTCGGGCGGGCCGAAGCCCCGGGACCCGGCCCGGCCGGGCGGGTGTGCGCGGTCCACCCCGTGCCGTCCCGCCAGCGTTCGGTGCCCGGTGCCGCGGCGTCCGGGTACCAGCCGGGCGGTGTCGCGTCGCTCATCCCGCCGCTCTAGGGTTCGGTCACCGGCCCGGACCCGGCGATCACCGGGTCCGGATCGTCCGCACAGGGGTGCCCGGTACGCCGGGGGACGCTCCGTACCGGGCCGGCCGGAAGCTCTAAGGTGTGGGTGAAAACCATTGTTGGCCGATCGGTGAGCGGGGAAGGGGAACGGGGCGTGGCCGGGGAGAGCGAATTCGTCGACCGCCTGGTGCCCGTGCTGCGGCCGGTCCGGGCGGGGAACGGCTTCGAGGAGGCCCTGGAGCAGATCCTCCAGGTGATCAGGCTCGGGCTGGTGCCGGGCGGCGGGCGGCTGCCGGCCGAGCGCGACCTCTCCGAGCTGCTGGGGATCAGCAGGGTCACCCTGCGCGAGGTGCTGAAGGTCCTGCAGGACCAGGGCCTCGTGGAGAGCAGGCGCGGCCGGTACGGCGGCACGTTCGTACTGCTGCGCACCGACAGCCCCGGCGAGGACGAGCTGCGCCGGAGGGTGGCGTCCGTCGACATCGAGGACGTGCTGCGCTTCCGCGAGGTGCTGGAGGCCGGGGCGGCCGAACTGTGCGCCGCGCGGGGGCTCGGCGGCGAGGGCGCGGACCGGCTGCGCGCCGCCCTGACGGCGACGCACGAGGCGCCGCTCCAGGACTACCGCAGGCGCGACACCCTGTTCCATCTGACCCTGGCCGAACTCTCCGGGTCCGCCTCGCTCACCACGCAGTACGCGGCCGTCCGGGCTACCCTGAACGACCTGCTCGACTGCATACCGCTGCTCGTACGGAACCTGGAGCATTCGCAGCACCAGCACACCAGCCTCGTCGAGGCGGTCCTCGACGGGGACGGGGAGGCCGCGCGCGCGGTGATGCGCGAGCACTGCGCCGGTACGGCCGCGCTGCTGCGCGGTTTCCTGACCTGAGCCCCGCAGCCCGCACAGGACACAAAGGTCTGCGCCGCCACCATTGGCCTTGTGTCCGCCGGGGTGGCCTCACGGAGCGCTGCGGCCGAGTCTCCCCCGCAGCCAGCGGAGCGCCGCCGCGCCCTGGGCGTACTGGAAGGCCCGGAGCGTCGGCAGGCCGGGCGGGGCCGGTTTCAGCGAACCCGCCACGAAGTATCCGCTCAGCGCGGCGAGTACGGCCGTGACGCCCGCCGGGTCGGCGTCCCGGCCCAGCGGGTGGGCGGTGAAGACGGTCTCCGGATCGGGGCCGCCCTGTGCCGCGACGCACGGCAGCATCGTCAGCAGGTCGAACCAGGGCGCGGCCCTCAGGGCGTGGGGCCAGTCGACGAAGACCACCCGGTCGTCCGTGAGCAGGATGTTGTCGGCCCTCAGGTCGCTGTGGGCGAGGCACTGTCCGGCGGCCGGTGCCTCCCAGCCCGACTCCAGCTCCGCGAGCAGGCCGAGATTGCGGGCCGCCCACGGGTCGAGCCGGCTCGGGTCCCCCTCGGCCGACAGGGTCCGCCAGCCGGTGAACATCCTGGCCTTGCGGACGGCCACGGCGGGCGCGTCGAACGGGGCCGGGGTCAGGGCGGCCCCCAGCTCGCCGACCGCCGCCAGGACCCGGTCCAGCTCGGCGGGTTCCCAGGGGATGCGGGGCTGGCGGCCGTCGATGTCCTGGAGCACGAGGGCGACCAGGGTGCCGTCGTCGTACGAACCGAGCAGCCGGGGCACGGGGGCACCGGGCGGGAGCGCCGCGGTGTGCCGGGCCTCGGCGCGGTGCAGGTCCGGGCTGTCGGGGTTCGTACCGGCGCTCACCGCCTTGACGAAGGCGCGCCGCCCGTCCGCGAGCCGGACGCGGGCGGCGACACCCGGCGAGAACCCGCCGCTCTGACTGCGCGCCTCGACGACACGGGCACCGAGAATGTCCTCGACGGCGCTCCGGGCGGAAGCGGGGAGGTCGGCCCAGTGGTGGCGGACGCCGGTGGCGGGTGGAGCGATCACATCCATCCCCGCATCCTTCACCACGAACGCGGACTCCCCCAGGGGCTTTGCTCGGGTGCACGGGGCTTCAGGGGTGCACGGGGCTTCAAGGGTGCGCCCGGCCGTCCCGCGCGGTCAGTGACAGCAGATCGCGGGCCGGTCCGGTCGGGCGGTGGCCGGAGGGCCAGACCGCGCGCAGCTGGCGTCGCAGGCGCACCCCGGCGACCGGGACCTTGATCAGGCGCCGCGAGGACAGCTCCTCGCCGAGCGCCAGTTCGCTCAGGACGCACGGTCCGGCGCCGCTCTCCGCCGCTCCCTTCACCGCGGTCGTGGAGGAGAGTTCGAGCAGCGGCTGGGCGAGGCCGCCGTGCACGGCGAGGGCGGCGTCCAGGACCTGGCGGGTGCCGGAGCCGTACTCGCGCAGGATCAGCGGGGCCGCGGCCAGTTCCTGCGGGGTGAGGGGGGTCGGGCGGTGGGCCCAGGCGTGGGACGGGGCGACCACGACGACGAGGCGGTCATGGGCGATGACCGTGCCGTCGAGCCCCTCCGGCACGGACAGGCCCTCCACGAACCCGAGGTCGGCCTCTCCGGCCAGCAGCCGGCCCGCGACCGCCGCCGAGTTCCCGGCGAGCAGCGAGACCGCCGTGTCCGGCCGTTCGGAGCGCAGCGCTATCAGCCACCCGGGCAGCAGGTACTCGGCGATGGTCATGGAGGCGGCGACCCGCAGCCTGGAGTCGCGCCGGTCGCGCAGCGCCTGTGCGCCCGCGTCGAACGCCTCGGCGGCCTCGACGATCCTGCGCGCCCAGTCGGTGACCAGCGCGCCCGCGTCGGTGAGCCGGGAGCCGCGCGGTGAGCGGTCCAGCAGGGCCACGCCGAGCTGCCGTTCCATGGACCGGATGCGGCTGCTGGCGGCGGGCTGGGTGACGCCGGTCTCCCGGGCGGCGCGTCCCAGGCTGCCGTGCCGGGCGACGGCGAGCAGGAGTTCCAGCGCTCCGAGGTCGGGGACCCGATGGGAGAGGGGGACGTGCGCTTCGCCGGCCATAAAGCCACCTTATGACCTCATAGATGCGGACTCCCTGGTGGGGCCCGGCCCCCGCCGAGAAAATCGTGGCATGGCCATCTTTCCGCAGACCCAGCAGTCCCCGGTCCCGCTCGCTGCCGCCGAACGGCTGCCTTCCCTGCGGTACCTCGGCCCCAACTGGTACGCCGCCGTCATGGGCACCTCGATCGTCGCGAGCGCGGGTGTGGCGCTGCCCGTGCACGTCCCCGGGCTGCGGGCGGCCTGCACGGTGGTGTGGGCGCTGGCCGCGGTGGCGCTCGTCGTGGTGCTGGTGGCCCGCACCGGGCACTGGGTCGCCCACCGCGACCAGGCCCGCAGCCATCTGCTCGACCCGGCCGTGGCCCCGTTCTACGGCTGTCTGTCGATGGCCCTGCTGGCCGTCGGCGGCTCGACGATGGTGGTCGGCCAGGATGTCGTCGGGCACCGGGCCGCTCTCGTCCTGGACGTGGTGCTGTACACGGCGGGCACGCTGATCGGGCTGGCCGCCGCGGTCGCGATCCCGTATCTGATGGTCGTACGCCACCGGATCGAGCCCGGCACCGCGTCGCCGGTGTGGCTGCTGCCGCTGGTGGCCCCGATGGTCTCCGCGGCTCTCGGTCCGCTGCTGGTGCCGGAGCTGCCGGCCGGTCAGTGGCGGGAGGCGATGCTGCTGGCCTGCTACGCGATGTTCGGCCTGAGTCTGCTGGCCACTCTGGTGATGCTGCCGTTGATCTTCGCCCGGCTCGTCCATCAGGGACCGCTGCCGCTCGCGCTGACGCCCACCCTCTTCCTGGTCCTGGGCCCGCTGGGGCAGTCGACGACCGCGGTCAATCAGCTCGCCGATGTGGCGCCGGGTGCGATCGGGGCGCCCTACGCCCCGGGGTTCGGGGTGTTCGCCGTGCTGTACGGGGTGCCGGTGATGGGTTTCGCGCTGCTGTGGCTGGCGCTGGCCGTCGCGCTGGTGGTGCGGGCCGCGCGCAACGGCATGACCTTCGGCATGACGTGGTGGGGCTTCACCTTCCCGGTCGGTACCTGTGTCACGGGCGCCGCGGGCCTGGCCCGGCACACCGGCCTCACCGCGTACACCTGGCTGGCCGTCGCGCTGTACGTGCTGCTGGTGACGGCCTGGGCGGTGGCCGGGGTACGGACGCTGCGCGGGCTGTTCAGCGGAGCGCTGCTCGCAGCACCGCAGGCGCCCGCACCAGTGACGGCCCGTACCACGTGAGGTACCGCCCGTCGACGAGCACGGCGGGCAGTGCGGGGAAGGCCTCGGGCCCGTCGTCCTCGGTGAAGCGGTAGGGCTCGTCGGGCAGGACGACCAGATCGGCGCCCGCCACGTCGAGTTCGTCGAGCGGGATGCGGGGGTAGCGCTCGTCGTGGTCCGCGTAGACGTTCTCGACACCGAGCCTGGCCAGCAGGTCCCCGGCGAAGGTGTCACGGCCCAGCACCATCCAGGGCCTGCGCCAGACCGGCACGATCGCGCGGCGGGGCGCACCGGGCGGCGGCAGTGCGGCCCAGGCCGCCTCGGCCTCGTCCAGCCAGCGCGGCCTGGCCCGCCCGCAGCCGGTGACCAGGACCCTGTCCAGCTCCTCGAAGGCCTGGTCGAGAGTGCGGATCTCCGTGACGAGCACGTCGGTCCCGGCCGCCCGCAGCGCCGCGAGGTCGATCTCGCGGTTCTCCTCCTCGTTGGCGACGACGAGATCCGGCCGGAGCGCGAGCACGGCGGCCACGTCGGGATTCTTGGTCCCGCCGATCCGGGCGGCGGTCAGGCCGGCCGGGTGGGTGCACCAGTCGGTGACCCCGACCAGCAGCCCGGGGGCGGTCACCGCGACGGCCTCGGTGAGCGAGGGGACCAGGGAGACGACTCGCACGGCGGCCCCCGCTCAGCGGCGCGGGTCGTAGGTGGCGTCGATGTGCTCGGCGACCGCGACGACCAGCAGCCGCGTGCCGGGCACCGTGGCCCGCCAGCGGTGCCGCACCCCGCCGGACAGGAAGAGGGTGTCGCCCTGCTCCAGCCGGTACGCCTGCCCCTCGGCCTCCACTTCGGCGGCGCCCTGCGCCACGTACATCACCTCGTCGTTGCGGTGCTGGAACTCGCGCCGGAGGTCGAGCTCCCCGGTGAACTCCAGGGCGCTGAGCTGATGGCGCCCGCGCACCACCCTGCGTACCCCGTCGCCCTCGCCCCCGCGCACCACGTCGACGGCGCGCGCCGAGTCCGCGGCGGCGCGCAGCCGTGCCGTGGTGGTCTCCAGTGCCTCGGCGACCCGGTCCAGGGACCGGGCGCTGGGCCTGGCCCGCTCGTTCTCGATCTGGCTGAGGAACGGTACGGACAGACCGCTGCGGCCCGCGACCGCGGCCAGTGTGAGTCCCAGGGTTCTGCGCCTTCGGCGGACCGCGGCGCCCACGCGGAGTGCTTCCTTCTCGTCCATGTCCGGCTCCCTCCCGACTCGTCATCCTTCCGGCTGCCAGCACATTACGCATACGGTTGCGCAAGGTCGGCCGGATGGTGAACGTCCGGAAACCCGGAAAGGGCGGGCCCGCCGTCGGCGGTGCCCACCCTTTCCGGTGCTACGGGTCCTGCGGGAGGCCCTACTGCGGGGCCATCTTGTCCACGATGCCCGGGTTCTTCTCCATCCAGGCCTTCACGGCCTCCTCCTCGTGGCCCGCGCCGCGCTTCTGGATCTGGTTCTCCAGGCCGGCGAGCTGGTCCTCGCTCAGCTTGAAGTCCTTGAACCACTTCGTCAGCTGCGGGTAGTTCTTCGGGAAGTCCTTGGACGCGATGGTGTGCAGCCGGTCGCCGTCACCGAAGGCCTTCTCGGGGTCCTCCAGCTTGGTCATGCCGTACTCGCTGTACGCCCAGTGCGGGGTCCACAGCAGCACCGCGATGGGCTCCTTCTTGGCGTACGCGCGCTTCAGCTCGGCCAGCATGCCGGGCGTCGAGGAGTCGACGACCTTGTACTCCTTGTCCAGGCCGTAGGACGGCAGGACGTTCTTCTTCAGGTTCTCCATCGTGGCCGTGCCCGGCTCGATGCCGACGATCCGGCCCTTGAACTGCGAGGCCTTGCCCTTGAGGTCGGCGAGGGACTTGACGTCCTTCACGTAGGAGGGCACCGCGACCTCGATGGACGTCGGGCCGTACCACGAACCGAGGTCGCTCAGCTGCGAGCCGTACTTCTCCCAGTAGTTCTTCTGGGTGTACGGCAGCCAGCCGTCGAACTGCACGTCGATCTGGCCGCGCGACATCGCGGTGTACATCGGGCCGACCTCGAACTGCTTGAGGTTGATCTTGTAACCGCGCTCCTCCAGGACCGCCTTCCACAGGTACGTGGCGGCGATGTCCTCCTCCCAGGGGAACCAGGCCATCTCGACGGCGCGGTCGCGCTCGTCCTTGCCGTCGGTGCCCTTGGCCGCGCCGCCCTTGGCGACCGGGGTCCACTTGTCGGCGACGCCCGGGTTGGCCTTCAGCCAGGTACGGACCGCCTCCTGCTCCTTGCCGGAGCCGGACTTCTGGATCTGCGCCTCAAGACCGGTGAGCTGGTCCTCGGTCATCTTGAAGTTCTTGAGCCAGCTGCCGACCTCGGGGTTGTCGGCGGAGAAGCCCTTGCGGGCCAGGGTGTGGATGCCGTCGCCCTTGCCCCAGAGGTTCTTGGGGTCCTTGAGCTTGGTGAGCTCGAACTGGTTGTAGGCCCAGTGCGGCGACCAGAGCGGAACGACGATCGGTTCCTTCTTGGCGTACGCGCGCTTCAGCTCGGCCAGCATCGACGGCGTGGAGCCGTCGACGACCTTGTACTCCTTGTCCAGGCCGTAGCCCGGCAGGATCTTGTCCTTGAGCAGGCCGCTCTCGCCGGCACTCGGCTCGATGCCGACGATCCGGCCCTTGAACTGCGAGCCCTTGCCCTTGAGGTCCTCCAGCGACCGGACGTCCTTCATGTACGAGGGGACGGCCAGCTCCAGCGAGGTGGGGCCGTACCAGGAGCCCATGTCCTCCAGGCGGTCCTGGTACTTCTTCCAGTAGCTGGCGTGGGTGACCGGGAGCCAGGAGTCGGTCTCGAAGTCGATCTGGCCGTTGGCCATGCCGGTGTAGAGCGCGCCGGCCTCGTACTGCTTGACGTCGACCTCGAAGCCGCGCCGCTCCAGCATCTCCTTCCAGAGGAAGGTGGAGGCGATGCCCTCGTCCCACGGGATGTAGCCCATGCTGATCTTCTTGCCCGCGCCGATGTCCGAACCGCCGGCGGCGTTCTCGCCCTTGTCCGGGCCGGAGGAGCCGAAGACGCCCAGGGCGCCCGCGACGAGCGCGAGGATCACGACGCCGGAGACCGCGACGACGGGCTGCGGGCGGTGGTTCCAGATCTTGAGTCCGCCGGCCATCGCCTGCGCCCTGGCGAGCGCGCGGCGGGCCAGCGGGGAGACCTCGCGGCCGAGCGCGCCGGTCATCCGGTCCAGGTACATCGCGACGATGACGATGGAGATGCCCGCCTCGAAGCCGAGACCGACGTCGACGTTGCCGATGGCGCGGTAGACGGCGCCGCCGAGGCCGCCGCCGCCGACCATGCCGGCGATGACCACCATGGACAGGCCGAGCATGATGACCTGGTTGATGCCCGCCATGATCGTGGGCAGGGCCAGCGGCAGCTGGACCCGCAGCAGGGTGTTGCGCTTGGTGGTGCCGAAGGCCTCGGCGGCCTCGACGAGCTCGCCGTCGACCTGGCGGATGCCGAGTTCGGTCATCCGGACGCCCGGGGGCAGCGAGAAGATGATGGTCGCGATGATGCCGGGCACCACGCCGACGCCGAAGAAGATGACACCGGGGATCAGATAGACCATGGCGGGCATGGTCTGCATGAAGTCCAGGACCGGCCGGGTCACGGCGCTGACGGTCTTGGAGCGGGACGCCCAGATCCCCAGCGGCACGGCCAGCACCAGCGCGATGATGGTGGCGACGAGCACCAGGGTGAGGGTGTCCATCGCCTCGTCCCACAGCTCGACGGAGTCGATGACCGCGAAGCCGACGAAGGCGAGCACACCGGCGAGCAGGCCGCGCAGCCACCAGGCGATGACCGCGACGATGCCGGCGAAGAGCAGCGGGGCGGGGGCGGAGAGCACGGCGGCGATGCCGTCGAACATATTGCTGACGATCGAGCTGATCGCGTCGAACAGCCAGGCCAGATGGGTCTGGAGCCAGTCGACGGCGGAGTCGACCCAGTCGCCGAGAGGGAGCCTAAACACTGGCCACCTTCTTCGCGTCGGCCGTGCCGGTCCTGACGTCCTGCGGGACCTCGGCGGGGGTCATCGGCTCGCCGAGGACGGCGAGCAGCCGGGCGCGCGGTACGACACCGACGAGCTCGCCCTCGGCGTCGGTCACGGCGACCGCGACACCACTGCGCGAGCACGGCGTGAAGAGCTCGATGATCGGTGTGGACTCGGTGACGGTGGCCGGGGCGGCGGCGAGCACGTCGGCCGGGGTACGCAGCTCCTTGCCGTCGTCCGTGCTGCTGCCCATGACGGTGTGCGGCTCGGCCATGATGGCGCCCGCGGTCAGCACCCGGGTGCGGTCGACGTCCTGGGTGAAGGAGGCGACGTAGTCGTTGGCCGGGGTGACGAGGATGTCCTCGGCGGTGCCGAGCTGGACTATCCTCCCGTCGCGCATCACGGCGATGCGGTCGCCGAGGCGCATGGCCTCGTTGAGGTCGTGGGTGATGAAGACGATGGTCTTCTTCAGCCGCTTCTGCAGTTCGAGCAGCTGGTCCTGCATGTCCCGGCGGATCAGCGGGTCGAGCGCGCTGAAGGACTCGTCCATCAGCAGCAGGTCGGCGTCGGTGGCCAGGGCGCGGGCCAGGCCGACACGCTGCTGCATGCCGCCGGACAGCTCGTCGGGCCAGGACTTCTCCCAGCCGGCGAGGCCGGTCAGCTCCAACGCCTCGGCGGCGCGCTTCTCGCGCTCGGCACGCGGTACGCCCTGGACCTCCAGGCCGTAGGCGGCGTTCTCCAGCACGCTGCGGTGGGGGAAGAGCGCGAAGTGCTGGAAGACCATGCTGATCTTGGAGGACCGGACATGGCGCAGTTCGGCGGGGCTCAGGGCGGTCAGGTCCTGGCCGTCGAAGAGCACGCGTCCGGCGGTGGGCTCCAGAAGTCCGTTGAGCATGCGCAGCAACGTGGACTTCCCGGACCCGGACAGACCCATCACGACGAAGATCTGTCCCGGTTCGACGGTGAACGAGGCGTCGATCACCGCTGCGGTCGTTCCGTCGGCGCGCAGCTCGTCGCGGTCGGCGCCGCCTTCGAGCTTCTGCACGGCTTGATCGGGTCGTCTGCCGAACACTTTGTACAAGCGTTCAGCTTGCAGCCTTGACACATACACCTCGCGGGTTGAACCGAAAAACGGTCTGCCACCCCCTCCGGCAGACCGTGGAGCGGCGCGGATTCGGTCCGCATGGCACGCACACTGGTTGAAACCGGTACGTGATCCGCTCCGGCTGCGCGCCTGCCCCCGCTTATGCGACCCAAACACAAGAGTGATCCAGGTCACACATGAACGATTGGTTGCAGCCACCCGTCCGCCTCGCCCACGCGCCCCCGGGGCCGGTGTCCGCGACGGCCGGTGTCAGTGGCGTGCGGCATCATCGGGGTGTGACGCGACGCCTGATGCTCCTCGACACCGCTTCCCTCTACTACCGTGCCTATTTCGGGGTCCCCGACTCGGTGCGCGCCCCGGACGGGACGCCCGTCAACGCCGTGCGCGGGCTGCTCGACTTCATCGCGCGACTGGTGCAGGACCACCGGCCGGACGACCTGGTCGCCTGCATGGACGCGGACTGGCGGCCGCACTGGCGGGTCGAGCTGATCCCCTCGTACAAGGCGCACCGGGTCGCGGTGGAGACCTCCGAGGGGCTGCCCGACGAGGAGGAGACCCCGGACACCCTGGCCCCGCAGGTGCCGGTCATCGAGGAGGTGCTCGACGCGCTCGGCATCGCCCGGGTCGGTGTCGCGGGCTACGAGGCCGACGACGTGATCGGCACGCTCACCGGCCTGGCCACCGGCCCCGTGGACATCGTCACCGGCGACCGGGACCTCTACCAGCTGGTCGACGACGCGCGCGGGGTGCGGGTGCTCTACCCACTGAAGGGCGTCGGCTCGCTCCAGCTGACGGACGAGGCGTGGCTGCGGGAGAAGTACGGGGTGGACGGCTCCGGCTACGCGGACCTCGCCCTGCTGCGCGGCGACCCGAGCGACGGTCTGCCGGGCGTCCCGGGCATCGGCGAGAAGACCGCGGCGAAGCTGCTCGACGCCTTCGGCGATCTCGCCGGGATCATGGCCGCCGTCGACGACCCGGCGGCCGGGCTCACGCCGTCGCAGCGCAGGCGGCTCGACGAGGCGCGGGAGTACGTGGCCGTCGCACCGAAGGTGGTGCGGGTCGCCGGTGACGTGCCCCTGCCGGAGTTCGACCCCGCGCTGCCCGCCGGGCCGCGCGACCCCGCCGCCCTCGAAGCCCTCGCGAAGCGGTGGGGACTGGGAGGTGCGCTCCAGCGCCTGCTCTCCACTCTCCACGACTGAGGTGCTAGCTTAGGTAAGCCTAAGCACATCGGAGCAGGGAGAACCTCGTGGCAGAACGACCGGCACGGCAGGCACCCACGGCGCAGGGGGCCCAGGTGGTGCGCACCGAGCGGATCACCCCGCACATGGTGCGCGTGGTGCTCGGCGGCGAGGGCCTGGCCGGCTTCGAGCTCTCCGGGTTCACCGATCACTACGTCAAGCTCTGCTTCGCCCCCGAGGGCGCCGACTACGCGCACCCCTTCGACATGGCCCGCATCCGCGAGGAGCAGCCCCGGGAGCTGTGGCCCACCACGCGTACGTACACGGTGCGTTCCTGGGATCCGGTCGCCCGCGAGCTGGCGATCGACTTCGTGGTCCACGGCGACGAGGGCCTCGCCGGACCCTGGGCGATGCGGGCGGCTCCGGGCGATCCGGTGACCTTCCTGGGCCCGGGCGGCGGCTACGGCCCGGACGCCTCGGCCGACTGGCACCTCCTGGCGGGCGACGAGAGCGCGCTGCCGGCCGTCGCGGCGGCCCTGGAGCAGATGCCGGCGGGCGCGGTGGTGCACGCGTTCGTCGAGGTGGCGGACGCGGCGGAGGAGCAGAAGATCGTGACGCCCGACGGCGTCGAGGTGACCTGGCTGCACCGCGGTCGGCGCCCGGTCGGCGAGGCGCTGGCCGCCGCCGTCAAGGAGCTGGAGTTCCCCGCGGGCGAGGTCCAGGCATTCGTGCACGGCGAGGCGGGCTTCGTGAAGGAGATCCGCCGCCATCTGCGCCTGGACCGCGGAATCCCGCTCGACCGGCTGTCCATCTCGGGCTACTGGCGGCTCGGCCAGAACGACGACGCCTGGCGTTCGGTCAAGCGCGAGTGGAACGCACAGGTGGAGCGCGAGCAGGAGAGCGCCGCGTAACACCGGATCGCACCCGTACGCCCCGGCCGATGGCCGGGGCGTACGCGCGTCCGGGGCACGGAATCACCCCTCGGCGCCGGGTGCCTCCACGCCGCCGGTGCCCGGACCGCCCGCCGCGCCGCCGTCGTACATCCGCGCGGAGGCGTCCGACTGCGCGAGCCGTCGCAGCGCGCCGAACATGGCCTCCCCCAGCACCGTGCCGACCACCACGCTCTCCACCAGGTCCTCGCGCGCCACCCGGCGCCCCACGTAGTCGAGGTCGGCCCGCGCGACCGGTTCGGCGGCGGCCGCGTAGTCGTCGAGCAGCTCGACGAAGCCCCCGTGCCCGGCCCGCCGCAGCGCGACGATCACCTCGGCCAGGGACTCGCCCGCCGGACCATGTGCGTCGGCCCGCCAGCCGCGCCGCTGCAGCAGCTCCGCCACCTCGTCCCGGGCGTCCTCCAACTCGGGCCCCTGCTCGTCCCGTTGCGGCGGGGTGAGGCGCTTCGCCGCGACGCCCAGCACCTTGTGCACCGGCTGGGCCGGATCCTCGACCGCCCGCAGTACATCGCCGATGGCGGACAGCGAGAGCCCTCCGACATCGAGCAGGGCGCGGATCAGCCGCAGCCTGCGCTCATGACCCGCGTCGTAACTCGCCTGGTTCGGGCTGGTCAACTGCCCTGCGGGCAGCAGCCCTTCACGTACGTAGAACTTGATCGTCGGTACCGGAACCCCGGACCTGTTGCTCAACTCACCGATGCGCACCGTGCGTTCTTCCTTCCGCCCTTGCCAACCCCCCGACCCATCATAGATAGTTCCGCTATCGGATAGCGGAAAGCGTCGCTATCCATAATCTCGGAGGGATCCCCATGTCTTCCTGGCGTTCCTGGCATCGGCCATTAGTCCTCTTCTCCGCGGCGATGGCCGTCATGACGGTCGTCTCGGCCATCGGCCTCATAGCCGACGACCGGGTCCTGGTGGGTGCGGCGATATGGTCCAAGCCGTTCAAGTTCGCGGTCTCGTTCGTCGTGTACGCGCTCGCCCTCGCCTGGATGCTGACGCTGGTCACCCGTGGCCGGCGGGTCGGCTGGTGGGCCGGGACCGTGGTCGCGCTGTCCGGTCTGGCCGAGATGGCGATCATCACCGGGCAGGTGATCCGCGGGAAGCGGAGCCACTTCAACCACGCCACCCCGTTCGACGAGACCCTGTTCAGCGCGATGGCCGTCACCGTCGTCATCCTGTGGACCGGCACCCTGGTCATCGCGATCCTGCTGCTGCGCGCCCGTATCGCCGACCGTGCCTCCGCCTGGGCGATCCGCTCCGGTGTGCTGCTCGCCCTGGTGGGCGCCGCATTCGGATTCCTGATGACCCGGCCCACTCCCGAGCAGCGGGCGGCCGGGAACCTGGACACCGCCGATGTGATCGGTGCGCACTCCGTCGGCGTACCGGACGGCGGCCCGTCGATGCCGCTGACCGGATGGTCCACGACCGGCGGGGATCTGCGCATCCCGCACTTCATCGGAATGCACGCGCTCCAGCTGCTGCCGCTCTTCCTGCTCGCACTGGTCCTCCTGGCCCCGCGCTTCCCGCGGCTGCGCGAGCCGCGGGTCCGGCTGCGGCTGGTGCTGGTGGCCTCGGGGGCGTACGCGGCGGTCGTCGCGCTGGTCACCTGGCAGGCGCTGCTCGGCCAGTCGCTGATCCACCCGGACGGTGCGACGCTCGGTGCCGCCGCCCTGATCATGGTCGCGAGCGCCACCGCCGCCTGCGCGGCGCTGAGGCCGGTTCCCGCACGACAGCGGGCCGGCGCGCGTCACGACTCCCGTACCGATGCCGCCGGAACCGGTTCCGCTCCCGGTTCCGCTCCCGCTCCCGCCCAGAAGGAACTCGCGTCATGACCGGTGCGCTCTTCGAGCTCTCGTTCTTCCTGGCGGCTCCGTTCTGGCTGCTGATGATCCTGGCGCCGGGCTGGCGCCCCACGGCACGCGTCGCCGCCTCGCCGCTCACCGTTCTGCCGGTGCTGGTGCTCTACCTGGTCATGGCCGTGCCCGTCCTCCCCGAGCTCTGGGAAGCGGTGCGCAGCCCGGACATCGACACCTTCCGCGATCTGATGGCGCTGGCGAACGGGGCGGGGGCGGTCTGGGCGCAGGTGATCGCCTGGGATCTGCTGCTGGGCCAGTGGATGTTCCTGGAAGGGCGCCGGCTGGGGATCTCCCCGCTGGTGATGGGTCCGTTGCTGGTGCTGACGATCCTGCTCTCGCCGTTCGGGCTGCTGGTCTTCCTCGCGCTGAGGGCGGTACGGGGACCGAGGACCCGGCCCGGGTATCCGGTCCCGGACCGGGTCGATGGTGCGGCGTTGCCGTAGGCGCGCGCGTCAGACGGACTTCTGGTACGAGCGGAACGTACGGGTCGACAGCCCGACCGCCACCACCGCGAGGACCAGAAGGGCTCCCCCGCGACCGAGCACCACACCCCAGTCCGGGTCACCGTTCAGAGCGGAACGGCCCGCCACCATGGCCCAGTTGACGGGGTTGAAGTCAGCGATGTGCCGCATCCAGGACGGCATCTGGCCCGGGGCCATGAAGGAGGAGGAGAGGAAGGTCAGCGGCAGCAGGAGGAAGGTGTTGATGCCGATGATCGACTCGCGTCGGCGGACCAGCATCCCCAGGGCGTTGGAGAGTGCGCCGAAGACCGTTCCGAGCAGCACCGAGGCGACGACCAGGATCAGCAGTCCGCCCACGCCGCCCGGATAGGCGGCTCCGGCGGCCCGGCCGAGCAGCACGATGACGACGGACTGCGCGGCTGTGCTGATGCCGTTCTGCACGACGTTGGCGTTCATCAGCGCGTTGCGGCTGACCGGCGTGGTCAGGAAGCGGTTCAGGGTGCCCCGCTCGATCTCCTCCAGGGTGCCCATCCCGGCCCACATGCTCGATCCGAGCGCGCTCATCACCACGATGCCGGGGATCAGGTAGTCCAGATAGGACGTGGTGCCGAAGCCGCCGAGCTCGACGACCTTCCTGAAGAGATTGCCGAACAGGAACAGCCAGATCACCGGCTGGACCAGGGAGATCGCCAGAAAGATCGGCTGCCGGACGATCTGCATGAGCTGACGCTGGGTCATGTACCAGGTCTGGGCGAGTGCTCGGCTGCTCATCGGCTGCCTCCGGCGGCGGTGAGGACGGGGGCCTGCCGGGCGGACGCGGCTTCGGCGTCGGCGAAGCGGCGTCCGGCGTAGCGCAGATAGACGTCGTCGAGGGAGGGCCGGGCCACGGTGGCGGCGGCGACCGCCGCGCCGGCCCGCTCCAGGGCGGCGAGCAGGACGGGGACGGCCGCGGCGCCGTCCTCGGCGCGCACGCTCACCCGGCGGCCGTCGACCAGTGCCTCGTGCACCCCGGGCAGTCCGCCGAGCGCGGCGGTGATCGTCCCGGCGTCGCCCTCGGCGCGCAGCTCCAGGTGGACGGCGTCGCCCCGGAGTTCGCCCTTGAGTTCGTCGGGGGTGCCTTCGACGACGACCCGGCCGCGGTCGACGATCGCGATCCGCTCGGCGAGCCGGTCGGCCTCCTCCAGATAGTGCGTGGTGAGAACGATGGTCAGCCCCTCGTCGCCGGCCAGCCGGGCGATCTCGTCCCACATCGCCGTGCGCGCCTCGGGGTCGAGCCCGGTGGTGGGTTCGTCGAGAAAGAGCACCTCGGGGCGGTGGACCAGGCCGAGCGCCACGTCGAGGCGGCGCTGCATCCCCCCGGAGTACCCCTTGACCTGGCGGTTCCCCGCGTCGGCGAGGTCGAAGCGGTCCAGCAGTTCATCGGCGCGCCGCCGGACGGCCGCGCCCCGCATCCCGTACAGCCTGCCCTGGAGCATGAGGTTCTCCCGGCCGGTGGCGACCGGGTCGGCGCCGGACTTCTGGGCGACGACACCGATGGCGCGGCGGACCCGGTCGGGGCAGCGCAGCACGTCGTGTCCGGCGACGGTCGCGGTGCCGGAGTCGGGGCGGGCCAGGGTGGTGAGGATCTTGACGGTGGTGGACTTGCCGGCGCCGTTGGGGCCGAGCAGTCCGAAGACCGTGCCGGTCTCGACGGCGAGGTCCATGCCGCCCAGGGCGGTGACACCGCCGGGATAGGTCTTGATCAGGTCTCGCGCCACTACTGCGGGCGCACGGGTGCTCATGGCAGAGCTCTCCTGTGGTCGGCGGGGTGCTCGGGTGCACCGAGCACTCGGGTATGCCGAGCCGGTCCGCGCGAAGAGCGCCGGGCTATCCTTGGTGTGCCGCACCTCGATCGCCCGGCTCGCCTCCACGGCGTGACCGGTTCGGGGTTCGAGACCCCGGCGGTCGCTGCTCCAACAGCTCCCACCGGGGTCTTTCCCTGTCTGTTTCCTGCGTCCGGGGCCTGTCCGGCTTCCTGAGTCCGGTACCTGTCCGGCGGATCAGCGCCGGACACGGCCTCAGCGGTGCCGCTGCGGGTCCAGGGCGATCTCCTGCTCGTCCAGGTCCTGCCAGTCCTGCGGGACTTCACCGGTCTCGTGGAAGGACTCCCACTCCTCGATGCCGCTGATGGTCCCGTCGGTCAGTTCGGTGCGGAAGCGATTGATCCACTCCAGCTGTGCGTCGATCATGTGCAGCTGGTATTCGGTCTCGATGACGAAGACGCGGGGCAGCTTCTCCCCCAGCTGGCCGAGGACGCCGCGCAGGGCCGCCGCCTGGATCGCCAGCGCCGCCCCCCGGGTCTCCATCAGCTCCGCCACGTCCTGCGGCGGCAGCACCGGCAGCAGCGACAGCGCCGTCTCGAAGACCGGGTACTCGGCGGCGGGCACGGCGAGCAGGTCGGAGAGCCAGTCCAGCATCTCCGCGCGCCCGGCCCCGGTGATGCCGTAGAGCGTGCGCTCGGGGCGGTTGCCCTGCCGCTGGACGCCGGCCACCTCCACGTACCCGTGCTTCTCCAGGTTCTGGACGACGGTGTAGAGCGAGCCGAAATTGATCTTGACGCTGTGTTCCTTGCCGCGCCGCCGAAGCGTCTGGGCGATCTCGTACGGATGCATGGAGCGCTCGGCGAGCAGCACCATGACCGTCAGCGCCAGCGGATTGCTGAGCTTGCGCCGCTTGGCCACCGACCCCACCGCCCTTTACCTCGTCATCGAATACTCGCGAGCGAATATATCGCGTTCACCCAGACGCGTCAACCACGATGTATCGCGAATTTCGAAGAGCGTGGAAGGATCTCGCGCACTGACCAATCCGCGCTTCCGTCGGCCCCGGATCACCCCGGAGAGCCGGTGCGCGATCGGGGAGGAGCCCGCGTGAAAGAAGCCCTGTACCGCAGTGGAGCACCGTCGACGGGGCCCGATCTCCAGGAACTGCTGGCGCTGGTGGCCCGGGGCGACCAGGAGGCCTTCGCCACGGTGTACGAGACGGTGAGCGGGCCCGTCCTCGGGCTCGTGCGGAGCGTGCTGCGCGATCGCGCCCAGTCGGAGGAGGTCGCGCAGGAGGTCCTGGTCGAGGTCTGGCGGTCGGCCGCGCGCTTCCGGGCCTCCCGGGGCAGCGCGATGAACTGGGTGCTGACCGTCGCCCACCGCCGGGCCGTGGACCGGGTGCGTTCGGCCGAGGCGTCGGCGGCCCGCGAGCACAGGGCGGCGCTGCTGGACCGTACGCCCGCCTTCGACCAGGTCACCGAAGAGGTGGAGACCCGGCTGGAGCGCGAACGGGTCCGCGGCTGTGTGCGGACGCTCTCCGAGGTGCAGCGTCAGTCCGTGACCCTCGCCTACTACCAGGGGCTGACCCACCGCGAGGTGTCGGAACTGCTCTCCGTACCGCTCGGGACGGTCAAGACACGGCTGCGCGACGGGCTGATCCGGCTGCGCGACTGCCTCGGGGAGCACGCATGAACCACGCCGGCACGACCTCCATCGGAAAGGACTCACCTGTATGACCGTCTCCGTCGCGCTGTTCACCTCCGACCTGCGGGTGCACGACAACCCGGTGCTGCGGGCCGCGGTACGGGACTCGGATGCCGTCGTCCCGCTGTTCGTACGCGACCGGGGCGTCCACCGGGCCGGCTTCGACGCGCCGAACCGGCTGGCGTTCCTCGCCGACTGCCTCGCCGACCTCGACGCGGCTCTGCGCCGCCGCGGCGGGCGGCTCGTCGTCCGGGACGGCGACGTGGTGGCCGCCGCCCGTGCCGTGGCCGTGGAGACCGGTGCGCGCAGTCTGCACGTCGCCGGCGGGGTGAGCGGGTACGCGACGCACCGCGAGAGCGGGCTGCGCACGGCTCTCGCGGAGGCCGGCTGCACCCTGCACGTCCACGACGCGGTGATCACCGCGGTCGCCCCGGGCCGGGTCGTCCCGGCGGGCCGTGATCACTACGCGGTGTTCACGCCGTACCTGCGCCGCTGGGAGGAGTCGGGCGTACGGGGAACACTGGCCGCGCCCCGCGCGGTGCGGCTGCCGGACGGCGTGGCCCCTGGGACACCGCCCGTCCGGGCGGAGGTGGCCGGCGTCTCCCCCGGGCTCGCCCGGGGCGGCGAGTCGGCCGGACGCCGGCTGCTGTCGTCCTGGCTGCACGGCCCGCTGGCCGACTACGAGCACGGTCACGACGATCTGGCCGGTGACGCGACCTCCCGGCTCTCCCCCCACCTCCACTTCGGCTGCCTCTCGGCGGCCGAGGTGATCAACCGGGCGAGGGAACGCGGCGGACCGGGCGCCGACGCCTTCGTCCGGCAGCTGGCGTGGCGGGACTTCCACCACCAGGTGCTCGCCGCACGGCCGGACGCCGCCCGGGAGGACTACCGCACACGGCACGACCACTGGCGGTGCGACGTGGACGAGATCGAGGCCTGGCGCGCGGGGCGCACCGGCTACCCGCTGGTCGACGCGGCGATGCGGCAGCTGGCGTACGAGGGCTGGATGCACAACCGGGGCCGGATGCTCGTGGCCGGCTTCCTCACCAAGACGCTGTACGCGGACTGGCGGGTGGGCGCCCGGCACTTCCTGGACCTGCTGGTCGACGGCGACGTGGCGAACAATCAGCTCAACTGGCAGTGGATGGCGGGCACCGGCACCGACACCCGCCCCAACCGGCTCCTGAACCCGGTGGTCCAGGGCAAGCGGTTCGATCCGCACGGCGCCTATGTGCGCCGCTGGGTGCCGGAGCTCGCGGAACTGGCGGGCGGCGAGATCCACGAGCCGTGGAAGATCACCGGGCCGCGCCGGGCCGCGATCGACTATCCGGATCCGCTCGTCGGCCTGGCGCAGGCACGGGCCCGGTTCGAACGGGCACGCGGCCTGGACTGACGCGCCGTCGATCGGGTGGGAAAGCAATCCGCCCGGCGCCGGGCGACGAATCCCCGTCGTGAACGGAGATCGAGACGACGCACCGCGGACCGGGCCCGCCCGGCCCCCACGACCGGGCGGGACGCGCACCGCCCTCGCCGCGCTCAGTGGTCTGATCGCCGGGTTCTGCGCCCTGGCGGTCGCCGAGCTGGCCTCGGCCCTGGTACGTCCCGAGGCGGGCCCGGTCACGGCGGTGGGCGGTGCGGTGATCGACCGTACTCCCCCGGCCGTGCGGGAGTTCGCCGTACGGAACTTCGGCACCTCCGACAAGCTGGTGCTCCAGCTCGGGATCCTGATCCTTCTGGCGCTCTTCGCCATGGCGATCGGGGTGCTGGCGCTGCGGCACCGGCGGATGGGGTCGGCCGCCGTCCTGGTCTTCGGCCTGGTCGGGGCCGTGGCTGCGGCAGGGCGCCCGGAGGGCGTGCCGGCCGACGCGCTGCCCTCGGTGGTGGGTGCCGCGGTGGCCGTCGCGGTGCTGTACCTCCTGGTCGGACGGCTGGCACCGGCGTCCCCTCCCGCGGCCGGGGAACGGGCGCAAGGGGTGGACGGCGGCTTCGACCGCCGGGGCTTCGTGGTCGCGGCCGCCACCACGGCGGCGGCCTCTGCCGGCGCGGGGCTCCTGGGCCGGCGGCTCACCTCCTCCGTCCAGGCCGGAGCCTGGGCGTCCCGTCATGACCTGGTCCTCCCGGCACCGCGCTCCGCCGCACCGGCGCTCCCGGCCGGTGCCGATCTGAGGATCCCGGGGCTGAGCCCGTTCATCACCCCGAACGAGGACTTCTACCGGGTGGACACGGCTCTGGTCGTGCCACGCCTCGACGCCGCCGCATGGCGGCTGAGGATCCATGGCGCGGGTGTGGCACGGCCCGTCACCGTCGGCCTCCACGACCTGCTGCGAAGGGAGACCGTCGAACGCGACATCACCCTGACCTGCGTGTCCAACGAGGTCGGCGGGCCCCTGGTCGGCAACGCCAGATGGCTCGGCGTACGGCTGGCCGATCTGTTGCGCGACGCCGGGGTGCGCCCCCCGTCGAAGGGCGGCCCCGCCGACCAGCTCGTGGCGCGTTCCGTCGACGGCATGACGATCGGCACCCCGGTCGAGACGGTGATGGACGGGCGCGACGCGATGCTGGCCTTCGGCATGAACGGCGAACCACTGCCCTTCGAGCACGGCTTCCCGGTCCGGATGGTCGTACCCGGCCTGTACGGATACGTCTCCGCCTGCAAGTGGATCGCGGACATCGAGCTGACGACGTTCGCCGCCTACGACGCCTACTGGGTCAGGCGGGACTGGGCCCAGCAGGCACCGGTCAAGACCGAGTCACGGATCGACACCCCCCGCCCGCCCGCCTCCCCGAAGGCCGGCCCCGTGCCGGTGGCCGGGGTGGCCTGGGCCCAGCACCGCGGCATCTCCCGGGTGGAGGTCCGGGTGGACGACGGGAAGTGGCACATGGCCCGGCTCGCCGCCGCGGACACCCGGGACACCTGGCGCCAGTGGGTGTGGGAGTGGGCCGCGACACCCGGCCGTCACACCCTCCAGGTCCGCGCCACCGATGGAACCGGCGCCACCCAGACCGGCACTCGCACGGGCACCGTGCCCGATGGCGCGACCGGCTGGCACTCGGTGGTGGTCGACGTGTCCTGAGCCGGCGCACGGGCAGAAGGCGTCGCCCGTACGCTGACCGGATGAATCCTCCAGGCCGCATGGGACGGCAGGACCGGGTGGCGGGCGCCGTCGTCGGCTCGGCGGTGGGCGACGCGCTGGGCGCGCCCTTCGAGTTCGGCCCCGCAGGCGTGTACACGGCGCGTTTCCCGGACGGCGTCGGCACGATGTGCGGGGGCGGCGGCTGGGACCCGGGCGAGGCCACGGACGACACGCAGATGGCCGTGCTGGTCGCGGAGTCGCTGCTGGAGCGGGGCGGCCTCGACCTCCCCGACATGTTCGGCCGGTTTCGCAGGTGGGCGGCGGGCGACCCGAAGGACATCGGGCTCCAGACCGAGGACGTCCTGACGAGCGGCGAGCCGTGGGACCTCGCGGCGGCGCTGCACTTCCAGGTCAACGGGCGTGCGGCGGGCAACGGTTCACTGATGCGGGCGGCCACCTCCGCCGTGTACTTCGCGGCGCGGGGCCGGACGGCGACCATGGACGCCGCCCGCCGGATCGCCGCGCTGACCCATGGCGACCGGGCCGCCTGGGAGGGCACCGCGGTGCTCCACGAGCTGATCCGGGTGGCGCTGGACGGCGGCGATCCGCTCCGCGCCGTTCCGGACGCCCTGGACCGTGTGCACGAGGATCACCGCGGCCGCTGGGCCACCGTCCTCGCGCCGGACTGGCACCCCGGGGCGGCGACGGAGTTCAACGGCGCGGTCTGGCCGTGCCTGGGCACCGCGCTGTGGGCGCTGCGCACCACGGACACGTTCGAGAGCTCCCTGGCGGCGGCCGTCGACGCGGGCGGGGACACCGACACGGTGGCCGCCGTGACCGGCGGTCTGGCGGGCGCGGTGTACGGCTTCGGCGCGATCCCCCCGCGCTGGACGGAGCCGCTGCACGTGCCGCTGCCGGGGTACGGGGACCGGGTGCTGCGGACGCCCGGCCTGGTGGCCCTGGCGGGGCGGCTGGACGGTGGCCCGGATCGCACGGTCCCCAGGTGATCCCACGTGGTTCCCACGGATTTTACGGGCCGGAAATCTACACATAAGGGCGATATAAGCGCAGAATGACATTGCAGGCCGCTCATGGCACGGAAAGGGCGGGTCGGTCTGCAGGAGCGAAGGAGACGAACCCCATGTCGAACCTCTCGCACACCGGCCGTGACATGGCCAGTCACCCGGATGTTTCCGAAATGCGCGATCGCTACGACCGCATGCTCGGCGGCCGCGATGTGGCCCTTGTGGACGCACCGGTGTTCCTCGTCGGTCTCTACTGCGCCATTTCGCCGTGGGTGCTGCACTTCACCGCGAGTCAGCCCGCACTCACGACGCACAACCTGATCATGGGTATCGCGATCGCCGCGCTGGGCCTCGGGTTCACCGTCATGCCGGAGCGCATGTACGGCCTGAGCTGGGCCATCTGCGCGATGGGGATCTGGACGATCCTCTCGACGTGGATCGTCGGCAGCAGCCCCGGCCTCGGCGTCGTCCTGAACAACGTCATCATCGGCGGTCTGACCGTGCTGCTGGGACTGGTCTGCGTGGCCGTGTCCATGAAGAGCGGCAAGCGCGCGGCCTGAGACAAGGGATCGCTCGGCACAAAGGGATGCCCGGCCGGTCCGCTCCACGCGGACCGGCCGGGCACCGGTGTGATCGAACCCGTGGGTCAGCTCTGCCGGAACGGCAGATAGTCCACGTCGTACCCGAAGTACCGCGGCCCGGCGAGCGCCAGGCCGCCCGGGGTGGTCCAGCGCGGGTCGCAGGGAGCCGCGAGGACACTGACGCGCAGGCCGTAGCGCAGGCCCTCGGTGGTCACCGGGTCGCCGGTGTCGGTGTCCAGCACGCAGATGAGGTCCGGCGTGGTGGCGACCGTCTCGCCGTCGCGGGTGGCCAGCAGATGCTCGTTCTGGAAGCCGAGCTCCAGCACCCGGCCCGCGTCCTCGCCGATGCCCTCGATCCGGGCGCTGCCCCGGGCGAAGCCGCCCTGGGTGCGGCGGCTCACATCGATCACCTTGCCGGTCAGCAGATGCGTGCCGGACAGCATCGCCCGGGCCGCGCGCACCGGGTCGGTGTGCGCGGCGCGCGCCTCGCGCACGGCGGCGCCGAGCCGCTCGGCGAGCGTCAGCGTGTCGGGGACGAGGCCGTCGGCGAGCTGGTCGCCCCGCATCACGGTGTCGGCGCTGGAGATCTGGCAGCCGAGCTCCACGCAGACGGCCCGCGCGATGCGCTCGGCGGCGTGGTTGGAGACGGCGTCGACGATGATGCTGTTGCCCTTGTCGTCGGCGAGCGCCATCGGGGTGTTGGCCACCCCGATCAGACCGGGCAGCACCATCTGCGCCTCGGGGAAGGCGCGGCCCATGGCGTCGCCGTCGACCAGCGGCAGCCCCGCCTCGGCGGCGCAGGCGATGGGCAGCATGGAGTTGACGCCGCCCACCTCGATCGGCGCGATGTGGGTGGCGGCCCGGCCGATGTGCTTCTCCAGGGCGCGCAGGGCGGCCACTTCCTCGCCGCCGGCGGGAACGCGTTCCAGCAGCACCGTCGGCGCCCCCATCCCCGAGACGGGCACCACGGTCGCGTCGGCCGGCACCTCGTCGAAGGCGACGAGGCGGACCGGGCCGTACGTGCGGATGGCCTCGCGGGCCAGCAGCTTGCCGATGTACGGGTCGCCGCCCCCGCCGGTGCCGAGGATGCCCGCGCCGCGCGCGATGTCGTCCAGGTTGTCGAGGTTGATCTCACGCATGTGACGCTGCTCCATGGGTGTCGCGTGCCCCGGCCGGGGCGTGGGTGGTGCCGATGCCGTTCAGGTCGAGGTCGCCGACCGCCTTGACGCGGATACGGGTCGCACCGCCCGGCAGGTAGGCCAGCGGGACCTCCTCCACGTCGACGACGCGGACCGTGCCGGGCCTGGCGCCCGCGCTCTCGGCCCGGCCCACCGCCTCCTCACGGGCCTCGGCGAGCACCGCGTCCCTGCGCCCCTCCGGGACCTGGAAGACCCGGTCCACCTCTCCCCCGACCTGGGCGATGGCGGCACCCACCGCGTTGGCGACACCGAAGTGGCCGGGGCGGCGCACATCGTCGAAGCCGGGCAGGGCCGCGGGCACCAGTACGCTGCCGCCGCCCACCGCGACGACCGGCAGCGCCCCCGCCGAGGTGCGCATCCGGTCGACGGTCTCGGCCAGCCGCGCGGCGATCCGGTCGAGCGCGCGGGTGGTGAACTCCGGGTCCAGGTGGGCGACCCGGGAGCGGTCGCCGATGTCGGCGCGGCCCGCGGCGACCGCGAGATCGGTCGCCGTCAGGGTGGAGCCGCCGAAGACCAGCGCCTCCTCGGTGAGCCGGAATCCGACCGAGCGGGGACCGGTCTCGCCGTCCGGCGACACCAGGGA
The DNA here is from genome assembly GCF_040652135.1 of Streptomyces sp. NPDC048295. Taxonomy (NCBI): domain Bacteria; kingdom Bacillati; phylum Actinomycetota; class Actinomycetes; order Kitasatosporales; family Streptomycetaceae; genus Streptomyces; species Streptomyces sp. NPDC048295. The sequence continues at coordinate 171,934 of NZ_JBEZLL010000005.1, forward strand.
GCCGCCGCCGATCCCGAGGGAGAGGACGTCGGGGATACGGAAGTTGGTACGGATGCCCGCGGCCTCGCTCTCCCCCGCCGCCTCGCGCGGGAAGCCGCCGGCCAGGATGCCGACGTCCGCGGTGGTGCCGCCGACGTCGACGACCGCGCAGTCGCCGAGCCCGGACAGGAAGGCGGCGCCGCGCATCGAGTTGGTGGGCCCCGACGCGAAGGTGGCCACCGGGTAGGAGCGGGCGAAGTCCACGTCCATGAGCGTGCCGTCGTTCTGCGACAGGAAGAACGGGGCGGTCAGCGACACCTCGGCGAGCGACTTGGCGAACGACTCCACGATCACGGCTGCCAGGTCGCGCAGGGCCGCGTTGATGATCGTGGCGTTCTCGCGGGCCAGCAGCCCGACCCGGCCGAGCTCGTGCGAGAGCGAGAAGTGCACACCGGGGCCCAGTTCGGCGCCGAGGATCTCGGCGGCCCGGCGCTCGTCCTCCTCGGCGACCGGGGAGAACACCGAAGAGACGGCCACCGAGGTCAGACCGCGCGCGGCGATGTCTGCGGCGGTCCGCTTCAGCTCCTCGGGGTCGAGCGGCGACAGCGGCCGTCCGTCGAACTCCCGCCCGCCGTGGCAGAGATAGCCGTGCCCGCCGACGGCCGCCCGCTGGCGCTCCGGCCAGTCGGTCATCGGCGGCAGCGCCGCCGTGGCGGGCAGGCCGAGGCGTACCGCGGCGACGGGGGCGAGCCGGGCGCCCTCGATCAGCGCGTTGAGGAAGTGCGTCGTGCCGATCATCACGGCGGTGACCGATTCCATCGGCGGGTCCAGGGCCCGGATCGCCGAGGTCACGCCGGAGGTGATGTCGGGGGTGGTGGGGGTCTTCGCGGTCGCGATGATCCGGTCGTCGTCCCCCAGGAGGGCGGCGTCGGTGTTGGTTCCTCCGACGTCGATTCCGATGCGCATGGTGTGTCTGTCTTTCGTAGGGGGTGGGCTTCTCGGGTGGCGTACGGGTCAGACGGCGGCCTCGGGCGACCAGGCCGTGCCCGTTTCCGCCTCGATCGCCGCCGCGGGGCGGACGGGCTGTTCGAACGGCAGGTCACGGGCGCCGCGCACCAGGCCGAGCTTGCCGAGGACGACGTAGCCGAGCCCGGCCAGCAGCAGTGAGTTGAGCGCCGGGATGCCCCACCACTGGTAGTGGTCGCCGAGCCAGCCGAACAGGGAGGCGGCGGCCCACAGGGCGATCGTGGCGGGCACCCAGCTGGGTTCGGTCTCGGGCAGCCGTCCGAGGGAGCGCGAGGCGTCCAGCTGCGGCCGCCACTTCTTCACCACGAAGTACTCGGCGACCATGATCCCGGCGACGGGCGGGGTGAGGACGCCGAGCACCGTGAGGAAGTCGGTGAACCGGTCCAGGATTCCGGCGGCCGCTGCGAGGCTGCCGAGGACACCGATCATGACGGTCGTGCCGACCCGGTTCAGCCGGACCTTGAACAGTGCCTCGACCGCGCCGATCAGGCCGAGCGAGGACGAGTAGAGGTTCCAGTTGTTGATCTTCACGGTGGCGGAGACCAGGACGATGACGCCGATGACACCGGACGAGGAGGTGATGATGGCGATCAGGTCGGAGGACTTCACCGCGTACGCGAGCAGCACTCCGCCGAGGCCCAGGACGTACTCACCGAGGCTGATGCCCACCACCGTCTGCTTGACGACGTCGCCGGTGTTGCGGTTGAAACGGGTCATGTCGGGGGTGGTGACCGCGCCGACGATGTACGAGCCGGCGACGATGGTCGCGCCGGTGGCGATGGACATGTGGGCGCCGAACGGAGCCGAGGCCACCAGGTCACCGACGTCGTGCCGGGAGAACTCGACCATCATCGCCCAGCCCGCGAGGCCGAGGAAGGCGGGCACGGTGACGAACGCGGTCCAGCCCATGGCACGGAAGCCGCGCAGTACGAGCGCGGTGACGCCGAGCCCGCAGATCAGGCACCAGGCCCAGACCGGCAGGGCGGGCACGATGGAGTGCAGCCCGGCCGCGAACACCGCCGTCTGCACACCGAACCAGCCGAACAGGCTGACCGCGATGACGAGTCCGATGAGGGTCGAGCCGTAACGGCCGAAGCCGGTCCAGCGGACCAGCATCGAGGTGGACAGGCCCTCCCGCATACCGGCGATGCCGACGAATATGCAGACGATCTCCAGGATCACCGAGCCGAGCGTGAACGCCCAGAAGGCGCCCCAGAAGGAGAGCCCGGCACCGAGCGCGGCCCCCAGCAGGAACTGCGTCAGGTCGGAGAGCTGGCCGAAGCGCTGCACCGCGACGTTGAACCAGGAGTAGCGGGCCGCGCGCGGCACCCGCTCCAGCGGGTAGTCCTCGTCCTGCTGCGGCGGCTCCGGCCGCGCCGGTGTCCGTGCGGGTGGCTCGTGATGCACATCGAACTTCTGGGTCATGGGGACGGTTCCTCGGGTGAGCGGGCGGGCAGGAGGGCGCAGCAGCACGGCGCCGGGCTGCTCCGAAGGGGAGGGAAAGGGGTGAGGAGCGGGGTTCAGAGCGGGAGGGGAGGCCCGACGGCGCGGGCCCGCAGGAGCACCGCACCGGGCAGGTACGGCACCGGGAGGTCCGGCTCCGCATGGGTGCGTACGCGCCTGGGGTCGGCCCCCGCCCGTACGGCACCGGCCCGGGCCAGGTCGCGTACTTCGTCGCGTACGGCGTCGAGCCGCCGGCCGGGGGCCCGGCTGACGATGCGGTCGCAGTGGCCGCCGACCGGGCTGGCCGCCGCCCCGAACGCCCCGGCCACGCCGCCGTGTTCGGGGCGTACGACGTCGAATCCGGTCAGCACCCCGCCGGGTACGCCGCCCGCGCCGCCGCCGACCAGGATCAGCGGGAGGAGTCCGGCGGCGGGGCGCATCCGGTCGGCGGCCTCGGCGAGTTCGCGGTGGGCGTCGGCGCGCACGGTGATCAGGTCCGGGAAGCGCAGGCTGACCGGGACGCCGCCGATGCGTTCGCCGGGTCCGGCCTCCTGCGGGTAGCCGCCGGTCAGCGCCCCCACGCGGGCGCGGCGTTCCCCGATGTCGGCGACCACGGCGTCCCCGAGTCCGGCCAGGAGTCCGGCGCCCCGGATCGTGCAGGCGGGTCCGCTGCCCAGGCTGAGTCCGGGCTGCCGGCGCAGGTACTCCAGGCTCATCAGCGTGCCGTCGCTGCGGGTGACGAGGACGGCGGCGCCGGGGGCGAGGCCGAGACGGGGCAGGGTGGCGGTCAGCTCGTCGGCGACCTTGGCCACCAGCACGGACAGGGCGGCGTCGAGGACCGTGGCGTTCTCGCGGGCCAGCAGGTCGAGGGTGCCGACGTCGCTGGAGAGCAGGACGGTCGTGTCGGGGCCGGTCTCGGCGCGCAGGATCTCGGCGGCCTCCCGCTCCTGGCCGCCGTCGACGGGGGAGAACACGGCGGTGACGGCGAACGCCTCGGCGCGGCCGGCGAGCGAGGCACCGAACCGGGCGACGGCGTCCCGGTCGAGCGGTATGAGGTCGCGGGGGGCCAGACCGCCGCCGCCGGCGACGTTCGCGGTGCCCGCGCACACGGCGTCGCGCAGCGCCCGGGGCCAGCCGAAGAGCGGCCGCACGGCGTCGGCGGCGGCGCCCCCGACCCGCAGCACTCCGACCCGGGCGAGCCCGTCCCGCTCCCTGACCGCGCGGGCGGCGACCCGCAGACCCACGGCGAGCTGGGTGGCACGGCCGCGCGGTTCGGCGGGGAGCGCACGGACGGCGGCGGCGAGCGATCCGACGGCGTCACCGGCCAGCGAGGGCACTTTCACGGCCCGCACCGCCCGGTCTCCGTCGAGCAGCACGGCATCGGTGTTGGTGGGCCCGACGTCCACTCCGAGGATCACGGTGTGCCTCCCGGGGGCCGGCGTCCGCCCGCGGCGGCCGGAAGACCGGCGAGACCGAAGGCGGCCGGGCCCGCCAGCCGCAGGCCCTCGGGCGTGTACCAGGCGGGGTCCGAGGGGAGCGTGACGAGGTGCACGCGCAGCCCGTAACGGACCTCCTCGACCGGGACGGCCCAGCCGGTCGCCACGTCGACCAGGGCGATGACGTCCGGTACGACGGCGAGCGGGGTGCCGTCCTCCAGGGCCGCGAGGAATTCGCTGCGGGCCTCGACGAGCACCAGCCGGCCCGCGTCGGGACCGCCGCCCTCCAGCAGGACGCCGGTGGCGTCGGCGCCGTCGGCGTCCTCGGTGGCGTACCTCCGGACGGACGAGACCTTGCCGGTCAGCAGCGGTGCGGGGCCTTCGCCGCGGCCGAGGGCCAGGGCCCGGGTGACCGAACCGGCGACGGCGTACCGGGCCGCCTGCCCGGCGGTCAGGGGGTAGTCGGTGGACGCGGCACGCCCGCCGAAGGCGACGACGGCGGCACGCGCGAACTGTTCCAGGTGCGCGCCGTCGACATCGTCGACCACGACGGTGTGACCGTGCTCGTCGGCGAGCACGGCCGGTCCCGGGCGCAGTCCGGCCAGCTCCAGGACGTTCTGGTCCATGCGGGGAAAGGCCCGGCCCATCGAGTCGGCGTCGAGCAGCGGCAGCCCGAGCCGGGCCGCCCAGGCGACCGCGACGCAGCCGTTGAGCCCGCCGATCTCGCTGCTCATCACCGCGGCGACCGGGGCGCCGTGCAAGGCCTCGAAGCGGGCGCGCAGCCGTGCGGGTTCGGCCCGGCCGCCGATCCGCTCGGCGGTGACGGCGGGCGACCCCACGAGCCCCACGGGCATGACGAGCGCGTCGGCGGGAAGCGCGGCCGGGTCGACGACGGGCACCGGACCGCACTCCTCGATCGCCTGTCCGGCGACGGGAAGCGTCACATCGGCGGGTCCGCCGCCCCCTGATCCCAGGACGGCACAGCCCCGCGCGAAGTCGGCGAGTGCTCCGGCGTCCACGTGCATGCATCCCAGCGTACGGAGACGGAACCCGCCCCCCATGGGCCATGGGCCCGTGCTTCCACGACCCGGTGTGCTTGCAGCACACTGGGTGGATGGCGAAGATCCTGGAACTCCTCTCCTCCCCCGGACTCGACGCGGTCCGCCCGCTGGTGGGCCCGCTCGACGCGGTGGAGGTCACGGGGGTGCGCCTGGAGCCGCGCCCGGACCGGCTCGCGGCCATCCCCGCCGGGACGGTCGCCGTGCTGCTGGCCCCGGTGCCCGGCCATCTGCTGGATGTGGCGGTGCGGGACGCGGCCGCGGCGGGGGCCGCCGCGCTGGTCCTGACGGGCGTGACGGAGGCACCGCACGGGCTGCCCGCAGAGGTGACGGCGACGGCGCGGGCGCTGGCCGAGCGGGGCCGGGTCTCGGTGCTGTACGCCGACGGGGACCTGGCAGCCCTCGTGGTCGCCGTGGAGCGGGCGGTGGCCGGGTCCGCGGCGGACGCGCTGGCCCGCGTCTCGGAGGCGGCGCGCGAGGTGGCGGCCGTCGCGGGCGACCCCGGCCGGGTGGCCTCGGCGGCGGGCCGTGCCCTGGGCGTGCCGGTGGAGCTGCGCGCCGCGGGGCCGGGCGAGGAGGGCGCGTCCGCCGCGGGCCCGGACGGCGAGATCCGGCTCGCGGCCCCGGCCCGCCCCGGTCACGCGGGGGAGGCGGTGCGCTCCGTCCTCGCGCTGGCGGCCCTGGCCGCCGCGGGCGGCGGGCACGGGGACGTACCCGTGCGCTCCCGGGGCCGGCTGCTCGCCGAGCTGCTGGTGGCCCCGCAGGACCAGGCCGCCCGGCTGGCCGCCCGGGGCCGGGCGCTCGCGCTGCCGGTGGACGGCTGGCACATCGCGCTGCGGGTGGAGGCCGGCGGCCTGGACGCCTCGAACCGGCCGAAGGCGCTGGACGCGGTGATGTCCCGGGCCCTGACCCTGCTGCGCGCCTGGGACGGCGCGGCGGCGCTCCCCGGCACCACCGCCGCGCCGCAGGCCGCCGACACCGTCCAGTGGAACGCCGCGCTGGTCGACGACGCCCTCGTCCTGCTCAGCACCTGGCCCGCCGACCCGGGTCCGGACGGGCGGCGCGCCACCCTGGCCCGCGCCCGCCGGGTGGTGGACCGGCTGGCCGGACTGCGCCCGGAGGACGGGCTGCGGTGCGGCGTGGGCTCCTCGCACCGGGGCCCGCTGGGCATCCGCACCTCCGCCCGTGAGGCCCGGGCCGCGGTGCCGCGCGGTGCGGGGCCCGCGGTGGCGGCACACGACGCGGTGGGCCTGGACCGGATGCTGCTGGAGTGGTACGCCTCCGACACGGCGCGCGAGGCGGTCAGTGAACTCCTGGCCCCGGTACTGGCGTTGGGCCCGGAGCGCGCCGAGCCGCTGCTGCGTACGCTCCAGGTCTATCTGGACCACAACAACTCTCCCGCCCGCGCCGCGGAGGCACTGCACCTGCACCGGAACGCGGTGGGCGCCCGGATCCGCAAGATCGTCCAGCTGACGGGCACCGATCTGAACGAGCCGGACGTCCGCCTCGCCCTCCAACTGGCCTGCCGCGCGGGCCTGTCCACCGCCCCGGCGAACCGTCCCTGAGGAGTGAGCGTGCCGCCGACGACCTCCCCCGTCCTCACCCGCGTCCGGGCCGCCCGCGCCCGGATCGAAGCGGTCGGACGTCCCGAGCTCTGGATCGGTCTGCGGCCTGCGGGCGAGGTGGAGGCGGAGGCGGCACGGCTCGAAGCCCGCCTGGCGGTGGGCGAGTCCCTCCCCCTCGCGGGCCGCCTGCTGGCCGTCAAGGGCAACATCGACGTGTCCGGCCTCCCCACCACCGCGGGCTGCCCGTCGTACGCGTACGAGCCGGAGCACGACGCCCCGGTGGTGGCCCGGCTGCGGGCCGCCGGGGCCCTGGTGCTCGGCACGACCAATCTGGACCAGTTCGCCACGGGCCTGACCGGCACCCGTTCCCCGTACGGCGCGGTGGCCTCCGCGCGGGATCCGGACCGGGTCGCCGGCGGCTCCAGTTCCGGATCGGCGGTCGCGGTGGCCCTGGGCATCGTGGATCTCGCACTGGGCACGGACACCGCGGGCTCCGGCCGTGTCCCCGCCGCGTTCAACGGCGTCTTCGGACTGAAGCCGACCCGTGGTCTCGTCCCGGCGGACGGCGTGGTCCCCGCCTGCGCGAGCCTGGACTGCGTCACCGTCCTCGCCCGTACGCTCCCCGAGGCCGAACGGGCGATGGCCGTGATGACCGGCCCGGCCCCGGCGCCCGGCCCTTCCCGCGCTCCGGGCCCCTGGCGGATCGCGGTCCCGCCCACCGGACAGCTCGGCGAGCTCGACCCGGGCTGGGCGGCGGCGTACGAGTCGGCGGCCGCCCGGCTCCGCGCGGCGGGCGCGCTGCTCCGGCCGATCGACCTCACACCGTTCACCGAGGCCGGGGCGATGCTGTACGGCGGCGCGTTCGTCGCCGAGCGCTATACGGCGGTCGGCGCCTTCATCGACGGCGCGCCCGACGCCCCCGGCCTCGATCCGGTGGTGGCCCGGACCATCACCGCGGCCCGCGACATCCCGGCACACCGGCTCTTCGCCGACCAGGCGCGGCTGGCCGTCCTGCGCACCGCCGCGACGGCCGCACTCGGCGACGCGGACGCCCTTCTGCTGCCCACCGCGCCGGGACATCCCACCCTCGCGGAGGTCGCCGCGGACCCGGTGGGCGGCAACACCCGCCTCGGCCGGTTCACCAGCTCCACCACCCTGCTCGGTATGTGCGCGGTGGCGGCCCCCTCCGGTGAGGTGGACGGCCTGCCGTTCGGCGTGATGCTGGTCGGCCCGGCGCACACCGACGCACGGCAGGCCCGGATCGCGGCCCTGCTGGACCGGGGCCCGGCCATTGCCCCCGGTAACGGTTGACTGGTCGCCAGCACACCTGTTCCACTGAGCAGATGCGCCCTCAGCTGCGGCTGGTCACCCGTGACCACATCGACTTCGGTCGAGTGTGGTCCGCCTCGTGTTGCCGCTGACCGTTTCCACGTCAGCGCTTCCCACGACCGGTTTCCCGCAGCACGAGATGAGGCTTCGCCATGCCCGTCGAGTTTCTCGGCATCGCAGCAACGAACGAAGGTTCCGAGGTGACCCCCCGCTCCGGGGCGTCCTTCGACAAGGAGTACACCCTCGCACTGGCCCGCGCGCACGAGGACCACGGCTGGGACCGGGTGCTGTTCGCGTACGGCTCCGGCTCCCCCGACCCGTCGCCGGCCGCCGCCTACGTCGCGGCCCGCACCGAGAGGCTCCAGATCCTGGTGGCACACCGCCCCAACGTCTCGTACCCGACGTTCGCGGCCAAGACCTTCGCCACCCTGGACCGGATCAGCGACGGCCGCCTCGCCGTCCACTTCATCACCGGCGGCAATGACCACGAGCAGCAGCGCGAGGGCGACTTCCTGACCAAGGACGAGCGGTACGCGCGCACCCGCGAGGCGATCCAGATCATCAAGAAGGCCTGGACCTCGCACGAACCCTTCGACCACGAGGGCACGCACTACCGCTTCAACGACTTCGTGAGCGACACCTTCCCCGTACAACAGCCGCATCCGCAGGTCTCGTTCGGGGGTTCCTCACCGGCGGCGTACGCGGCAGGGGGCGCCGAGGCCGACATCTACTGCCTGTGGGGCGAGCCGCTGGCACGGACCGCCGAGCAGATCGCCTCGGTGAAGGAGGCCGCGAAGGCGGCGGGCCGTACGGACGTGCCGAGGATCCAGGTCGCCTTCCGCCCGATCATCGCACCGACCGAGGAACTGGCCTGGGAGAAGGCACACCGCACCCTGGCCCGGATCAAGGCCCGCCGGGCGGGCGCACCGCTGAGCCGCCGTCACCCGCTGAGGAACCCCGAGAACACCGGCTCCCGACGGCTTCTGGCGGTGGCGGCCGAGGGCGAGCGCCACGACCGCGCCCTGTGGACACCGACCGCGGCGGAGACGGGCGGCGCCGGCAACTCGACGGCCCTGGTGGGAACCCCCGAAACGGTGGCACAGGCCCTGCTGGACTACTACGACCTGGGCGTGGAGATCCTCTCGGCCCGCGGCTACGACCTGCTGGACGACGCGATCGACTTCGGCCGTCATGTCATCCCGATAGTCCGGGAGGAAGTGGCCAAGCGGGACACCGCCCACTCGGCTGCGTAACGCCCCGGTGCCGGAGAGGCCGGACATCCGGCCTCTCCGGCACCCCGGCTTCCCCAGCACCCCGGCCCCTCCGGCGTTCGAGGAACGGGGTCCGGGGCGGAGCCCCGGTTACGGGAAGGGGCGGGCCGGGGAAAGCCCGCCGCAGGCGCACCCCGCACCGCAACGCCCCACCGCCCCCCACACCGCAACCCCCGCCCAGGAAGCCCGCACCCGTCGGCCGTCTCACCCCACAGAGCTGTACGCCACGACTCCCCGCAACACCGCGTCCACCGCCTTGTGCGCACTCCGTGCCACAGAACTCCCGTCCCGGGGCGCCGCAGCCGCGATCTGCCCCAGCACGTCGATGACCTGCTTGCACCACCGCACGAAGTCCCCGGCCGGCATCTCCGCCTCGCCCAGCACCTCGTCGAGCGTCCGCCCCGAGGCCCACATGTAGACCGCCCAGGCGAAGCCCAGGTCCGGTTCGCGCTGCCCGACGCCCTCCGCCTGGTTGATCTTGAAGTCCTCCTCCAGCGCGTCGAGCCGGCCCCAGATCCGGACCATCTCGCCCATCGCGGTCCTCGCCGGCCCCGACGGGAGCTTCGGCGCCACCGCGTCGTCGGCCTGCCGCGCCTCGTACACCAACGCCGAGACGCACGCAGCGAGTTCGGCGGGGTTCAGCCCCTCCCACACACCGGCCCGCAGGCACTCGCTCGCCAGCAGATCGAGCTCGCCGTAGAGCCGCGCCAGCCGGCGCCCGTGCTCGGTGACCTCATTGCCCCGCAGATAGTCGAGCTCGGTGAGCAGCGCCACGATCCGGTCGAAGGTGCGGGCGATCGTGTTCGTCCGCCCCTCGATCCGCCGCTCCAGCTGCCGGGTGTCGCGCTGCAGGCGGTGATACCGCTCGGCCCAGCGCGCATGGTCCTCACGCTCGGCGCACCCGTGGCAGGGGTGCGCCCGCAGCTCCGCCCGGTAGCGGGCGATCTCCCGGTCGTCGGCCGCGGCGGACCGCCCCTTGCGGTGCCGCTCGGGGACTATGTGCCCGGCTTTGGTCCGCAGCGCGGAGGCCAGGTCGCGGCGCGACTGCGGGGAACGCGGATTGAAGGACTTCGGCACCCTCATCCGCTCCAGCGCCTCCACCGGAACGGGGAAGTCGATCGAGGCGAGCCGCTTGACCTGGCGCTCGGCCGTGAGCACCAACGGCCGCGGCCCGTCGTGGTATTCGAGCCCGCGGTGGCCGTGCCCGTTGGTCCGCCCGGCGGGCAGGCCGGGGTCGAGGACCAGGGCCAGTCCGGCGAACTTACCGGTGGGCACATGGATGACGTCGCCGGGCTTGAGCCGCTCCAGGGATGCCGCGGCCTCGGCCCGCCGCTGCGTGGCGCCCTGCTTGGCGAGTTCGGTCTCCCGGTCCTTGAGGTCGCGGCGCAGCCGCGCGTACTCCTCGAAGTCGCCGAGGTGGCAGGTCATGCCCTCCCGGTAACCCTCCAGCCCCTCCTCGTTCTTCTGGACCTGCCGGGAGATGCCGACCACCGACCGGTCCGCCTGGAACTGTGCGAAGGAGGTCTCCAGCAGCTCGCGCGAGCGGTGCCGCCCGAACTGCTGCACCAGGTTGACGGCCATGTTGTAGGAGGGCCGGAAGCTGGACCGCAGCGGATATGTACGCGTACCCGCGAGTCCGGCCAGCGCGCCCGGGTCCATTCCGCGCTGCCACAGCACCACCGCATGGCCCTCGACGTCGATGCCACGCCGCCCGGCCCGCCCCGTCAGCTGGGTGTACTCACCGGGGGTGATGTCGGCGTGCTGCTCGCCGTTCCACTTGACCAGCTTCTCCAGCACCACGGAGCGCGCGGGCATGTTGATGCCGAGGGCGAGGGTCTCGGTGGCGAAGACGGCCTTGACGAGCCCGCGTACGAACAGCTCCTCGACGACTTCCTTGAACGTCGGCAGCATGCCCGCGTGGTGCGCGGCGATGCCCCGCTCCAGTCCTTCGAGCCACTCGTAATAGCCCAGGACATGGAGGTCCTCGCCGGGAATGGACGCGGTCCGCTCCTCGACGATCTCGCGGACCAGACGCCGCTTGTCCTCGTCGTTGAGCCGCAGTCCGGCGTGCAGACACTGCTGCACGGCGGCCTCGCAGCCGGCCCGGCTGAAGATGAACGTGATGGCGGGGAGCAGCCCTTCGGCGTCCAGCCGGTCGATGACCTCGGGCCTGGCCGGGGTCCAGATCCGGCTGCGCTGGCGCCGCTCGCGCTCGCGGTCGGCCTCCCGGACCATCTTGCCGCGGCGGCGCTCGCGCGGGTTGTACCCGCGCTGATTCTCCATCCGGGCCAGCCGGACGAGGTCGGGGTTGACCTCGCGGCGTCCGGCGCCGCGGCCGCCGTGGTCGGTCTCCTCCTCGAAGAGGTCGTACATCCGGCGGCCCGCCAGCACATGCTGCCAGAGCGGCACGGGCCGGCTCTCGGAGACGATCACTTCCGTGTCACCGCGGACGGTGTCCAGCCAGTCGCCGAACTCCTCGGCGTTGGACACGGTCGCCGACAGTGACACCAGGGTGACGGAGTCCGGGAGGTGAATGATCACTTCCTCCCAGACGGCGCCCCGGAAGCGGTCGGAGAGGTAGTGCACCTCGTCCATCACCACATGGCCGAGGCCGCGCAGCGCCTGCGAGCCCGCGTACAGCATGTTCCGCAGCACCTCGGTGGTCATGACGACCACCGGAGCATCGGCGTTGACGCTGTTGTCGCCGGTCAGCAGGCCGACCTTCTCCGGTCCGTAGCGCTTGACCAGGTCGGTGAACTTCTGGTTGGACAGGGCCTTGATGGGGGTGGTGTAGAAACACTTGCGGCCCTGTTCGAGGGCGAGGTGCACGGCGAATTCACCGACGATCGTCTTGCCCGAACCGGTCGGGGCCGCGACGAGCACCCCCTTGCCGGCCTCCAGGGCCTCGCAGGCCTCGATCTGATACGGGTCCAGATCGAATTCGTACAGCTCGCGGAACGGCGCGAGTGCGGTGGCCTGCTCGGCGGCGCGGATCCGAGAAGCCTGGTATCGCTCAGCTGGTGAGAGGTCCTCTGTCATCTTGCTTACGAGCCTACCCGCCGCCTGTGACAGTGACGCGATCTTTAAATCCCGGTGGGAGAACCCGGCACGAGCACCCCCACCGCACCCGGCACACAGTGCGCGGTCAGCGGCAGCGCGCCGAGTTGTTCACCGTCCGCGTACGCGGTGACACCGGCCGCGGCCAGTTCGATCGAGGAGACCCGGTGCACGGTGACGACGGGATGGCCGAGGTGGGTCCCCTTGTAGACGCGGGGGAACACCTTGAGCAGGGTGGTGCGGCTGCAGTTCCCGACGACGGTCACGTCGAAGAGCCCGTCGTCCATGACGGCGTCGGCGCAGATCCGCATGCCGCCGCCGTACGTCGTTCCGTTGCCGACGGCGATGAGCGTCGCCTCGATCTCCCGCACCGGTCCGCCGTCCAGCCTGACGCGGTACGGGATGGGCTTGAACGCGGCGAGTTCGGCGAGGATCGCGAGGTCGTACTTGAACCGTCCGCCGACCCACCGCATCCGGTTGCCGCGGTCGTTGACCCGGGAGTCGAAGCCGGAGGCGAGCACCGAGCCGAACCACCGCTCACCGACCCGGCCGAGGTCGATCGCGCGCACGGCACCGCCCTTGAGCGCCTCGGCGGCCAGCCGTCCGGCGGCGGCGGGGTCCCGTATCGGCAGCCCGAGCGCGCGGGCGAAGTCGTTCCCGGTGCCGACGGCCACGACCCCGAGCGGGGTCGTCGTTCCCGCGACCGCCTGGAGGGCGAGCGACATCATGCCGTCCCCGCCGACGGCTATCAGGGCACCGGTTCCGGCGGCAACGGCCTCACGGGCCCGCCGCAGGGCATCACCGGCGTCCTCGCCGAGCACCGTGCGCACGGAGAATCCGGCGTCCCGCAACGCGGAAGCGGCCGGCTGCGCGGCGTGCGCGCCCCGGCCGCGTCCTGCGGTGGGATTGACGAAGAGGGTGATCTCGCTGGTCACCCGGGGACCCTACAAGGTCAGGTGATGTCGTCGTAACCGTTCACTCGGTCCCGGTCCGAACTCGCCTGGTTGGGCAAGTCCTTGCCGGAGGAGACCGATTCGATCTCTCCGATGTCCTCGGGGGTGAGATCCAGCTCGGAGGCCTCGTCGTCGGCGGGCCCGGCCGCCGCGGCCTGTGCCTTGCGGCGGTCGTTGAGGAGCGAGATCAGCGTGGCCACGAAGTACAGCACCCAGATCGGTCCGGCGAGTGCCAGCATGCTCACCGGGTCTGTGCTGGGCGTGGCCACCGCCGCGAAGACGGTGATGCCCATGATCATGCCCCGCCACCAGCCGAGCATCCGCTTGCCGGTGAGGACCCCGCCGAAGTTCAGCATGACGAGCAGCAGAGGCAGTTCGAAGGAGAGCCCGAAGACCACCACCATGCGCGTGATCAGGTCGAGCAGCTCGTCGAGCGGCAGCTGGTTGTCGAGGTCGGCCGGAGAGAACTCCAGGAGCACCCGCGCCATCGTGGGCAGGGTCTTGTACGCGAAGAAGCCACCGGCGAGGAAGAGCGGGAACCCGGCGCCGACGAAGGCGAGCGAGTACTTCTTCTCGTGCTTGTGCAGCCCCGGCGCGACGAAGGCCCAGAGCTGGTAGAGCCAGATCGGTGAGGAAAGGACGATACCGGCCGTCAGGGAGACCTTGAGGGCGAGCGTGAAGGGGGTGAGCAGACCGTTCAGGACGATACGCGCACACGTACCGTCCCTCTGCTTGGCGAGTTCGGCGAAGCTGTACTCGCACCCGACCGACTTCAGCACCGGGTTGGTGAAGAACTCGATGATCTCCTTGTAGAAAAACGCGGCCACAATCGTGACGACGACGATTCCCAGCAGCCCCTTGGCCAGCCGGTTACGCAGCTCACGCAGGTGCTCCACCAAGGGCATGCGGCCCTCTGGGTCGGTCTCCTGCTTGCGGGCAGACTTGAGCAACCCACGTCCTCATCTCGTGCAGCAGGCCGTCACCGATCGCGGCGCCTGCGTGGGCCCGTTTCTGTTCAGCGCTTGGTCGAGTCGGTCGGTTCCGCGACCGGACGCGAACTGGTCACGTCGCCGGGGGCGGCCTTGATGGTGCGCTGGGCGGCCTGGTCCTGGGCGGCGTCATTGGCGGCCGGCTCGGCCGGGGTCGCCGACGGACCGCTCTCGGACTTCATGGCCTTGGCCTCGCTCTTGAGGATGCGGGCCGACTTGCCGAGCGAACGAGCCATGTCAGGAAGCTTCTTCGCGCCGAACAGCAGAACAATGACGACGAGGATCAGGATGATCTCGGGAGCGCCGAGCCTTCCGAACATATGCGTGTACCTTCTCACCGAGGCAGCAGGGGTGGGGCGGATGGAACCTCGGACAGACGTCCGATCTTCTTACCGTCAGCGATCGTATCCCGCAGGAGTAAACGCAGGGCAATACCCATGCATCCTTGCGATTACGGCCCATGCCTCGCTCTCAGGGCCGCCTTCAGCAGCGTACCCTCCGAACCCGCGAAACAGGAGGCCGCGCCCGTCCCGATCGATCGGCCCTGCTCACAGGGGTTGACGGGCGGATGCGGCGGCGAGGTCTAGCGCAGCGCCTCGCCGGTCGCGGCAAGGTCCGTCGCCGCCCGCTCCAGGTCCTCCGCCGCACGGTTGATGCGCTCGGTGGTCCGCGTCACCTGGCGCCCGAGCCGCTGGACCTCGATGAAGACCTTGACGGCCAGCACACCGAGCACGGCGATCCCGAGAAATCCCAGGGCGATGGCGAGCATGGGCCAGAACATGCGCAGAGCCTCGATGTGTCTAGGGGGCCGACGGCGTGGAAGAGGTCTGGTTGCCGGTGTGCAGGCGCAGCGTCCGCACTCCGCCCCGGCTGAGGAGCTCGACTATCCGCTCCCCCGCCGGCTTGCGGACGGCCACGCCGCACCGCGGGCAGGTGAAGGAGTAGAACGTCGTCCGTCGGCTCGCGCCCACGGCGAGGCGGATGGCGGTCGCGGCCAGTTCGAACCGCTCGCGGCAGTCCGGGCAGGCCGCCTTGAACCGTACGGACTCGGGCACCACCACGGTCGGGACACCTGACACCACAGACATATTGCTCATATCTTCCTCAGGTTTCCGCTCAGACCTGTACGTCGTACGCGGCGAGCGCCGCACGGGCCGCCTGCTGTGCGCTCTGCGCCAGCTCCGGCGGGGAGACGATGCGGCCCTCGCCGCCCAGTCGCAGTGCGAGCCTGCGCAGCGAGGCCGGGTCGGGGGTGCGCAGGGCGATCCGCAGTCCGCCGTCGGGCAGCTCCTCCGCGCTGTCGTGCGGGTAGTACTCGGCGACCCAGCGTCCGCCGGGGCCCACCTCGACGACGACCTCCGGGTCCTCGGCGGCCGGCTGGACGAGCCCCTCGGACAGATCCCGCAGTTCCAGCTCGGGCGGTGCGGCCGGCTCGTCCAGCAGCCGGATCTCGGCGACCCGGTCGAGCCGGAACGTGCGCCGGTCCTCGGACGACCTGCACCAGGCCTCCATGTAGGTGTGCCCCACGGCGAACAGCCGGATCGGGTCCACCTCGCGCTCGGTGAGCTCGTCGCGCGCGGGAGAGTAGTAGCGCAGCCAGAGCCGGCGCCGCTCGGAGATCGCCCGGTCCACATCGGCGAAGACGCCGCCCTCGGACTCGAAGGTGACCGAGAGCCGCGAGCTCGCCGCCCCCACCTCGCCGGCCGCGGTCTCCAGCTTCGCGGTGGCCCGCAGCAGCGCCTGCCGGTCGCTCTCGCGCAGCCCCGGCAGTGTGGCCACGGCGCGGGCGGCGACCAGCAGGGCCGTCGCCTCGTCGGCCGCGAGCCGCAGCGGCTCCGCGACGTCGTCCGGGTTGTGCCACCAGATGCGGTCGCCGTCGGTGTCGATGTCCAGCAGGTCCCCGCCGCGGAAGCTCGTACCGCACATGGGCAGTACGTCGAGGTCCGAGATCAGCTCGTCCTCGGTGATCCCGAAGGCGCGGGCGACGTCCTGCACATGGGCGCCGGGGCGCTCGCGCAGATACGTCACCAGGGAGAGCATCCGGCGGGTCTGGTCGATCGCGTTCGTGGCCATGGGTGCCGTTTCCCTCTCAGTCCTTGGCCACGGCGCGCAGCCGGTCCACGACATCGGCCCGCAGGTCGGCGGGTTCCTGTACGACGACGTCCGGACCGAACTCGACGAGCCAGGCGTCCAGGCCGTGTCCGTACGGAATCTCCAACTCGTCCCACCCGTTCCCGAGTTCCCGGACCGCCACGGCGCGCGAGCGCAGCGGGTAGCCGGCACCGGTGCGCAGCCTGATCAGCGCGGTCCTGGTGGCCGTCTCCCCCGCCCAGCTCTCGACCGTCTCCCGCACGGTCACGACGTCCGGCACCCCGGCCGTGAACGCCCCCGCCCGGGAGCGGACCCGGCCGGTGATCCGGGAGAGCCGGAACACCCGCTCGGCGCCGCGGTCCCGGTCCCAGCCGGCCAGGTACCAGTGTCCGCGCCAGCACTCCAGGGTCCACGGCTCGACCTGGCGCTGTTCGGGCCTGGCGGCGTTGCCCTTGCGGTAGTCGAAGGTCACCGGGCGGCGGTCGCGGCAGGCCAGCATCAGCGGCTCGAACGCCGCCTCGTGGACGGGGATGCGCGGTTCGAGGGCGCTGTGCACCTCGTACGCGTCCTCGGCCTCCGGCATGCCGGCCGCCCGCAGCTTCTGCAGCGCACCGCTGGCCGCACCGGCCAGCCGCGCCTGCTGCCAGACCTTGGCGGCCAGCCCGAGCGCGGCGGCCTCCTCGGCGTCCAGGGTGATCGGGGGCAGCCGGTTGCTGTCGCGGCGGGCGAGATACCCCGTCTCGCCGTCCAGGTTCTCCACGGTCTCGATGATCAGGCCGAGCTCGCGCAGGTCGTCCTTGTCGCGCTCGAACATCCGGTTGAAGGCGTCGTCGGAGCCCGCCTCCAGATAGGCCTCGATGGATCCGCGCAGCTCCCGCTTGCTGAGCGGACGGCGGGTCCCCAGCAGGCACAGCGCCAGGTTCATCAGCCGCTCGGCCTTGGCAATCGCCATCGATGCCCTTTCTGTTTCGCCCTACGATGCCCGACCGTACCGCTACGCGGTGTCCGGACAAAAGCGAGGGCCCGTGCCTCGCGGCACGGGCCCTCGTATCGCACGGAGGCGGTGATCAGACGGCGACCAGGTCGCAGACGAAGATCAGCGTCTCGCCGGGCGCGATGCGGCCGCCACCGGCGCCGCGGTCGCCGTACGCGAGGTGCGCGGGAATGGTCAGCTGGCGACGGCCGCCGACCTTCATGCCCTGGACACCCTGGTCCCAGCCGGCGATGACCTGGCCGGCACCGAGCTGGAACTGCAGCGGGGTGCCGCGGTTCCAGGAGGCGTCGAACTCCTCGCCGGTGGAGAAGGCCACGCCCACGTAGTGGACGGAGACGGTGGCGCCTGCGTCGGCGACCGGGCCGTCGCCCTCCCAGATGTCCTTGATCTCCAGGTCGGCCGGCGGCTCGCCACCCGGGAAGTCGATCTCGGGCTTCTCGATGCTCACTGACTTGCTCCTCTTACTGATGAACTGCTGGGCAACCGGGACAGTCTTACATCTTCGCCAGGAGGTCCACGGCGAAGACGAGCGTGGACTTGGCGGGGATGGTCTGCTGCGCCTTGTCACCGAAGCCCTGGTCCGGCGGGATGACGAGCAGCACCCGGCTGCCGATCTTCTTGCCGACCAGCCCGTTCTTCAGCCCCTTCAGGGTCACCTGGGCGAGCGGGAAGGTCTGCGTCTTGCCCGTGGCGTAGGTGCTGTCGAAGGTCTTGCCGTCCTTCCACGTCAGTCCCACGTAGTTCACGACGACGCTGTCGGTGTCCTTCACGACGTCGCCCTTGGACTCCAGGATGTAGTTGGAGACGAGCTTCGACGGCGGGTCGCTCTTGGTCGGGACGGTGACCTTGGGGGCCTTGCCGTCCGTGTTGGTGCCGACCTTCGGCAGGTCGATGTTGTCCTGGGCGACCTCGGTGCCCTTGGCGGAGGCCGGGATCTGCGTCGCCTTCAGGACGTCGACGACGAAGACGAGCGTGGCGTTGGGCTTGATGTCGCCCTGGCCCTGGGCGCCGTAACCGAGGTCCGGCGGAATGACCAGCTGGACCCTGCTGCCGACCTTCTGGCCGACGAGGCCCTTGTCCCAGCCCTGGATGACCATGCCGGCGCCGAGGGTCAGATCGAACGGCTGCTTGCGGTCGAAGCTGTTGTCGAAGGGCTTGTCCGAGTCCCAGGACTGTCCGAGGTAGTTGACCTGGATCGCGTCGCCGTTCTTGAGCGTGGCGCCGTCCCCCTGGCTGACGACTCGCGTCTTCAGTTCCTTGGGCGGGTTTCCCGTGCCCTTGGCGAGGGTCGGCTTCTCACCGAATTTCGCGCCCGCGGTGATAGCGGGGAACCCGTCCTTCGACGCGGCGGAAGCGGAGGCGGAAACGGAATCGGAGCCCTTCTCGTCGCCACAGGCCGCTGTCAGCAGCAACAGGGGGACGACGAGAAGGCCGGCAAGTCGGCGCACTTGTTCCTCAGATCTCAGACGGCACGGTTGGTTGAGTCCCCGACACTCTAGGGCGTACGCAGGGCCCCGTACGAGGAACGTACGGGGCCCGCGTCGCGCCGGTGGCCGGGATCGTCCTGCGCCGGCTCACATACCCGCGATCAATTTCTCCACGCGGTCGTCGACCGAACGGAACGGGTCCTTGCACAACACGGTGCGCTGCGCCTGGTCGTTGAGCTTGAGGTGGACCCAGTCGACGGTGAAGTCCCGCCGCTGCTCCTGCGCCCTGCGGATGAAGTCGCCGCGCAGCCGCGCCCTGGTCGTCTGCGGGGGCACGGACTTGCCCTCGAAGATCTTCAGGTCGTTGCAGACGCGGGCGGCCTGTCCCTTGCGCTCCAGCAGGTAGTACAGGCCGCGACGGCGGTGGATGTCGTGGTACGCGAGGTCTATCTGGGCGACCCGCGGATGCGACATGGTCATGTTGTGCTTGGCCCGGTACCGCTCGATGAGCTTGTACTTCATCACCCAGTCGATCTCGGTCTCGATCCGGTCGAGGTCCTCGGCCTCGATCGCGTCGAGGGTGCGGCCCCAGAGCTCCAGGACCCGGGCGACGGTTCCGGTGCGGATGCCACGGCGGTCGACGAAGTCGACGGCCTTCTCGTAGTACTCGCGCTGCACCTCGATGGCGGACGCCTCACGGCCACTGGCCAGGCGCACCTTGCGCTGGCCCGTGGTGTCGTGGCTGACCTCCCGGATCGCCCGGATCGGGTTCTCCAGCGTCAGGTCCCGCATCACCGTGCCCGCCTCGATCATGCGGAGCACCAGGTCGGTCGCGCCGACCTTGAGCAGCATGGTCGTCTCGGACATGTTGGAGTCACCGACGATGACGTGGAGGCGGCGGTACCGCTCCGCGTCCGCGTGCGGTTCGTCACGCGTATTGATGATCGGGCGGGAACGCGTGGTCGCGGAACTGACGCCCTCCCAGATGTGCTCGGCACGCTGGCTGACGCAGTAGACCGCGCCCCGGGGGGTCTGCAGCACCTTGCCCGCGCCGCAGATCAGTTGCCTCGTGACGAGGAAGGGAATGAGGATGTCCGCGAGCCGGGAGAATTCTCCGTGCCGGGCCACGAGGTAGTTCTCATGACATCCGTAGGAGTTTCCCGCCGAGTCGGTGTTGTTCTTGAAGAGATAGACGTCGCCCGCGATTCCCTCCTCGTGCAGGCGGCGTTCGGCGTCGACGAGCAGGCCTTCGAGAATGCGCTCGCCGGCCTTGTCGTGGGTGACCAGTTCGGTCAGGTTGTCGCATTCGGGGGTTGCATATTCCGGATGCGATCCCACGTCGAGGTAGAGGCGGGCGCCGTTCCGCAGAAAGACATTGCTGCTGCGGCCCCATGACACAACACGGCGGAAGAGGTAGCGCGCCACTTCATCAGGGGACAGTCGGCGCTGTCCCCTGAACGTGCACGTGACGCCGTACTCGTTCTCCAGCCCGAAAATGCGGCGGTCCATGACTGAACATTACGCCTGATGGCCTGAGCTGAAACCGGGTTCGACAGCACCGTTTCGATCATTTTCCGATCCCTGCACGGCAACGGCCGTATGCCCGGGAACTGCCAGTACCTTTCCCGTCGCCAGCAGGACGAGCAGGGCCGCCACCCCACCGGCGGCCGCCACGGCGAAACTCCACGAGGTGCCTCCCAGCTCGACGGCCGGGCCCGCCACGGCCGTTCCCACCGCCGCACCGACCCCGAAGGTCGTCACCAGCCAGGAGAACGCCTCGGTCACGGTGCCCCGCGGGGCATGCCGGTCGACCACGATGAAGGAGCACGCGATGGCGGGTGCCAGAAAGACTCCGGCCACTGCCGCCAGTACGGTCATGGCGACCACTCCGGGGGTCAGCATCAGCGGCAGATAGCCCAGTGCCAGCAGCGCGACGATCACCCGCAGCCGCCGCTCCGGCGCCCCGGCCCACTGCCGCGCCCCGTAGACCGCGCCGCCGATCAGCGCACCCAGCCCGAGGGCGGCCATCAGCCAGCCGTACACGGACTCCCGGCCGTGGTCGTCGGCGTAGGCCACGCCGGCCACCGTGATCGAGCCCAGCGCGAGCCCGACGAAGAAGAACGAGCCGAGCAGCGCCAGCAGACCCGGCGAGCGCAGCGCGCCCAGCCAGTGCGCCTCGCGGGGTGCGGAGCGCCAGGCCCGGGAGGGCTCGGAGAGGACGACGGAGAGCGCCCCCAGGACCCCCGTCGCGTTGATGACGAGCAGGGCCGCGGCGGGCGACCAGAGGGAGACCAGCACCGTCACCAGCAGCGGGCCGACGGTGAACATGACCTCCTGGGCGACGGCGTCCAGGGCGTACGCCCGGTGCACCCGGTCCTGGCCGCCCAGGACGCTCGGCCACAGGGCCCGCAGGCCGCCCTCCAGCGGCGGTGTGAAGACGCCGGCCACCGTCACCGCCGCGTAGGCCAACGGCAGCGATCCCAGGCCCGTCAGGGCCAGCAGGGCCATGCCGAGCGCCGACACCACGGCGGCCGGGAGCTGGACGCGTGGCTGGCCGTACAGGTCCACGGCGCGGCCCAGCAGCGGCTGGCCGACCGCGGTGGCCAGCCCGTACACGGCCGCGAGCGCTCCGGCGAGGGCGTAGCTGCCGCCCTCGGCGCGGGTGAACAGCACGATCGCGACGGGGGCGGTGCCGTTCGGCAGCCGTCCCACCAGGGTTCCCGCCAGCAGCCGGGCGGCGTGCCGCGCCCGGAGGATGTCCAGATATCCCGCGGCCATGTCCCGTAGCCCCTCTCCCCCGGCGGTCCGACGACCCCGAGGTTTTACGTATAACGTCGAGGCTCATACGTACCATGTGCCCAGTCCGCAGGTCCACCTCACGGCGCCTGCCCCGACCGGCCCGGAGGTCCGAGTGACCAGCGCAGCACAGCCCGTCCCGACCCGGCCCACCAGCCGCGACGTCGCCCGGGCCGCGGGCGTCTCGCAGGCCAGCGTCTCCCTCGTGCTCGGCGGCAAATGGCGCGGCCGGGTCTCCGAGGCCACCGCCGAGCGCGTGCGCGGCGCCGCCCACGAACTCGGCTACCGGCCCAATCTCGCCGCCCGCAATCTGCGCCTGGGCCGCACCAGGACCGCGCTGCTGGTCGTCCCCGCGCTCACCAACGAGTTCTTCGCACGCGTCTACACCGGCGCCGCGGCGGTCGCCGCCGAGCACGGCTTCGGCGTCGTGCTCTACCCGTCCCCCGACGGCACCGGCCCGGCCCGGGACCCCTTCGACTCGGCGAGCGCCTCCCTGGACGGCGTGATCGCCTCCTCCATGGCCGCCGGCGCACTCGACGAGCTGCGCGGCGCGGGCCTGCCGCTGGTCATGCTCGACAGCGACCCGGCGGACACCGGGGTCGCGGCCCGCGTCAATCTGGACATCGCCGACGGGATGCGGCAGGTGGCGGACCATCTGCTGGCGCTCGGCCACCGCCGCTTCGTCCATCTGGCCTCGGCGGTCGACTCCTGGACCTTCGCGGTGCGCGGCCGGGCGCTCCAGGATGCCCTGCGGGCGGTTCCCGGAACCTCCGTACGGACCGTCCCTGCGGCGCTCGACGTCCACGCGGGCCGCATCGCGGCGGAGCGCGCGCTCGCCGCCCCGGGCCCCCGGCCCACCGCCATCGTCTGCGACGACGACATCCTCGCCGCGGGTGCCTGCAAGGCCGCCCGCAGGCTCGGCCTCCGCGTGCCCGACGACCTGTCCGTCACCGGCTTCGACGATCTGGCCCTGGCCACGGCCGTCGAGCCGGAGCTCACCACCGTGCGGCTGCCCGCCGAGCAGGTCGGGGAGCGCGGTATGTCGGCACTGCTGGCGGTGCTGGACGACCGGCCGGCCGAGCCCGGCAGCCTCCCCGTGCACCTGGTGGCCCGGGGGTCGTCGGCGGCCCCGCCCGCGGACGCCCCGCACGCATGAGAGTGCCCCGGCCCGCCGAGTGCGGCGGACCGGGGCACGGGAACGGCGACGGGCCGTCCCCCGGAGTACTACTCCACGTCCCCGCCGGAATCGGTGGACTTGGGAGCATCGGCCGCGGCGGCGGACTCGCCGCCCTCGCCCTCTTCGGTGTCGGAGGGGGCGTCCGTCGGCGCGGAGCCGCCGTCCGCCTCCAGCAGCCGCGCCAGCTGCCTGCCGACGATCCGCTTGAACTTCCGCTGCTGCGGCCTCGTACGGTCCAGGACCGCGACCTCCAGCCGCTCCGCGGGGATCTCCCGCTCGCTGCCGTTGGGATCGCGCGACAGCGCCTGCACCGCCAGCTTCAGCGCCTCGGCGAGCGTCATCCCGTCGCGGTGCCGTTGGTCCAGGAAGGTGCTGATCTGCTCGGCGTTGCCGCCGACCGCGACCGAGCCGTGCTCGTCGACGATCGAGCCGTCGTGGGGCAGCCGGTAGATCTGGTCGCCCTCGGGCTCGGTGCCCACCTCGGCGACCACCAGCTCCACCTCGTACGGCTTCTCGGCCGCACTGGAGAAGATGGTGCCCAGCGTCTGCGCGTAGACGTTGGCCAGCCCACGGGCCGTCACGTCGTCACGGTCGTAGGTGTATCCACGCAGATCGGCGTAGCGCACGCCGCCGATGCGGAGATTCTCGTACTCGTTGTACTTGCCGGCGGCGGCGAAGCCGATCCGGTCGTAGATCTCGCTGAACTTGTGCAGCGCACGGGACGGGTTCTCGCCGACGAACACAATGCCGTCGGCATACTGCAGCACAACCAGGCTGCGACCACGGGCGATGCCCTTCCGGGCGTATTCCGCCCGGTCGGCCATGGCCTGCTGAGGTGAGACATAGAACGGCGTCGACACCGGTTATCCGTCCCTTTCTGTCAGTGACAAGAGCATCGAAGAAGCAGCGGAACGGAGGTCAGAGCAGCGCGGCGCGCGGGCCGTCGGGCTGCTCCAGCCGGCGTTCCAGGATGGAGCGGGCGATCTCGGAGGATTCCGCCTCGTCCAGCTTCCGGAAGCCCTCGTCGGTGATGACGGTGACGATCGGGTAGATCCGCCGGGCCACATCCGGGCCGCCGGTCGCCGAATCGTCGTCCGCGGCGTCGTACAGCGCCTGGACGACCAGGGTGAGCGCCTCCTGCTCCGTCAGGTCCTGGCGGTAGAGCTTCTTCATCGAACTGCGGGCGAAGACCGACCCGGAACCGGTGGCCGCGTAGCCGTGCTCCTCGGAACGGCCGCCGGTGACGTCGTACGAGAAGATGCGGCCCTTCTCGCGGTCGATGTCGAAACCGGCGAAGAGCGGCACGACCGCAAGGCCCTGCATCGCCATGCCCAGATTGCTGCGGATCATCGTGGAGAGCCGGTTCGCCTTGCCCTCCAGGGAGAGCTGTGCGCCCTCGACCTTCTCGAAGTGCTCCAGCTCCAGCTGGAACAGCTTGACCATCTCCACGGCCAGCCCGGCCGTGCCGGCGATGCCCACCGCCGAGTACTCGTCGGCCGGGAAGACCTTCTCGATGTCGCGCTGCGCGATCACATTGCCCATGGTCGCGCGCCGGTCACCGGCCAGGACCACGCCGCCGTCGAACGTCGCCGCGACGATGGTCGTCCCGTGCGGCGCCTCGACGGCCCCCTGGAGCGGGGGCAGGTTCCGGTTGCCCGGAAGCATCCCGGGCGAGTGGTCGGACAGGAAATCCATGAACGAAGAGGATCCCGGCGTCAGGAAGGCAGCTGGTAGACGCCCGGTGCTACGAGTGTTGGCTTCCACGCGTTTCCCTCCAGGTAAACGACGGCCCTGAGCGAGGCGTCAGGATCGTCTCCCAACCTGCCGATGGCCGAATTGCAGTTGATGCGGTTACGCCACGGACCCTACCCGTCCAGTGGCGGTGATCCACATGTACGGCGGGGGCAGCTGCACGGCTCGCGGTGCCGCTTGCGCCCGCGCGGTACGGGCCGACCCGACCCGTACCGCGCGCACCACTCCCCGCTCCTCCGCGTTCACACCTGTGAACTACTGTCCGCCCTTTTGAACGAAGGACCGCACGAAGTCCTCCGCGTTCTCTTCCAGCACGTCATCGATCTCGTCCAGAACCGAGTCGACGTCGTCGCTCAGCTTCTCCTGGCGGTCCTTGAGGTCCTCGGAGACCTGGGCGTCCTGCGCCTGCTCCTCGACCTCCTCGGTGGAACGCGTCGCCTTCTGCTGTCCGCCGCCGGTGTCCTTGGTCGCCATCTAGCTCACCCCGCTCGGTTCGAAGCACTTGATCAGACCCTACCCACGGGCTCCGACATCGGCCCGGTACTTCCCTCAACGTCCGGGGGACATCCCGATGATTCCCCGATCCCCGCCCTTTCAGCCGCCCGACAGCACCTGGACCAGCTCCTCCGCCGTGCGGCAGCGGTCCAGGAGCTCCTTGACGTGGTCGCGGGTGCCGCGCAGCGGTTCCAGAGTCGGTACCCGTTGCAGCGAGTCATGACCCGGGAGGTCGAAGATGACCGAGTCCCAGGAGGCCGCCGCCACGTCGTCGGCGTACTGCTCCAGGCAGCGGCCGCGGAAATAGGCCCTGGTGTCCTCCGGAGGCCCCGTACGGGCTCGCTCGACCTCACCCTCGTCCAGCAGCCGCTTCATCTTCCCGCGGGCCGCCAGACGGTTGTACAGGCCCTTCTCTGCCCGTACGTCGGCGTACTGGAGATCCACCAGGTGCAGCCGTGCCGCGTCCCAGTCCAGGCTGTCGCGGCGGCGGTAGCCCTCCATGAGCTCCCGCTTGGCGATCCAGTCGAGCTCGCCGGACAGGCTCATCGGATCGTTCTCCAGCCGGTTGAGGGTGTCCTCCCAGCGGATCAGGACGTCCTTGGTCTGTTCGTCGGCATCGGCCCCGTACCGCTCCTCGACGTACTTGCGGCCCAGCTCGAAGTACTCCATCTGCAGTTGCACGGCGGTGAGGGTGCGGCCGCTGCGGAGCGTGACGAGGTGCTTCAGGGTCGGGTCGTGGGAGACGTGGTGCAGGGTGCGCACCGGCTGGTCGACCGCGAGATCGACGTTGATGAACCCGTCCTCGATCATGGACAGGACCAGAGCGGTGGTGCCGAGCTTGAGATAGGTGGAGATCTCCGAGAGGTTCGCGTCCCCGATGATCACATGGAGCCGGCGGTACTTCTCCGCGTCGGAGTGGGGTTCGTCCCGGGTGTTGATGATGGGGCGCTTGAGCGTGGTCTCCAGCCCGACCTCGACCTCGAAGTAGTCGGCGCGCTGGCTGATCTGGAAGCCGTGCTCGTGGCCGTCCTGGCCGATTCCCACGCGCCCCGCCCCGGTGACCACCTGGCGGGAGACGAAGAACGGGGTCAGATGGCGCACGATGTCGGAGAACGGGGTGTCCCGCTTCATCAGGTAGTTCTCGTGCGTGCCGTACGAGGCGCCCTTGTTGTCGGTGTTGTTCTTGTAGAGGTGGATCGGCTGGGCGCCGGGAAGCTGGGCCGCGCGCTCGGCGGCCTCGGCCATGATGCGTTCGCCGGCCTTGTCCCAGAGGACCGCGTCCCGCGGATTGGTGACCTCCGGGGAGCTGTACTCCGGGTGTGCGTGGTCGACGTAGAGACGGGCCCCATTGGTGAGGATGACATTGGCGAGGCCGATGTCCTCGTCGGTGAGCTGGCTGGAGTCCGCGGTCTCGCGGGCGAGGTCGAAACCTCGCGCGTCCCGCAGCGGGTTCTCCTCCTCGAAGTCCCAGCGGGCGCGGCGCGCCCGGTGCATCGCCGCTGCGTAGGCGTTGACGATCTGGGACGAGGTGAGCATGGCATTGGCGTTGGGGTGGCCGGGGACGGAGATCCCGTACTCCGTCTCGATGCCCATTACTCGCCGTACGGTCATGCGGCCCTCCTTGCCCGGCGGCGCTCCCTTGAGGGGCGGCGCTCAAGTACCGCTGCTTGTCGGTGCGCGTGCACTGCCCGTCCACGCACTGCGCGACCGGGCGGTACGCAAGAGCCTAGAGCGCCTCTGTGCTGGTGGGGAGATCAATTACGTCATTGCTGCGGTGTCGCGTGAGCTGGACCGAAAGCAATCGGCTGCGGATGCCCGGCCGGGCATCCGCAGCCTGTCCGTGTTCTACAGGTACTGCCCGGTGTTGGCCACCGTGTCGATGGAGCGGCCGGTGTCCGCGCCCTGCTTTCCGGTGACGAGCGTGCGGATGAAGACGATCCGCTCGCCCTTCTTGCCGGAGATCCTGGCCCAGTCGTCCGGGTTGGTGGTATTCGGCAGGTCCTCGTTCTCCTTGAACTCGTCCACGCAGGCCTGGAGGAGGTGGGAGACGCGAAGGCCCTTCTGGCCCTGGTCGAGGAAGGCCTTGATGGCCATCTTCTTGGCCCGGTCGACGATGTTCTGGATCATCGCTCCGGAGTTGAAGTCCTTGAAGTACAGGACTTCCTTGTCGCCGTTGGCGTACGTGACCTCGAGGAAGCGGTTCTCCTCGGACTCGGTGTACATGCGCTCGACGACGGACTGGATCATGGCGTGCGCCGCGGCTTCCTTGGAGCCGGTGTGCTCCGCGAGGTCGTCCGCGTGCAGCGGCAGCGAAGGCGTGAGGTACTTCGCGAAGATGTCCTTCGCGGCCTCCGCGTCCGGACGCTCGATCTTGATCTTCACATCGAGGCGGCCGGGGCGCAGGATCGCGGGGTCGATCATGTCCTCGCGGTTGGAGGCGCCGATGACGATGACGTTCTCCAGGCCCTCGACACCGTCGATCTCGGCGAGCAGCTGCGGGACGATGGTGTTCTCCACGTCCGAGCTGACGCCGGATCCCCGGGTACGGAAGAGGGACTCCATCTCGTCGAAGAAGACGATGACGGGGGTGCCCTCGCTCGCCTTCTCACGGGCACGCTGGAAGACCAGGCGGATGTGCCGCTCGGTCTCGCCGACGTACTTGTTGAGAAGCTCCGGACCCTTGATGTTGAGGAAGTAGCTCTTGCCCGCCGGCTGGCCGGTGACCTCGGCGACCTTCTTGGCAAGGGAGTTGGCGACGGCCTTGGCGATGAGTGTCTTGCCGCAGCCGGGCGGACCGTAGAGCAGGATGCCCTTCGGCGGACGCAGCTCGTGTTCCTTGAAGAGGTCGGGGTGGAGATAGGGGAGCTCGACCGCGTCCCGGATCAGCTCGATCTGGTCGCCCAGGCCGCCGATCTTGTCGTAGTCGATGTCCGGTACCTCTTCGAGGACGAGCTCCTCGACCTCGCTCTTGGGCACCACTTCGTAGACGTAGCCGGACCTGGGTTCGAGCAGGAGGGCGTCGCCGGGGCGGATGGAGATGTTCAGCAGCGGCTCGGCGAGCCGCACCACCCGTTCCTCGTCGGTGTGCCCGATGACCAGGGCCCGCTCGCCGTCCTCAAGGATTTCCTTGAGGGTGACGATGTCCCCGGCCCGCTCGAATTCCATGGCGTCGACCACGTTGAGCGCTTCGTTGAGCATGACTTCCTGGCCGCGCCGGAGGTCGTCGAGCTCGACACTGGGACTGACGTTCACCCGGAGCTTGCGGCCCCCGGTGAAGATGTCGCAGGTGCCGTCCTCATTGCCCTGCAGAAACACACCGAAACCGGCCGGCGGCTGTGCGAGCCGGTCGACTTCTTCCTTGAGGGCCACGATCTGGTCGCGGGCCTCGCGCAATGTGTTGGCGAGCCGCTCATTCTGAGCGGACACGCCTGCCAAGTTGGTCTGCAACTCGACGATCCGCTCTTCGAGAATCCTCGTATGGCGCGGAGAGTCGGCGAGCTTACGTCGCAGGACGGCGATTTCCTGCTCGAGATAGGCGACCTGGCCGGCTGGGTCTTCGGACCCCCGCCCGGGCCGGATGCCGCGGTTGATGTCGTCGTCGTGGGCTGCCACGGTCCTCACCTCCTCCAAGGGGAGCTGGACGCTTCCTGACCCTACCTGGGTGGGTGATGATTGAAACCCCTAGATCACAAAGACTGCGGGGCGTGTCCGATCTTCACCCTTGCGTTCCCCCTCGTGACAGGGGAATACCCACCCTTCAACATCGGAAAGCGGCCGGTTGTATCGTCGAACCGTTCAACACCCGTCAGGGCTGGCTTCTTTTGGTTCGGATACGCAGGGAACGGCAGGAGAAATGACCGTGCAGCAGGACGCTCCCATCGGTGACGACGCACAGGAGCTGGAGGTCTGGATCGACCAGGACCTCTGCACGGGGGACGGCATCTGCGTCCAGTACGCGCCCGAGGTGTTCGAGCTGGACATCGACGGCCTGGCGTACGTGAAGAGCGCGGACGACGAGCTCCTGCAGGACAAGGGCGCGACCACGCCCGTTCCGCTGCCGCTGCTCCAGGACGTCGTCGATTCGGCCAAGGAGTGCCCGGGCGACTGCATCCATGTGCGCCGTGTTGCGGACAGCGTCGAGGTGTATGGGCCCGAGGCCGCCTGATCCGGCGGTCGCGGGCCTCCGCTCACGCCCGGTGACCGCTCAGGCGCTGCGCGGGGCGGCCTGGGTCGCGCGGACGAATGCGCCGCCCCTCCACTGCCAGGTGACCTGCTCCTGCTGGTCGGGGCAGCACCGCGCCACGGTGTCCGAGGAGTAGCCGAGCAGAGTGGCCGAAACAGTTCCGTCACGCACCGCGAAATCGCTGATGCTCATCTGCTGGGCGGGGTCCACCAGGGTCGCCACGACCCGCGGTGCGGCCCCGCTTCCGTGTGTGAGGACGTAGACGCCGCTGGGCGGGGAACCCGAGCCGGCCGCGCAGTGGACCACCGCGACGGTCTCGGGGCGGTCGTCGCCGTCCAGGT
Source organism: Streptomyces sp. NPDC048295 (assembly GCF_040652135.1). Taxonomy (NCBI): domain Bacteria; kingdom Bacillati; phylum Actinomycetota; class Actinomycetes; order Kitasatosporales; family Streptomycetaceae; genus Streptomyces; species Streptomyces sp. NPDC048295. The sequence goes on from NZ_JBEZLL010000005.1 coordinate 201,296, forward strand.
CGCCGGTGGCCTGCTTGGCCACGGTGGTCCCGAATCCGCCGCACTCCAGGGGGAAGTCCGCCCGTGCCGGGTCGGGGGCGGCGGCGGTCGTGGTGCCGTGCTGCGCCGCGGCGCGGCGGGGGGCGGAGGCCGAGGCCGCGGGGTCCGGCTGGAGCAGGCCGGCGGCCGCGACGACCGCGGCCATGGCGGTCGCGGTGGCGAGCCAGTGCAGCGGCTTGGTGTCGGTGTGCGCGAGGTCCGGGAGCTCGGAGGTCTGCACGCGGGATGTCTCCTGTGGTTCCTGTGGTCCGAGGATGCCGGGATGGGCGGCGGCGCCGGTGGGGCCGCTGCGGTGGCGCGGGGTGGCCAGCATCGTGCCACACCTCACGGAACTGCGGAACGGTGGGGTGGGAACGGACGGCCCGGCCGGTGGGGACGGTGTCCTCGTACCGGCAACGAAAGGGCGCCGCCGCGGAGTTCCCGGGTCGGTCCGGGAACTCCGCGGCGGCGCCGGTGCGTTGCGCGGGTCAGCTGCGGGAGGAGCCGCTCTGGCTGCCGGGGCCGTCGTAGTCCTCGCCGTAGGCGCCCTTGGCGGGGCGGCGGCGGCGCAGCGGGGGTTCCACACCGTCGGCCAGGCGGCGGGCGGTGACGAGGAAGCCGGTGTGGCCGATCATGCGGTGATCCGGGCGGACGGCCAGACCCTCGACGTGCCAGTTGCGGATCATCGATTCCCAGGGCTGCGGCTCGGCGAAGCAGCCGATCTCGCGGATGGACTCGACGGTCCGGGCGAGCTGGGTGGTGGTCGCGACGTACGCGCAGAGGATGCCGCCGGGCACCAGGGCCTTGGAGACGGCCTCCAGGCACTCCCAGGGGGCGAGCATGTCCAGGATGACGCGGTCGACGTCGGTGTCCGAGAGGTTGTCCTGGAGGTCGCCGACGGTGAGCTGCCAGGCCGGGTGCGGCTCGCCGAAGTAGCGTTCCACGTTCTGCTGGGCGATCTCGGCGAAGTCCTCGCGGCGCTCGTAGGAGTGCAGCATGCCCTGGTCGCCGATGGCGCGCAGCAGGAAGGTGGAGAGCGAGCCGGAGCCGACACCGGCCTCCACGACGCGGGCGCCGGGGAAGATGTCGGCGAAGGCCAGGATCTGCCCCGCGTCCTTGGGGTAGACCACGGCGGCGCCGCGGGGCATGGACAGGACGTAGTCGGGGAGCAGCGGGCGCAGCGCGAGATAGGCGACGTTTCCCGTGGTCCGGACAACACTGCCCTCGGGAGCACCGATCAGCTCGTCGTGCGGGAAAGAACCCTTGTGGGTGTGGAAGTTCTTTCCGGCTTCGAGCGTGAAGGTGTAGTGGCGTCCCTTGGGATCGGTGAGCTGGACCTGGTCCCCGACCTTGAAGGGCCCGCGTCGGCGGGCGGCACCGGTCGGTTCAGACATGTGACCAGCGTACCGGTGATTCCCGGGGCGCCGACCGCGAGCCCCGGGCCGGCCCCGGCGGTCAGGCGGCCGGCCTGGCCAGAGCCGCGACGAACGCGCGTTCGACGTCGGCGGTGGAGAGGACGCCGTAGATCTCGCCGGTCTCCTCCAGGACGAGGTACTCGGTGGCCGGGCTGGCCTTGAGCCGGTCCAGGAGCGCCTCGCCGGACAGCTCGGCGGAGACCTTCATGCCTTCGGTGAGGTCCTGGGCGAGGCCGCCGACGGCCACCCAGGGGCGGCGGTGCTCCGGCACGCCGACGATGGCCGTCTCCCGGACGATGCCCTTGGGCTCGCCGTGCCCGTCGACGACGACGAGGGCGCGGGCGCCCGCCTCGTTGGCCCTGCGCAGGGCCTCGGAGAGCGGGGTGGCGGACTCCACCGGGACGGCGCGCCGGGTGAGGGTGCGGGCGCGCAGCTCGGGGAGGTGTTCGCGCAGGCGGGCCATGCGCAGGCTGTTGCCCGCTCCGGTCCAGATGATCGCGGCGAGGATGGCGGCGAGCAGCGCGTCGGTGATGGTGTCCATGCCGCTGAGCTCGCCGGGGTCGTTGCCGAAGGTCCCGGTGTGGGTGAGCAGGGGCAGGCCGATCAGGGTGATGACGGCGAGGGCGCGGCCGACCCAGGCGGCGGCGACGGTGCCGCTCATCGGCCGCCCGGTGATCTTCCAGACGACGGCGCGGAGCATCCGTCCGCCGTCCAGCGGGAGGCCGGGCAGGAGGTTGAAGGCGGCCACCAGCAGGTTGGAGATCATCAGTCCGGCGAGCAGCACACCGGGCACGGTGCCGGGGGCGACGAACTTCATCCCGACGTAGAACACGCCCGCGAGCACCAGGGAGAGCAGCGGCCCCACGAAGGCGAGCATGAATTCGCGGCCCGGGGTCTCGGACTCCTTCTCGATCTCGGAGACGCCGCCGAAGAACTGGAGCTGGATGCGGCGCACCGGCAGCTTGTAGCGCAGCGCCACGACGGTGTGGGCGAGTTCGTGGACGAGCACGGAGGCGTAGAAGGCGATCGCGAAGAAGAGGGAGACCAGATAGCGCGCCGTGCCGAGCTCGGGCAGCACTTGGTTGAGCTGGCCGCCGAAGACCCAGGTGATCAGCGCGGCCACCAGGAACCAGCTGGGCGCGACGTACACCGGCACACCGAAGGGACGGCCCATGAGAAGGCCGCCTCCGGGCTCTTCGGGGCGCTGCGGTTCACCCTTGCCGGGGCCGGTGCCGGGGGGCGTTTCCCCTGCGCCGGGCTGCGGCCGCCCGCTGTCGCCGCTCTCGTCCACGGGGTCCCTTCGGTCGGTGCCGTACGGCACGATCATGCAGTGTTCGAGGCTGTGTGGTCGATGGTATGCCGCCCGCTGTCGGTGGCGGGCCGTAGGGTCTTCGACATGACCTCCCTGCCGCGGCCCGCTCAGCCGCCTTCGTCCCTGTCGCCGTCGCGGGCGAGCGATTTCATGCAGTGTCCGCTGCTGTACCGCTTCCGGGTCATCGACAGACTGCCGGAGAAGCCCAGCGAGGCGGCTACCCGGGGCACGCTGGTGCATGCGGTGCTGGAGCGGCTCTTCGACAACCCCGCGGTGGAGCGCACGGCGGGCCGGGCCACGGCGCTGGTCCCCGCCCAGTGGGACCGGCTGCTGGAGTCGAAGCCGGAGCTGTCGGAGCTGTTCGCCGAGGATGCCGGGGGTGAGCGGCTCGCGCGCTGGCTCTCGGAGGCGGCGGGCCTGGTGGAGCGGTGGTTCTCGCTGGAGGATCCGACGCGTCTCGAACCCGCCGAGCGGGAGCTCTTCGTCGAGACGGAGCTGGAGTCGGGGCTGCGTCTGCGCGGAGTGATCGACCGGATCGACGTGGCGCCGACGGGCGAGGTCCGGATCGTCGACTACAAGACGGGAAAGGCGCCGCGCCCGGAGTACGCGGAGGGCGCGCTCTTCCAGATGAAGTTCTACGCCCTGGTGATCATGCGGCTGAAGGGTGTGGTGCCGCGCCGGCTCCAGCTGGTCTACCTCGGCAGCGGGGACATCCTGACCTACGACCCGGTGGTGGCGGACCTGGAGCGGGTCGAGCGCAAGCTGCTGGCGCTGTGGGACGCGATCCGGCTGGCCACGGAGACGGGCGAGTGGCGGCCCCGTCCGACGAAGCTCTGCGGCTGGTGCGACCACCAGTCGGTCTGTCCCGAATTCGGTGGTACTCCCCCGGTGTATCCGTTGACGGTCCGCCCGGCGGAGCCGGTGCAGGATGTGCAGGGCAGAATGGATCCGGTCCGTGTCGAGGCCGGCCGGCCCGTGGCCCCCGAAGGACCGTGAAGGAGACCCTGTGGCTATCCGCGTCCTACTGGTCGACGACCAACCGCTGCTGCGCACCGGCTTCCGGATGATTCTGGAGGCGGAGGGCGATCTGGCGGTGGTGGGCGAGGCCGGTGACGGTCTCCAGGCTCTCGACCAGGTGCGGGCGCTGCAGCCCGATGTGGTGCTGATGGACATCCGCATGCCGCGGATGGACGGCGTCGAGGCGACGCGCCAGATCACCGGGCCGGGCCGCGACGGCCCCGCGAAGGTGCTGGTGCTGACCACGTTCGACCTCGACGAGTACGTGGTGGAGGCCCTGCGCGCCGGCGCCAGCGGCTTCCTGCTGAAGGATGCTCCGGCCAATGAGCTGGTGCAGGCCATCCGGGTGGTCGCGGCGGGCGAGGCGATGCTCGCGCCGAGCATCACCCGCAGGCTGCTCGACAAGTACGCGGACCATCTGCCGTCGGGCGAGGATCCGGTGCCCGACACCCTGCACACGCTGACCGACCGCGAGGTCGAGGTGCTGAAGCTGGTGGCACGCGGTCTGTCGAACGCGGAGATCGCCGCGGATCTCTTCGTCAGCGAGACCACGGTCAAGACGCATGTCGGCCATGTGCTGACCAAGCTCGGGCTGCGCGACCGCGTGCAGGCCGCCGTGTACGCGTACGAGAGCGGCCTGGTGCGCCCCGGCGCCCAGTGACCCGGCTCGGTACGGGCGGGATCTCCTCCCGCCCGTACCCGGGTGCCGCCCGGGCTCAGCGGGCGTTCTTCGCCAGCTCCCACAGCTGGAGGTCGGCGGAGGAGTTGACCGCCCATTCGACGCCGGTGAGGCCGTCGCGCGAGGCGGCGTACTGCTTGCCCTGCCAGATCGGCAGTACGGGCACGTCCGTGGCGACGATGTCCTGGAGCCGCTGGAAGGTCTTGGCCGCGGCGCTGCGATCGGTCTCGCGGCGGGACTGCGGGATGAGCGTCTTCTGCGCCGGGGCCGACGTGTAGGGCGAGTTGAGGAAGTTGTTCCGGTCGAGGAACGGCGCCATGAAGTTGTCCGGGTCCGGGAAGTCGGGGAACCAGCCCATGCCGTAGACGGCGTAGTCGCCGCGTAGCTGTGCCGGGCGGTACTCGGCCCAGGGGGTTCCCTGGACGGAGACGTCGAACAGCCCGGTGTCGTCGAGCTGTTCCTTGAGGGTCTCGAACTCGGCGGCGGTGCCGGCTCCGACACGGTCGGTCGGGTAGTGGAACGTGACCTTCACCGGGGTGTCGACGCCCGCGGCGTTCAGGATCGCCGCGGCCTTCTTGCCGCTGGGTTCGCCGTACTTGTTGTAGAACGAGTTGGCGTGCGCGGGGATGCCGGACGGGATCAGTGAGTACAGCGGCTCGGCCGTGGTGCCGTACACCTTGCTCGCGATTTCACCGCGGTCGATGATCTGGGCCATGGCCTGGCGGACGGCCTTGTTCCCGACGGCCGGGTCGTTGGTGTTGAAGCCCAGGAAATGGATGGCGAGGCCGGGCATCTCGGTGAGCTTGATGCCGTCCTCGGGCTGTTCGAGCATCCGCTGGGACTGCTCGGGCGACATGGTGCGGGTCATCATGTCGATCTTCCGGCTGTCGAGGGCCTTGCCCATGGCCTTCGGGTCGGGGAAGACGTCCAGCTCGACCCTCTCGTTCCGCACCTTCAGATCCCCCTTGTAGTGAGGGTTCCTGGTGAAGACCACCTTGACGATCCGGTGGTGCTCGACCTCCGGCTTCATGGTGTAGGGGCCGGAGCCGTCCACCTGGAATCCGGTACGCGCGGACTTCGCCGCGTACCGGCTCCGCGGCACGATCCCGGCGACCGGGGTGGCGAGCTTGTACGGGAACGTGGCATCCGGCGCGCGCAGATGGAAGATGATCTCCCGCTCGCCCTGTGTCTCGACCGTGTCGATGTTGTCGAGCAGGGCGACGGGCCCGTTGGGGGCATGGATGCGGATGACCCGGTCGATGGAGTACTTCACGTCGTCGGCGGTGACCGCCCTGCCGTCGGAGAACTTCAGACCGCCGCGCAGCTTGCAGCGGTAGCTCTCGTTCTGCGTGTCCGTGAAGGTGCAGCTCTCCGCGGCCTCGGGAACCGGCGCGCCGCCGCCGCGCGGTACGTGCACCAGGGTCTGCACGGTCTGCCGGAGCACGTTCCACACACCGGCTTCGTAGCCGATGGCGGGATCGAGCGGCGCGGGGTTGTCCTTCGAGGCGACGAACTGGTCCGTGGTGCCGACAACGATGGCGGCCCCGCCATCGCTCCCGTCACCCGACGCGCCGCAGGCGGCGAGTACGGGTGCGAGCAGGCCGACGACGGCCGGCAGCACCAGAGTCTTACGGTTCATCCTGAACGCTCTCCCTCATCCGGGCGTGGGGAGAGCGACATTAGTGGGCGTCGGCGGCAATGCCGGACCGGAGAAGTTCCGGTGTGTAATCGAATGGTGATGGGAATTAGCGGCGAGCCGTTTTCCTGCATCGAATGGGATTCACCAATATCCATATGAACCGGGACGTACCGGCACCCCAGAACGGACACGTCGGGTGATCTCGAAAGCAATCCGGGGCACATTCGGGTGAGAAAGCTCACGCAACAGCCTGTTCGAATCCTTTACTTCTCACCCGACTCGCCCACACGTTCACGCGACAGAAAATGCACCATCCGCCACCGGGAGCTTTTCCGTTTATTCACAGAAGCACTCTCGGTACCCGGATCACCGCTTTCCCGTGACCAGGTGCCGGAGAAAAGCGAGATCGACTTCTTCGAGCGAACGCACGACCACCCGGCCGGACGCGGGGGCGATGGGAGCGACGGACGGTACGGCGACCACCCGGCAGCCCGCCGCCTCCGCGGCCGCGACACCGGTCGCGGTGTCCTCGATCACCGCGCACCACTCGGGGTCCGCACCGAAGCCGGAGGCGGCGGTGAGGTAGGGCTCCGGGTGCGGCTTCGTGCGGGTGACCTCGTCGCCCGCGACGGTGAGGGCGAAGTGGTGACGGCCCACCGAGTCCAGCACCCGGTCGATGATCCGCCGGTGCGAGGCGGAGACCAGGGCCGTGGGAATCTCGTGCCTGGCCAGCTCGGCCAGCAGCCGCGCGGCGCCCGGCATCAGCGGTACACCGCGGCCGATGCGCTTCTCGAAGCGGTCGTTGAGCAGGACGGTCAGCTCGTCGAGGGTGATGTCCGCACCGGTGACATCCATCAGGTAGCCCGCGCTGCGGGTCATCGGCCCGCCGACCACCACGTCCCGCCATGCCTCGTCGAGCCGGTGACCGAGCTCGGCGAAGACCTCCACCTCGGCGTCCCACCAGAAGCCCTCGGTATCGACGAGGGTTCCGTCCATGTCGAGGAGGACGGCCTGGAGCGCGGCGCCTTCGGCCGTGCGGGTCAAGGACGCGGGGACCGTGCTGGTCATCCGGCACACCTTCCGTAAGGGACGAGAAGGCCGGCCGCCATTTCCCGTGGGAAGGGGCGACCGGCCTGCACTGGACCGACAAGTGTACGACTTGTCCTGCTACCACGCGTTGAACGGCGTCTTACCGCGCGTTGAAGTACTTCGCCTCGGGGTGATGGATGACGATCGCGTCGGTGGACTGCTCCGGGTGCAGCTGGAATTCCTCCGAGAGGTGCACCCCGATCCGCTCCGGCTGGAGCAGCTCGGCGATCTTCGCCCGGTCCTCCAGGTCGGGGCAGGCGCCGTAGCCGAGGGAGAAACGCGCCCCCCGGTACTTCAGCGCGAACATGTCCTCGACATCGGCCGGGTCCTCGCCGCCGAATCCCAGCTCCGAGCGGACCCGGGCGTGCCAGTACTCGGCGAGGGCCTCGGCCAGCTGCACGGACAGGCCGTGCAGCTCCAGGTAATCGCGGTAGGAGTTGGCCTCGAAGAGCTTCGCGGTCTCGCCGCCGATCTTCGAACCGACGGTGACGACCTGGAGACCGATCACGTCCTTCTCGCCGGACTCCTCGGGGCGGAAGAAGTCCGCGAGGCAGAGACGGCGGCCGCGGCGCTGGCGCGGGAAGGTGAAGCGGGTCCGCTCGGAGCCGTCCTCGTGGAGCAGGATCAGGTCGTCGCCCTTGGACACGCACGGGAAGTAGCCGTAGACGACGGCGGCTTCCAGGAGGTTCTCGGTCTGGAGCTTGTCGAGCCAGCCGCGCAGGTGCGGGCGGCCCTCGGTCTCCACCAGCTCCTCGTACGTCGGTCCGTCGCCGGCGCGGGCCTGCTTCAGCCCCCACTGGCCCTTGAAGAGGGCGCCCTCGTCGAGCCAGAACGCGTACTCCTTGAGCTGGATGCCCTTGACGACCCGGGTGCCCCAGAAGGGCGGCTCGGGGACCGGGTTGTCGACGGCGACGTCGGAGCGGACACCCTCCTGGGGCTCGTCGACCTCCAGGAGGGCGGTGTCCCGCTTGGGCACCCGGCGCTGCTTCAGCTCGGGCAGGACCGCACCCGGGACACCGCGCTTGACCGCGATCAGCGCGTCCATCAGGCGCAGCCCCTCGAACGCGTCGCGGGCGTAGCGGACCTCGCCCTCGTAGATCTCGTGGAGGTCCTGCTCGACGTAGGCCCGGGTGAGGGCGGCACCGCCGAGGATGACGGGGAAGTCGGCGGCCAGCTTGCGCTGGTTCAGCTCCTCCAGGTTCTCCTTCATGATCACGGTGGACTTGACCAGGAGACCGGACATCCCGATGACGTCGGCCCGGTGCTCCTCGGCGGCCTCCAGGATCGCGGAGACGGGCTGTTTGATGCCGAGGTTGACGACGTTGTAGCCGTTGTTGGACAGGATGATGTCGACGAGGTTCTTGCCGATGTCGTGGACGTCGCCGCGGACCGTGGCCAGGACGATGGTGCCCTTGCCCTCGGCGTCGGACTTCTCCATGTGCGGTTCGAGGTACGCCACCGCGGTCTTCATGACCTCGGCGGACTGGAGGACGAAGGGCAGCTGCATCTGGCCGGAGCCGAAGAGCTCGCCGACGACCTTCATGCCCTCCAGGAGGGTGTCGTTGACGATGTCGAGGGCCGGACGGGTCCGCAGTGCCTCGTCGAGGTCGTTCTCCAGGCCGTTCTTCTCACCGTCGATGATGCGGCGCTGGAGTCGTTCCTCCAGCGGCAGCGCGAGGAGCTCCTCGGCCTTGCCCGCCTTCATGGACTTCGTGCTGACGCCCTCGAAGAGCTCCATGAGCTTCTGGAGCGGGTCGTAGCCCTCGGCGCGGCGGTCGTGGATCAGGTCGAGGGCGACCTTGACCTGCTCCTCCTCCAGGCGGGCGATCGGCAGGATCTTGGAGGCGTGCACGATCGCGGAGTCGAGGCCGGCCTTGACGCACTCGTCGAGGAAGACGGAGTTCAGCACGACACGGGCGGCCGGGTTGAGACCGAAGGAGATGTTGGACAGGCCCAGCGTGGTCTGCACGTCGGGGTGGCGCTTCTTCAGCTCGCGGATCGCCTCGATGGTGGCGATGCCGTCACCCCGGGACTCCTCCTGGCCGGTGCAGATGGTGAAGGTCAGGGTGTCGATGAGGATGTCCGACTCCTGGATGCCCCAGTTGCCGGTCAGGTCCGCGATCAGCCGCTCGGCGACGGCGACCTTGTGCTCGACGGTACGGGCCTGGCCCTCCTCGTCGATGGTCAGCGCGATCAGCGCGGCGCCGTGCTCCACGGCCAGCGCGGTGACCTTGGCGAACCGGGACTCGGGACCGTCGCCGTCCTCGTAGTTGACCGAGTTCAGGACGGCACGGCCGCCCAGCTTCTCCAGACCGGCCCGCAGTACGGGCAGCTCCGTGGAGTCCAGCACGATGGGGAGGGTGGACGCGGTGGCGAAGCGGCCGGCCAGCTCCTCCATGTCCGCCACGCCGTCGCGGCCCACGTAGTCGACGCAGAGGTCGAGCATGTGCGCGCCCTCGCGGATCTGGTCGCGGGCCATCTCCACGCAGTCGTCCCAGCGGGCTTCGAGCATGGCCTCGCGGAACTTCTTCGACCCGTTGGCGTTCGTGCGCTCGCCGATCGCGAGGTACGAGGTGTCCTGACGGAACGGGACGGTCTGGTAGAGGGAGGCGGCACCCGGCTCGGGGCGCGGGGTACGGGGGGTGACGGCCGCGCCGCGCACCCGCTCGACGACCTGACGCAGGTGCTCCGGGGTCGTACCGCAGCAGCCGCCGACCAGCGAGAGGCCGTACTCCTGGACGAAGGTCTCCTGGGCGTCGGCGAGCTCGGCCGGGGACAGCGGGTAGTGCGCGCCGTCCTTGCCGAGCACGGGGAGGCCGGCGTTGGGCATGCAGGAGAGCGGGATGCGGGAGTGCCGGGCGAGGTAGCGCAGGTGCTCGCTCATCTCGGCGGGGCCGGTGGCGCAGTTCAGGCCGATGAGGTCGATGCCGAGGGGCTCCAGGGCGGTGAGCGCCGCGCCGATCTCGGAGCCGAGCAGCATGGTGCCGGTCGTCTCGACGGTGACGGAGCAGATCACCGGGAGGTTGGCCCCGGTGGCCTCCAGGGCGCGGCGGGCGCCGATGACGGAGGCCTTGGTCTGGAGCAGGTCCTGGGTGGTCTCGACCAGGAGGGCGTCGGCGCCGCCGGCGATCAGGCCCTCGGCGTTCTGCTGGTAGGCGTCGCGGAGCTTGGTGTACGGGGCGTGGCCCAGCGTCGGCAGCTTCGTACCCGGGCCCATCGAGCCGAGCACCCAGCGCTGCTGTCCGGTGGAGGCGGTGAACTCGTCGGCGACCTCGCGGGCGATGCGCGCGCCGGACTCGGAGAGCTCGAAGACCCGCTCGGGAATGTCGTACTCGCCCAGGGCCGCCAGGTTGGCGCCGAAGGTGTTCGTCTCGACGCAGTCCACGCCGACGGCGAAGTACTCCTCGTGGACCGAGCGCACGATGTCGGGGCGGGTGACGTTCAGGATCTCGTTGCAGCCTTCGAGGTCCTGGAAGTCCTCGAGGCTCGGGTCCTGTGCCTGGAGCATGGTGCCCATGGCACCGTCGGCCACCACCACCCGGGTGGCGAGTGCCTCGCGGAGGGCTTCGGCTCGGTTCCGGCTGTCGGCGGAAGGGGTCGGCGACGAGGCCATGGATGTACTCCCTGGGATGCGACGGCTGTCGGCTTTGCGTCTTCGGTGGAAGGCGCACCAGGCCAGCCTAGCCGGGCGACGCCCGGGGCCGTCACTCCGTCCCACGGAACGGACTGCATGCTGTGCGGGGGGATGTCCGGTTCGCAGCGGTGTCGCGGTTTTGCCGCGCGATCGAGCAAGGGTCGGCATCGACCGATAGTGTTCAGCATTGTCGAACCGAGGTGGAGGAGTACGGCGCGATGGCCAAGAACATCCAGTCGCTGGAGCGGGCGGCGGCGATGCTGCGTCTGCTGGCAGGCGGCGAGCGGCGGCTGGGGCTGTCCGACATCGCCTCTTCACTGGGCCTGGCCAAGGGCACCGCGCACGGCATCCTGCGCACGCTCCAGCACGAGGGTTTCGTCGAGCAGGACGCCGCGTCCGGCCGCTACCAGCTGGGCGCCGAGCTGCTCCGCCTGGGCAACAGCTATCTGGACGTCCACGAGCTGCGGGCCCGGGCGCTGGTCTGGACGGACGACCTGGCCCGCTCCAGCGGCGAGAGCACGCATCTCGGCGTGCTGCACCAGCAGGGCGTCCTCATCGTCCACCACGTCTTCCGCCCCGACGACAGCCGGCAGGTCCTGGAGGTCGGGGCCATGCAGCCGCTGCACTCCACGGCCCTGGGCAAGGTGCTCTCGGCGTACGACCCGGTGGCGCACACCGAGGCCCTGGAGGCCGAGCGGCAGTCCTTCACCCCGCGCACCGTCACCGACGCGGAGGAGTTCGAGACGATGCTCGACCTGATCCGGGCGCGCGGCTGGGCGGCCGACGTGGAGGAGACCTGGGAGGGCGTGGCCGCGGTGGCCGCCCCGATCCACGACCGACGGCGGATGCCGGTCGGCGCGGTGGCCGTGACCGGAGCGGTGGAGCGGGTCTGCGCGGACGGGGAGCTGCGCCCGGAGCTGATCGCCGCGGTGCGCGACTGCGCCCGGGCGGTCTCCAGGGACCTGGGCGCCGGACGGTTCTGACCGCCGCGGCGGACCGGTGCCGGTAACGATCGAGTTATAGGCCACACAACCCTTGACGCCTGATTCACCTGGGGGAAGCATTGCCGTTCATCGGTCGGCATTGTCGAACACCAAACGGAAACAAGCGTTAGGGTGTGACAGCGTCAAGGGCCGGAAAACGCCCTCACACGAGGGCGCGGACCACCGGAGGGACCCGGGGTTCGGCTTCCCTGGACGAAGGACAAAGGAGTCGCGGGTGTCCAGCTCCGACATCTTCATCGGCGAGACCATAGGTACCGCCGTTCTCATCCTGCTCGGCGGCGGTGTCTGTGCCGCCGTCACTCTCAAGCGCTCCAAGGCGCAGAACGCCGGCTGGCTGGCCATCACCTTCGGGTGGGGTTTCGCCGTGCTGACCGGCGCGTATCTGGCCGGCGGCGTTTCGGGCGCGCATCTCAATCCGGCGGTCACGATCGGCCTTGCGATCGAGGGCGGCACCAAGTGGAGCGACGTACCGCTCTACCTCGGCTCCCAGCTGTTCGGCGCGATGATCGGCGCGGTGCTGGTCTGGCTGACGTACTACGGGCAGTTCCGGGCGCATCTCACCGATCCGGAGATCCTGGCCGCCCACTCGGGTGACGAGGGCCTGGTCGACAAGGACTCCGCCCCGAAGGCCGGCCCGGTGCTGGGCGTCTTCTCCACCGGTCCCGAGATCCGCCACGCCGTGCAGAACCTGGTCACCGAGATCATCGCCACCGTCGTGCTCGTCCTGGCGATCCTCACCCAGGGTCTCAACAACGAGGGCAACGGTCTGGGCACGCTCGGCGCGCTGGTCACCGCTCTGGTGGTCGTCGGCATCGGTCTCTCGCTCGGCGGCCCGACGGGCTACGCGATCAACCCGGTCCGCGACCTCGGCCCGCGTATCGTGCACGCGCTGCTGCCGTTGCCGAACAAGGGCGGTTCCGACTGGGGCTACGCGTGGATCCCGGTCGCCGGACCGCTCATCGGCGGCGCGATCGCGGGCGGGCTCTACAACGTCGCCTTCGCCTGAGCCGCGGCGCCCAGAGCCGTAACCCTCACGACCACACAGACCTCCGGGAGCACACCGTGACCGACGCACACACCACCGGCCCGTTCATCGCGGCCATCGACCAGGGCACCACCTCCAGCCGCTGCATCGTCTTCGACAAGGACGGCCGGATCGTCTCCGTCGACCAGAAGGAGCACGAACAGATCTTCCCGAAGCCGGGCTGGGTCGAGCACAACGCGACCGAGATCTGGGAGAACGTCCAGGAGGTCGTGGCCGGCGCCATCGTCAAGGCCGGCATCACCGCCGCCGACGTGAAGGCGATCGGCATCACCAACCAGCGCGAGACCACACTGCTCTGGGACAAGAACACCGGTGAGCCCGTCCACAACGCCCTCGTCTGGCAGGACACCAGGACGGACGCGCTCTGCAAGGAGCTCGGCCGCAACGTCGGCCAGGACCGCTTCCGCCGCGAGACCGGTCTGCCGCTCGCCTCGTACTTCGCCGGTCCCAAGGTCCGCTGGCTGCTCGACAACGTCGAGGGGCTGCGCGAGCGCGCCGAGCGCGGCGACATCCTCTTCGGCACCATGGACTCCTGGGTCATCTGGAACCTGACCGGCGGCACCGACGGCGGCGTCCATGTCACCGACGTCACCAACGCCTCGCGCACGCTCCTGATGAACCTGCACGAGATGCAGTGGGACGAGCGGATCCTCCACTCGATGGAGATCCCGGCCGCGGTGCTTCCCGAGATCCGTTCCTCCGCCGAGGTGTACGGAACCGCCAAGGGCGGCGTGCTCGACGGGGTCCCCGTGGCGTCCGCGCTCGGTGACCAGCAGGCGGCCCTCTTCGGCCAGACCTGCTTCTCCGAGGGCGAGGCCAAGTCCACGTACGGCACCGGCACCTTCATGCTGATGAACACCGGTGAGACGCCCGTCAACTCGTACAACGGACTGCTGACGACCGTCGGGTACCGGATCGGCGACCAGAAGCCGGTCTACGCCCTGGAGGGCTCCATCGCCGTCACCGGTTCGCTGGTGCAGTGGATGCGCGACCAGATGGGCCTGATCAAGTCGGCGGCCGAGATCGAGACCCTGGCCCTGTCGGTCGAGGACAACGGCGGCGCGTACTTCGTGCCCGCGTTCTCCGGCCTGTTCGCCCCGTACTGGCGCTCCGACGCCCGCGGCGTCATCGCCGGTCTGACCCGGTACGTCACCAAGGCGCACATCGCCCGTGCCGTCCTGGAGGCCACCGCCTGGCAGACCCGCGAGATCACCGACGCCATGACCAAGGACTCGGGGGTCGAGCTGACCGCCCTCAAGGTCGACGGCGGCATGACCTCCAACAACCTGCTGATGCAGACGCTCGCCGACTTCCTGGACGCACCCGTGGTGCGGCCGATGGTCGCCGAGACGACCTGCCTCGGCGCCGCCTACGCCGCCGGTCTCGCCGTCGGCTTCTGGCCGGACACCGACGCGCTGCGCGCCAACTGGCGCCGGGCCGCCGAGTGGACCCCCCGCATGGACGCGGACACCCGCGACCTGGAGTACAAGAGCTGGCTCAAGGCCGTGGAACGGACCATGGGCTGGATCGAAGACGAGGAGTAATCGACATGACCACCCTGCAGAGCGTCCCGGCCCTCGGGACGCACCCGGCCTCCGGCTCCCTTCCGAGCCGCGCCGAGACTCGGGAGCAGCTCTCCAAGGCGACGTACGACCTCCTGGTGATCGGTGGCGGCATCCTGGGCATCTCCACCGCCTGGCACGCCGCACAGTCCGGGCTGCGGGTGGCCCTGGTGGACGCCGGCGACTTCGCCGGCGCCACCTCCTCCGCCTCCTCCAAGCTGCTCCACGGCGGCCTGCGCTACCTGCAGACCGGCGCGGTGAAGCTGGTCGCGGAGAACCACTTCGAGCGACGTGCGGTGTCCCGTCAGGTGGCCCCGCACCTCGCCAACCCCCTCACCTTCTACCTGCCCGTCTACAAGGGCGGGCCGCACGGCGCGGCCAAGCTGGGCGCGGGTGTGTTCGCGTACTCGGCGCTCTCCGCGTTCGGTGACGGCGTCGGCCATGTGATCAGCCCGGCGAAGGCGCGGCGCGATGTGCCCGAGCTGCGTACGGACAATCTCAAGGCCGTCGCGGTCTACGGCGACGACCAGATGAACGACGCCCGGATGGCACTGATGACGGTCCGTGCGGCCGTCGACGCGGGCGCGGTCGTCCTGAACCACGCCGCCGTGACCGGTCTGCGGTTCACCAGGGGCCGGGTGACGGGCGCCGACCTGGAGGACCGTACGGACGGCACGGAGTTCGGCGTCGACGCCCGGCTCGTGCTGAACGCCACCGGACCGTGGGTCGACCACCTGCGGAAGATGGAGGACCCGAACGCGGCGCCTTCCATACGTCTGTCCAAGGGCGCGCACCTCGTGCTGAAGCGCACCCGCCCCTGGAAGGCGGCGCTCGCCACCCCGATCGACAAGTACCGCATCACCTTCGCCCTGCCGTGGGAGGACATGCTGCTCCTGGGCACGACGGACGAGGAGTACGAGGGCGATCCGGCGGACGTCGCGGTCAACGAGAAGGACACCGCGCAGATCCTCGACGAGGCGGCGTTCTCCATCCGGGACCAGCAGCTGTCGCGCGACCTGATCACCTACTCCTTCGCCGGTCTGCGGGTGCTGCCCGGCGGTCCCGGCGACACCTCCAAGGCCAAGCGCGAGACGGTCGTGACCGAGGGCCGCGGCGGGATGCTGTCGGTCGCGGGCGGCAAGTGGACGACGTTCCGCCACATCGGCCGTACGGTGATGAACAAGCTGGCCGCGCTCCCCGGGCACCCGCTCGCCGAGGACATGGAGCCGATCGCGCACCTGCCGAAGAAGCTCCCGCTGCCCGGCATCGCCAACCCGAACGCGGTGGCGCACCGGCTGCTGGTGGACGGCGGCACGCCCGGCCCGCGGATGGCGGCCGACACCGCCCGCCACCTCGCCACCCACTACGGCTCGCTCTCCTTCGACATCGCCCGGATGGCGAACGAGAACCCGGCGCTGGCCGAGCGCATCCACCCGGACGCGCCGGAGATCTGGGCTCAGGTCGCCTACGCCCGGGACCACGAGTGGGCCGAGACGGCGGACGACGTGCTGCGCCGCCGGACCACCCTGACGATCCGGGGCCTGGCGACGGACGAGATCCGGGCCGGCGTCGAGTCGATGCTCGGCGACCGGGGCTGACGGGTACCGGCGTACGACGAGGCGCGTTCACCGGACCGGGGCTCCCCGGGTCCGGTGAACGCGCCATACGGCCGCCATACGGGTGCAATACGGCGCGAGGACAGTTGAGCCATGAAGTTTTCCGTGCTCTCCCTCATCGGCCACGCCCCGCACCCGCTCGACCACCGGCTCCCCTCCCCCGCCGAGCGGTTCGAGGAAGTGATCGAGACCGGCGTCGTCGCGGAACGGCTGGGTTTCGACGCGTACGCGATCGGCGAACGGCACGCCGGGCCCTTCCTCTCGTCCAGTCCGAGCGTGGTGCTCGGCGCGCTGGCGGCCCGTACCTCCGCCATCCGGCTGCTGACCGGTGTCACGGTCGTCGCCATCCTCGATCCGGTCCGGGTGGCCGAGGACTTCGCGACCCTCGACCAGATCTCCCGGGGCCGCATCGAGCTCGTCGTCGGAAAGGGCGCGGAGGCCGGTCACTTCGACCTCTTCGGGCTCGACGAGGAGCGGCAGTGGGACCTCCAGCGGGAGAAGTACGAGCTGCTGCGGCGGCTCTGGAGCGAGGAGGGCGTGGACTGGGAGGGCGAGTTCCGGCCCGCGCTGAAGAACACGACGACCCTGCCGCGCCCGTACGCGGGGCCGCCGCGCGTCTGGCACGGCTCGGCGACCAGCATCGACTCCCCCGAACTGGCGGCCCGTCACGGCGATCCGCTGTTCACCGCCAACGCCGTCCAGCCCCGCGCGGCGTACGCCCGGCTGATCGACCACTACCGGGAGCGCTTCGAGGCGTACGGCCACGATCCGGCCCGCGCGCATGTGGCGGCGGGGTCGGGCGGGCTGCTGATCGCCGACGGTTCGCAGCAGGCCGTGGAGCGGTACAAGGAGCTGTACGAGGCGAAGGTGGCGCAGTCCTTCCGGCCGCACCTGGCGGGACGGGCCGGCTACAACACCCCGTTCCGGACGATCGAGGAGGCCGTCGCGGACGGGCCGCAGCTCATCGGCAGCCCGCAGCAGATCATCGACAAGATCCTCGGCTGGCACGAAGTGTACGGGCACGACCTCCAGTCGGTGAGCGTGGACGGCTTCGGGCAGAGCCGGGACGAGCAGACCGAGACGCTCCAGCGGTTCGCCGAGGAGATCGCTCCGGTGGTACGCCGGGAGGCGCCGTCCGCGCTCTGGGAGTGACCCGGCGGACGTCCGCTGTGCCCGCACCCGGGACGGCCTGCGGCAGACCTGGCTCATCCGGCTCGTCCGACCCGCATAATGAATAGATACATCGGATGTCTGATTCCAGTCCGGATCCAGGAGGACCGTCATGGCTGTCACCGACGAGGCGATCGAGAAGATCAAGGGAATGATCGTCTCGGGTGCGCTGCGCCCCGGCGACCGGCTCCCCAAGGAGAGCGAACTCGCGGCGGAGCTCGGCCTCTCCCGCAACTCGCTCCGCGAGGCGGTGCGGGCCCTTTCACTGATCCGCATCCTCGATGTGCGCCAGGGCGACGGCACGTACGTGACCAGCCTCGATCCGCAGCTGCTCCTGGAGGCGCTGAGCTTCGTGGTGGACTTCCACCGCGACGACACGGTGCTGGAGTTCCTCGCGGTCCGCAGGATCCTGGAGCCCGCCGCGACGGCGATGGCCGCCACCCGGATCAGCGAGGCCCAACTGGACGTGCTCAGCTCGCAGTTGGACGCGCTGGGGGCACAGCCCTCGGTGGAGGAGCTGGTCGCCAGTGATCTGGAGTTCCACCGCGGAATCGTTCAGTCGTCCGGGAACTCGGTGCTCTGCTCGCTGCTCGACGGGCTGTCGGGGCCGACGACCCGGGCGCGGATCTGGCGCGGGCTGACGCAGGAGGACGCGGTCACCCGGACGCTCCACGAGCACCGGGCGATCGTGTCGGCGCTGCGGGACCGGGACGCGGAGGCCGCGCGGGCGTGGGCGACGGTGCACGTGGCGAGCGTGGAGCAGTGGCTGCGGTCGACGCTGTGACAGGGGTGGGGCGGGTGGGGTGTTCCCCGACCCGCCCCTTCCCGTGACCAGGGCTCCGCGCCCCGGGCCTCGCGCCCCGGCGGGGCCGGAAGCTCTCAGTCCTGCTTCTCGCCGCTCGCGAAGCGGGAGATGACCAGGGCGACGATGATGATCGCGCCGTTGAGGAACTGGTTCCACAGCGCCGGGACGCCGCCGAGCGTCATCACGTTGACCACCAGCTGGAGCGTCAGCACACCGGTCAGCGCGCCGAACAGGGTGCCGCGGCCGCCCTTGAGGCTGATGCCGCCGATGACCGCCGCGGCGAACACCTGGAAGATCCAGCCGTTGCCCTGGGTCGCCGCGACCGATCCGTAGTGGCCGGTGTAGAGGATGCCCGCGAAGGCCGCCAGCAGGCCGCCGACGGCCAGCACGATCCAGGTGACCCGGTCGACCCGGATGCCGGCAGCGCGCGCCGCCTCCGGGTTGCCGCCGATGGCGTACAGCGAACGCCCGTGGCGCAGCCAGGCCAGCGCGGCGCCGCCGACGGCGAACAGGGCCAGGCAGATCCAGACGGCGGCCGGTGCGCCGAGCCACTCGCTCTTGCCGAGGTAGCGGAAGGACTCCGGTACGTCGGTGATGGACTTGCCCTCGGTGATCCCGATGTGGAGACCGCGCAGCATGGTGAGCATGCCGAGCGTGGCGATGAAGCCGTTGACCCTCAGCTTCAGCATCAGGAAGCCGTTGACCGCGCCGATGGCGAGGCCCACCAGCAGGCAGAGCGGGATCGCCGACCAGGTGGGCAGCAGACCGAGGCCCGCGAAGCGGCCTCCCTCGGCGGGCAGCACCAGCCACATCGCGACGACCGGCGCGATGCCGATCGTCGACTCCAGGGACAGGTCCATCCGTCCGCAGATCAGGATCAGCGCCTGGCCCAGCACCAGCAGGCTCAGTTCGGAGGACTGCTGGACGACACTGATCAGGTTCTCGGAGGTCAGGAACACCGGTGAGACGATGAACCCGATCAGCATCAGCACCAGGATCACCGGTACCAGCGAGAAGTCGCTCCATCTGATCAGCTTCAGCCGGTCCAGCGGCCTCTCGCCGGTCGCGGAGCCCTTCGGCCCGCTGTCGATGCCGTCGGCCGCCAGGGGCCGTACCGTGCCGGTCATTGCCTCTCCCCCACACCTTCCATGGCGGCGACGAGCTCCCCGTCGTTCCACCCGCTTGCGAATGTCGCGACCACGCGTCCGTGGAACAGGGCGAGCACCCGGTCGCAGACCCGCAGATCGTCCAGCTCGTCCGAGATGATCACTGCGGCGTTCCCCTCGTCGGCGACCCGTCGCACGACGCCGAGCAGCGAGTCCTTGGACTTGATATCCACGCCCGCGGTGGGCCGGACGGCCACCAGGACGCTCGGCTCGCGGGCCAGCGCGCGGGCGACGACCACCTTCTGCTGGTTGCCGCCGGAGAGTCCGGAGACGGGCTGTTCGGGCCCCTGCGTCTTGATGTCCAGCGAGGCGATCATCGAGCGTGCGAACTCCCGGGTACGGGAGGGCAGTACGGTCCCCCACGGGCCGAGCTGGTCGGTGACCGTGAGGGTGGCGTTCTCGGCGACGCTGCGTTCCAGGACGAGGCCCTGGTCGTGGCGGTCCTCGGGGATGTAGCCGATCCCGGCGTCCAGCGCGTGCGGGACGCTGCCGGAGCGCACGGCCCTGCCGTGCACGCGGACCGTGCCGCCGCCCGCCTTGCGCATACCGGCCAGGGTCTCGCCCAGGGCCGTATTGCCGCTGGCCGCCGAACCGGCCAGGCCGAGCACCTCGCC
The DNA here is from genome assembly GCF_040652135.1 of Streptomyces sp. NPDC048295. NCBI lineage: Bacteria > Bacillati > Actinomycetota > Actinomycetes > Kitasatosporales > Streptomycetaceae > Streptomyces > Streptomyces sp. NPDC048295. Next base: position 221,081 of record NZ_JBEZLL010000005.1, read on the forward strand.
GGGACGGACCTCCAGGTCCAATGGCTCGAACTGGCCCTGGACGGTGAGCCCTTCGGTACGCAGCACGGGTTCGGCCGACTCGTCCGGTGTCCCGGAGCCGTCACCGCCCGCGTGCCAGGCGGTGGCTCCGGCGGACTTCTCGCCGGTCATCGCCGCCACCAGCTCCGCCTTGGCGATGTCGGCGACCGGGGCGGTCAGCACATGGCGGGCGTCGCGGTAGACGGTGACCGCCGTGCACAGTTCGTACACCTCCTGGAGGTGGTGGGAGATGAAGAGGAACGCCACTCCCTGAGCCTGCAGTTCGCGCAGCTTGTCGAAGAGCCGTCCGATGCCCCGGGCGTCGAGCTGGGCGGTCGGCTCGTCCAGCACGATCAGCCGGGCGCCGAAGGACAGCGCCCGGGCGATCTCGACGAACTGCCGCTGCTCGACCGCGAGGTCACGCGCCCGGGTTCGGGGATCGACCTGGACGCCGTAGTCGGCCAGCAGCCGCTCGGCGCGTCTGCGGAGCCTGCCCCAGCTGATCCAGTGGGCGTTGTCGTCGAAGCGGTTGAGGAAGAGGTTCTCCGCGACGGTCAGGTCCGGGACGACCATGGACTTCTGGTAGACGCAGGCGATCCTGGACTGCCAGGCCGCGGTGTCACCGAAGGCGGGCGCGGGCTCCCCGCCGAAGGCGACCGTGCCCGCGTCCGCCTTGTGGAGTCCGGTCAGGACGCTGACCAGCGTCGACTTGCCCGCGCCGTTGCGCCCGACCAGGGCGTGGGACTCACCCGGCTGCACGGTGAGCCGGACCCCGTCGAGCGCCACGGTGGGCCCGAAGCGTTTGACAACGCCTTCCGCCTGTACGGCAGGTGGTGCCTGGTCCATGGCTAGCTCTTCTTCTCCAGCTGGTTGGCCCACAGCTTCGGGTCGTCGACGTTGTCCTTGGTCACCAGCGGCGCGGGGAGCTGGTCCTCGAAGCCGTTCGGGATCTTGATGATGTTGGAGTCGTGGTCGGTGGGGCCTTCCTTGAAGGTCTTGCCGTCCAGGGCTGCCTTGGCGTAGTACAGCGCGTACTTCGCGTACAGGTCGGCCGGCTGGGAGATCGTCGCGTCGATCTTCCCGGCCTTGATGGCGTCGAACTCCTCGGGAATGCCGTCGTTGGAGATGATCGTGATGTGGCCCGGCGTACCGGCCGGCTTCAGCAGCTTCTTCTGTTCCAGGAGGGCGAGGGTGGGCTGCAGGAAGACACCGCCGGCCTGCATGTAGATGCCGTTGATGTCGGGGTTGGCGGCCAGGGTGGCCTGGAGCTTGGCGGAGGCGACGTCGCCCTTCCAGTCGGTGGCCAGCTCGAAGACCTTGATGCCGGGGAAGTCCTTGTCCATGCAGGCCTTGAACGCCTCGGACCGGTCACGGCCGTTGATCGAGGAGAGGTCGCCCTGGAACTCGACGACCTTGCCCTTGCCCTTCAGCTGCTCGCCGAGGTACTTGCAGGCGTTGGTCCCGTACGCCTTGTTGTCGGCGCGGACCACCATGTAGATGTTGCCCTTGTCGGGGCGGGTGTCGACGCTGACGACCGGGATCTTCTTCTCGTTCAGCGTGTTGAGCGACTCGGCGATCGCGCCGGTGTCCTGCGGCGCCATGACGACGGCCTTGGCACCCTGGTCGGTGAAGGTCTGGACGTTGGCGACCAGCTTGCCGATGTCGTTCTGCGAGTTGGTCAGCGGCAGCGCCTTGACCTCGCCCTCCTTGACGCCCTTCTCCACATAGTTCTGGTACGAGTTCCAGAAGTCGCTGTCGCTGCGCGGCAGGTCGATCCCGACCTTCCCGCCGCCCGCGCCGTCTGCGGTCGACTCGCGGTTGCAGCCCGCGAGGGCGGTGACTGCCAGCAGTACGGCGCAGGCCGCCGCACTCGTCGTACGCACTCTCATTGGGGTCCCGTCCTTTGTGAGTACCGGCTCGGAGCTCTGTCGGCAAAGCGGAGGTGCATCGTGCGCGGGGTGCGGCCCCATGACGCGTACCGGGCCGCTCCCCCGGTCAGCTCTCGGCGGGGCGCAGGCGCAGCCCCTGCATGCCGCCGTCGACGGCCAGGGCCGTGCCCGTGACCGAGGCGGCGGCGGGGCTCGCGAGGTAGACGATCGCGGCGGCGACCTCGTCGGCCGAGACCAGTCGTCCCAGCGGCTGGCGGGCGTTGAGCGCGGCCCGCTCCGCGTCCGGGTCGTCGGCCCGGCCGAGAAGCCGGCCGATCCAGGGGGTGTCCGCGGTGCCGGGGTTGACGCAGTTGACCCGGATGCCCTCGCGGACGTGGTCGGCGGCCATCGCCAGGGTCAGCGAGAGCACCGCGCCCTTGCTCGCGCTGTACAGGGCGCGCTGCGGCAGCCCGGCGGTGGCCGCGATGGAGCAGGTCTGGGTGATCGAGACGGCGCCGGGGCGGTCGGCCGCGGCGCGCCGCAGATGGGGCAGGGCGTGCCGGGCCGTGCGGACCATGCCGAGGACATTGATGTCCAGGACCCGGGTCCACTCGTCGTCGGCGTTGTCCTCGACCGTGCCGATGGAGCCGATGCCCGCGTTGGAGACGACGGTGTGCAGTGCGCCGAGTTCGGCGGCGGCGCGGTCGACCGCCTCGCGCACGGCGTCGTCGTCGGTGACGTCCGCCTTGACGGCGAGGGCGCCCGCGGGGGCGCCGGCGGTCTCCCGGTCCAGTACGGCCACCCGTGCGCCGCGCGCCAGCAGCATGGTCGCGACGGCGGCCCCGATGCCGGAGGCGCCGCCCGTGACCAGGGCGCCCATTCCCTCGAAGTCGCTCGTTGTGGTCATCGGTTGGCCTCCTCGGCGCGGCGGGCCCGCCATACGGCGCCCTCCGGGTAGCGGTGTGCGGCGATCGACTCGGGGAGCATCCGGGCGGAGAAGCCCGGGGAGCTCGGCGCGGTGTAGTGGCCGGCCTCGATCACGGTGGGGTCGGCGAAGTGCTCGTGGAGATGGTCGACGTACTCGATCACGCGGTTGTCCCGACTGCCGGAGACCGCCACGTAGTCGAACATCGAGAGGTGCTGCACCAGCTCGCAGAGTCCTACCCCGCCCGCGTGCGGGCAGACCGGTACGCCGTACTTCGCGGCGAGCAGCAGGATCGCGAGGTTCTCGTTGACGCCCGCGACACGGGCCGCGTCGATCTGGACGAAGTCGACGGCGCCGGCCTGGAGCAGTTGCTTGAACACCACCCGGTTGGCGACGTGTTCGCCGGTGGCGACCTTGACCGGCTGTCCGGCCCGGACGGCGGCGTGGCCGAGGATGTCGTCGGGACTGGTCGGCTCCTCGATCCAGTGCGGGTCGTACGGCGCGAGCGCGGTCATCCACTCGACCGCGTCCGCGACGTCCCAGCGCTGGTTGGCGTCGACGGCGATCCGGATGCCGGGGCCTACCGCGTCGCGGGCCAGGGCGAGCCTGCGGACGTCGTCGTGGAGGCTGCCGCCGACCTTCAGCTTGATCTGGGTGAAGCCGTCGGCGACGGCTTCCTTGGCCAGCCTGACCAGCTTGTCGTCGCTGTAGCCCAGCCAGCCGGGCGAGGTGGTGTACGCCGGGTATCCCTCGGCGCGCAGCCGTTCGGCGCGCTCGGCCCGGCCCGGTTCGGCGGCCCGCAGGATGGCCAGGGCCTCGTCGGGGGTGAGGGCGTCGCTGAGGTAGCGGAAGTCGACGAGGGAGACGAGTTCCTCGGGCGTCATCCCGGCGAGGAACTCCCAGACGGGTCGTCCCGCCAGCTTGGCCGCCAGGTCCCAGGCGGCGTTGACGACCGCGCCGGCCGCCATGTGCATCACGCCCTTCTCCGGGCCGAGCCAGCGCAGTTGGGAGTCGTGGGTGAGTTCGCGGTGCAGTGCGGCGAGATCGGCCGCGGTGCGGGGCGCCGGGCGCCCCACCAGGTAGGGGCGCAGCGCGTCGATGGCGGCGGCCATCACCTCGTTGCCGCGCCCGATGGTGAAGCAGAAGCCATGTCCCTCGATGCCGCCGCTGCCGCTGCCCGGGCCGCCCGTGCGGTCGGGGACATCGGTACGCAGCACGACGTAGGCGGCCGAGTAGTCGGGATCGGGGTTCATGGCGTCCGAGCCGTCCAGTTGTTCCGAGGTCGGGAAACGGATGTCGTGGACCTCGAAATCCGTGACGGTCTGACTCATGTGCGCCCCCAGGGGAATAACATCGGACCTCTGTTCTGGTCATCCGATGTATAGCGCCATGGGCGCGCAAACGTCCAGGGCTTGATCGAAATTTGCCGGACACAGCTCGGATGTATCCACAATCTGATGCCCTGATTCGACCGGTGATGCACCCTCGTGGACCGGGTTCACTCTGCTGTGCGCGGAGACTGCGGCACGAGTGGCCGGAAGCCGTAAGGTTGATGGGTACACAAGGGAACTTCGGAAGGAGGCCTGGGTGATCGAGCTCGAGGGGGTTCCCGAGCTGATCGACCCGGTCATGGTGGCCGCGTTCGAGGGATGGAACGACGCAGGGGACGCCGCCTCCACGGCGGTGGCCCACCTGGACCGGGAGTGGAAGGGCGAGGTGTTCGCGGCGCTGGACGCCGAGGACTACTACGACTTCCAGGTCAACCGGCCGACGCTCTGGCTGGACGGCGGGGTGCGCAAGATCACCTGGCCGACCACCCGGCTCTCCGTGGTCCGCGTCGGCGGGGACAAGCCCCGCGATCTCGTCCTGGTCCGCGGGATCGAACCATCCATGCGCTGGCGCTCGTTCTGCAACGAGATCCTGGGCTTCGCCCATGAGCTGGGGGTGGAGATGGTGGTGGTCCTGGGCGCCCTGCTCGGCGACACCCCGCACACCCGCCCGGTACCGGTCAGCGGGGTCACCTCCGACCCGGACCTGGCACGGACCATGGACCTGGAGGAGACCAGGTACGAGGGCCCGACGGGCATCGTCGGCATCCTCCAGGAGGCCTGCACGCACGCGGGCGTGCCCGCGGTGAGCCTGTGGGCCGCGGTGCCGCACTACGTGTCGCAGCCGCCCAACCCCAAGGCCACGCTCGCGCTGCTGAACCGGCTGGAGGACCTCATCGGTCTGCGCATCCCGCTGGGCGAACTGCCCGAGGACGCGCGCGCCTGGCAGCTCGGCGTCGACCAACTGGCCGCCGAGGACAGCGAAGTGGCCGAGTACGTGCAGACGCTGGAGGAGGCCCGGGACACCGCCGAGCTTCCCGAGGCGAGCGGCGAGGCCATCGCCCGGGAGTTCGAGCGCTATCTGCGCCGCAGGGACATCGGTCCGGGCCAGGCACCGGGCGGGCACGCGACGGAGAGCGGCGACACCTCGTATCTCCGCGACACCTCCAGCGGCCGCACCCGCCCGCCGAAGCCGCTGCGCCCCGAGACCGGGGGCGGCACCGGACCCGGCACACCGCCCCCGGACGGACCCGGACGGAAGCCGCCGGGCGGCCGGGAGGGCGACGACAGCGGTGACGGCGACGGCTCTCAGGACTCGTCGGAGGACTGACACTCCGGGGAGGGCCGACGGGACCGGTGGAGCGCCGGGCGGACACATCGCCGCCCGGCGCTCCCGTACTGTCCGGGACATTCAGGAACAGCTGAACCGGGCCGCCGCCCAGTCCCCGTGGTCACCGGTCTTGGAACCGTTGGTGTCCGTGACCTTCAGGTGCACATGGCGCGCACCGTCGAGCTTCACGTCGACCGGTACGGTCGCCGAGGCTCCGGTCACCTTCGGCGAGGTCCACAGCACCTTGCCGTCCGCCTCGACGGAGAAGGCCACCTCGCCGTAGCCGTTGATCTCGTCGTCGATCCCCGCGTCGGCGGTGAACGCGGTGCAGCGTCCGCCGAGATAGACCTCGATGTCGGAGTCGGCGTGGGTGCCGATCCCCTTCTCGTACGTCTTCCCGGCGAGGGTCAGCGGGTGCCCGTCGCTCGCGCCGGACTCGCCGTTGCTGCGGTCCCGTTCGGCCGGTCCGTAGCCGTTGGTGGACTTCAGCCACACCAGGTCGCTCGCCCAGGCCTCACCGGTGGGCGGCGGGGGCATCACCCCGGTCGCGAACCGCTGGGTGGCGGTCCTGGATTCGCCGGCCGAGCGGTAGCGGACGAGCGCGGTGATCCGCGCCTCTCCCGCCGTGGCGTCCTTGGCGGGGGTGAGGGAGACCTCGACCCGCCGGGTGGTTCCCGCCGGGATCCGGTCCACCGTCGCAGTGCGGGCGACCTGCCAGCCCGCGGGGACCTCCAGGCCCACCTGGGCGTCCGTCACATCGGCGCCGCCCGCGGTGACGTCGACGGCGACGGTGGCCTGCGCCCCGGCGCCGACCTCCTGCCCGGCCGGGGCCGAGACGACGGCGGCCGCCGCGGCGTGCCGCCCGCCGACCGCACTGGTGTCCTTCAGCTTCACGGTGAACTTCTTGCCGGTGGACAGCGGTGCGGTCTTGATCTTCACGACGCCGCCGCGGTCGTCCCGGTCGTACCACCAGCCCTGCTTCGCGGCCTTGTACGCGGCGGCGGAGCCCAGCCGGGGCAGCTTCCCGCCGATCCCGACCGCGCTCGGGGCGGAGCCGGTGTGCACGGTGAACTCGTACGGGCGCGTGCTCTGCTTGCCCGTGAACCTTCCCTCGGAGGCGCCGATCCGCACGGTCACGTCGCCCGCGCCCCGCACCGGTGCGTCCACGTCGGCCCGCTGGGTGGCGTACTTGCCGTCGCGGTGCTGCCGGGTGACGCCGTCGTCCTCGTACAGCGTGAAGGACGACCTGCCCTGCGGGTAGATGTCCCAGGCGAGCGGAGAATCGGCGGTGCGGTCCTTGTACGAGCGGATGCCGGGCCACATCGGCACACTGGCACCGCCCTTGACGAACAGCGGCAGGGTGTCGAGCGGGGCGCTGTAGTCGTCGAGGGTGACAGGCCCCTCGTACGTCCGCCCGCTCCAGTAGTCGGTCCAGGTGCCCTTCGGCAGGTAGATGCCGTCGCGCTCGGTGCTGTCCTGGTAGACGGGTGCGACGAGGAAGTCCTCGCCGGACATGAACTCGTACTTCGCCGCGTCCGTCGCCGCCTTCGGGTCGTCCGGGTACTCCAGGACGAGCGGGCGGACCATGCCGACGCCGGTCTTCGTCGCCTCGTGCGCGTAGGAGTACTGGTAGGGCAGCAGCGACTCCTTGAGCTTCAGGTAGTCGCGGTTGATGGTGGTGTACGGCTCCCCGTACCGGAAGGGCTGCTTGTCGCTGGCCGCCCAGCCGTCCATCGTCATCGTGGTCCCCAGGAACATCTTCCACTGGAGGTCACGGGTGTACGTCTTGGCGCTGCCGCCGAAGATGCCGTCGACGTCGCCGGTGGTGTAGGCGAGGCCGGACATCGTGGCCCCCGCGTAGGTCGGGATCTGCCAGCGGATGTAGTCCCAGGTGCCGTACTGGTCGCCGGACCACTGCACTCCGCAGCGCTGCGCGCCCGCCCAGCTCTCGGGGGCGTAGGTGAAGCCGCGGGCGTCGCTGTTGTCCTCGATGCCCCGGTACGCGTCCTTGCAGCCGTCCAGGGCGAACTTGTAACCGGAGCCGATCCAGGCGACGTCCAGCTTGGCGACCCGCTGACCGGCCTTCACCTGTTCGGCGATCTTGTCGATGCCGTCCTGGGTCCACAGGCCGAGCTGCATGTCACGGTCCTGGAGGCCCTTGGCCGTCTCGGCGAGGTCCTCGTGGCCGCAGCCGTAGCCGTCGTTGACGAGCATCCAGCCGTTCGGCATGTCGTTCTCGACGTAGCCGTCGGCGACCTTCAGGGCGTCCAGGGTGTGGCGTTCACCGCGGTTGGCGTTGTGGAGGTAGCAGTCGGCGTCGCCGATCTCCATTCCGTACACCGGCGGCAGGAAGGGCTTGCCGGTGAGCTCCGTGTACTGCTCGATGACGTCCTTGGCGCTGCCGCCCGCGAAGTAGTAGGCGTCGAAGCGCTTCTCCTTCGCGCTGGTGGTCACCGGGTCGGTGAAGGCGTAGGTGTTCGGCGCGTAGGTGTTGCGGAAGACACCGTAGCCGGCCGAGGAGAGGTAGAACGGCACCGAGTTGGGGTGGCCGCCGTCGTCCCAGTTGTAGTCGACGCCGACCTCGACCGTCTTGTCGCGGTGCGAGGTGTTGCCGCGGCCGTTCTGCATTCCGGCGCCGTAGAACTGCTCGTCCGCGCCGCGGGCCAGGGTCTGGGTGGTCTGCTTCCCGTCCCAGCTCAGCCCCTTGGCCTCGGACCAGACCTGGGTGCCGTCCGCCCGGTACAGCGCGAAGCGCAGGGGCATCTTGTAGGCGCGCAGGGTGACGCTGCCGGTGGAGAGTTCGTAGCGGTCGCTCCGCTCCTTCCACCGGGTGTGCGGCGGGGTGCCCTGCGGCATGACTATGTCGTCGCCGGTCGGGTCGGAGAACGTACCGTCCGGGGCGAGTTCGATACGGAAGGTCTCGTCGGAGACGAAGCTGACACGGGCCTCGGCGGCACCGGCCTTCAGGTGGTAGACGGCTCCGTCGGCGGAGAATCCGGTGAGATCACCGACCGTGGTGTCCGGCTCGGCAGCGCCGGCCTGGGCCGCGCCGGGGCCCGAGAAGACGGCGAGCAACCCCAGCAAGGCTGCAACTGCCGCCGTTCTGATGCGCGTTGATGATTGCATAGAGCGCTTTTAGCGCAGCATCGAGCACTTGACCATGGACAAAACGGAACCGGCCCTGAACTTCGTCGAGAAGTCCAAGGCCGGTTCGTCCGGAACGTCCGGTGAATTTCAGCGGGTTGCCACCCCGGGCGGCGCTACAGCGCGACGCCCAGCAGCGCGTCGACGGTGCGCGAGACGAGGCCGGGCGCGCCCTCGTCCGTACCGCCCTCGGCGTTCTGGCGCTCGGCCCAGCGGTCCACGGCGGCCAGCGCGGCCGGCGCGTCCAGATCGTCGGCGAGGGCCTCGCGGACCTCCTCGACCAGGGCCTCGGCGGGCAGACCGTCGGGGCGGGAGACCGCGGACCGCCACCGGGCGAGCCGCTCCACCGCGTCGGCGAGCACCTGGTCCGTCCACTCCCAGTCGGACCGGTAGTGGTGGGACAGCAGCGCCAGCCGGATCGCCGCCGGGTCCACGCCGTCGCGGCGCAGCTTCGAGACGAAGACCAGGTTGCCCCGGGACTTCGACATCTTCTCGCCGTCCAGGGCGACCATTCCGGCGTGCACATAGGCCTGGGCGAAGGGGTGCTCGCCGGTCAGCACCTGGGCGTGCGAGGCGCCCATCTCGTGGTGCGGGAAGGCGAGGTCGGACCCGCCGCCCTGCACGTCGAAGCCCATGCCGAGGTGGTCCAGGGCGATGGCGACGCACTCGATGTGCCAGCCGGGCCGCCCGGGGCCGAGCGAGGCGCCGTCCCAGCTCGGCTCGCCCTCGCGGGCGGCCATCCAGAGCATCGGGTCGAGGGGGTTCTTCTTGCCGGGGCGCTCCGGGTCTCCGCCGCGCTCGGCGGAGAGCAGCCGCATCGCCTCGGCGTCGAGGTGGGAGACCCCGCCGAAGTGCGGGTCGGTCTCGACGGAGAAGTACACGTCGCCGTCGAGTTCGTAGGCGGCGCCCGCGTCGCGGAGCCGTTCCACGAGCGGAACGATGCCGGGTATCGCCTCCACGGCACCGATGTAGTGCTTCGGCGGAAGCATGCGCAGGGCAGTCATGTCCTCGCGGAACAGGGCCGTCTCGCGCTCGGCGAGCTCGGTCCAGTCCTGCCCGTCGCGCACGGCCCGCTCCAGCAGCGGGTCGTCCACGTCGGTCACGTTCTGGACGTAGTGAACCTGCCGCTTGGTGTCGAGCCACACGCGCTGAACGAGGTCGAACGCGTTGTAGGTCGCCGCATGACCCATGTGGGTCGCGTCGTACGGCGTGATGCCGCAGACGTAGATGCGGGCGACGGGACCGGGGTCAAGGGTGATCCGTCCGCCGGTCGCGGTGTCGTGGATCCGAAGGTCGCGGCCCTTGCCAGGCAGGGCGGGGACCTCAGAAGCGGGCCAGGCATGCATGCCACGAGCGTAACCGGATGCACGTTCCGGATACGAACCGGATACCGGATCCTGTCCGAAGAGGCGGTCTTGCGCGGTGCGGCCCCATCTGCTTGCCGTGGCGGTCCCGGAACCGCGCTCCGCTTCCCGGCCACCGCGTAACCCCTGGTCCGCTCAGACCGGCGGCCAGGGGATCGACGGCCACTGCCCGCTCGGCTCCGGGTGCCTCCCCGTCGCTCTCAGCCCCGCCACACGGCCCCGCAACGCCTCGATCTCGACTTCGGTGATCAGCTCGCCCAGCCGGGTGACGAGCGGTGTCCCGGGCGCGAGTTCCGTCCCCAGCCGCTCGACGACCTCGACGGCCTCGGCGGTCAGCGGCTCCCCCGCCCACCCCCAGAGCAGCGTGCGCAGCTTGTCGTCGGCGTTGAAGGTCACACCGTGGTCGATGCCGTAGAGCCGGCCGCCGGGTGCGGGCAGCAGATGGCCGCCCTTGCGGTCGCCGTTGTTGATCACTGCGTCGAGGACGGCCAGCCGCCGCAGCCGCGCGTCGTCCGCGTGGACCAGCAGGGCCGTTCTCCCCCCGCCGACCTCCGCCTGGGCAACGGCCTTCCAGCCCTCCCCGGGCTCCTCGTCCTCGACCAGTGCGAGCAGCGGCGGCTCGGCCGCCCCGTCGTCCTCGTCGCCCTCTTCGCCCCGGGGCTCCGCGTCGATCCACAGCTGGCACATGCCCTCGCCGTACGGACCGTCCCGCAGCACGGTGGGCGGTACGAGGCCCCAGCCGGTGGCCTCGGAGATCTCGTACGCGGCGACCTCGCGCGCGGCGAGCGTGCCGTCCGGGAAGTCCCACAGGGGCTGTTCGCCTGCCACGGGCTTGTAGACGCAGGCCGCCTCCTCGCCGTCGCGCGAGACCGTGCAGTACAGCACGGCGTTGGAGGCCCCGCGTATCTGTCCGAGGACGGTGAGCTCCCCCTCGGCGAGCAGGGCGACCAGTTCGGTGCCGGTCAGGCTCCGCGACGGTATCCGTTCTGGCGCGGGCATACGTGTCCTTCCGGGTCGAGCGGCAGGCTGCACAGCGGGCACGGCGGACGTCCGGCGTTCACCACGTCCAGCGCCCGTTTGGCGAAGGCCCGGGCCTGTGCGCCGCTGAGACGGACCCGGAGCATCGGCGGACCGTTCTCCTCGTCCTGGAGCAGCCGCTCCTCGGCCTCGGCGAGATCCTCGTCGGAGTCCACGTCCAGCTCGACCAGCGCCTGCGCCTCGACGATCATGCGCTGTTCCTCGCCGTCCCAGGCGAGCGCCATCGTGCCGACCCGGAACTCCTCCTCGACGGGGACGTCCAGGGGCGCGGTGTCGCTGACGTCCATCGGCGCCACGGCGGGCACCGGGGAGTTTCCGCCGGTCCGCCGCACCACTTCGTCGAGCAGTTCGTCGATCCGCTCGGCGAGTGCGGCGACCTGGGTCTTCTCCAGGGCCACGCTGGTGACACGTCCGCCTGAGGATGCCTGCAGGAAGAACGTACGGCGTCCAGGCAACCCGACCGTACCGGCCACGAAGCGGTCCGGGGGGTCGTAGAGGAACACCTGACGGGACACGTCCTGTCTCCCTTGAGATCGACGGTGGATGGGGGCGGCCGGGTCCGCGGGAGGTTCCCCGGGGCACGGCGCCTACGGAGCGTCCACCCTACTGCGCGAAGCGATCACGGTGCCCCAGCGCCGCCGCCGACAGCCGCGTCGGCGTCCGACGCGGGGCGCCCGCCGGGGTCCGCCGGGCCCGGGTGTTCGCGCGGCGCCAGCGATCCGAGATCCCCGGTGTCGCCGAGCCGCAGCAGGAAGGGCCGCAGCCTGGTGTAGCGGATCGCGGTGACCGAGCAGGGGTCGGCGTGGATCCGCTGGAAGAGGTCGAGGTGCATGCCGAGCGCGTCGGCGACCAGCGCCTTGATGATGTCGCCGTGCGAGCACATCACGTAGACGGCGTCGTCGCCGTGCCCCTCCTCGATGCGGGCGTTCCAGTCCCGCACCGCGTCGACCGCGCGCGCCTGCATGCCGCGCATCGACTCGCCGCCGGGGAACGCCGCGGCCGACGGATGCTGCTGCACAACGCCCATCAGCGGTTCGTCGGCGAGTTCCGCGAGCTTGCGCCCCGACCAGTCGCCGTAGTCGCACTCGCTGATCCGCTCCTCGGTGTGCAGTTCCAGCTCCGGCCGGGCGGCGAGCAGCGGTCGCAGGGTCTCCCGGCAGCGTTGCAGGGGGCTGCTGACGGCCGCGGCCAGCGGCAGCCCGGCAAGCCGTCCGGGCAGTGCCGCGGCCTGTTCGGCACCGCGCTCGTCGAGCGCGACACCCGGGGTGCGGCCCGCGAGCACTCCGGCCGTGTTGGCGGTGGAGCGTCCATGGCGTACGAGGATCAGGGTGGGCATACGGGCCAGCGTAGGCCGCCGCCGGTGGTGAGGTGCGCCCAGGAGCGCGGCAGGGAAGAATGCGCGCCGTGATCGTGGACTGTGCCATCTACCGGGACGGGCGCCGCACCGACGGCCCCGCCGACCTCTCCGACGCCCTCGACGAGGCACGGGCCACCGGGGACGCGTTCCTCTGGATCGGGCTGCACGAACCGACGGAGAAGGAGTTCGCGCTCGTCAGCAGAGAGTTCGGACTGCATCCGCTGGCGGTGGAGGACGCGCTGAGCGCACACCAGCGCCCCAAGCTGGAGGTGTACGACGACTCGCTGTTCGCCGTCATCAAACCGGTGGTGTACGAGCCGACGAGCGACAGGGTCACCGCCGACGAGCTGATGGCCTTCATCGGCGATTCGTTCGTCGTGACCGTCCGGCACGGGGAGGGCGCGCCGCTCGCCGCGGTACGCCGCCGGCTGGAGGCCGAGCCGGAGGTGCTCAGGCACGGGCCGACCGCGGTGCTGTACGCGATCAGCGACGCCGTCGTCGATCACTACATAGAGGTCGCGGGCGAGCTCCAGGTCGACCTGGAGGAGCTGGAGACCGAGGTGTTCGCGCCGACCGGTGTCGGCGACACCAAGAGCACCGCGTCCCGCATCTACACCTTCAAGCGGCAGATCCTGGAGTTCCGCCGGGCCGCCGGACCGCTGAGCGCCCCCATGGCCCGGCTGGCGGGCGCGGACGTGCCGTTCGTCCACGAACACTCGCAGCCGTTCTTCCGCGACGTCAGCGACCATCTGACGCGCGCCAACGAGTACGTGGAGGGGCTGGACCGGCTGCTCTCCGACATCCTCTCGGCCCATCTGGCCCAGGTGGGCGTGCGGCAGAACGACGACATGCGCAAGATCTCGGCCTGGGCGGCGATGGCCGCCGTGCCGACGATGGTGGCGGGGATCTACGGCATGAACTTCGATCACATGCCGGAACTGCGCTGGGTGTGGGCCTATCCGGCGGTGATCGCGCTGATGGGCGCCGTGGTCTTCGCGCTGTACCGGCAGTTCAAGCGCCGCGGCTGGCTCTGACGGGCGAGCGGGCGCCCCGCCCGGTTCAGGCGAGGCCCGGCTCCGGCGCGGCGGGGCCGCCCAGCGCGTCGCGCCGCTCGGGCTGCTCCAGGCTCACCATCCGCCGCCACCCCACGAACCGCTCGTACGCGTAGACGCCGTGGATCCCGGCCGCCAGCACCGCCGCCCTGACCCGGGACCAGCCCAGGATGCGGCCCATGTGGTCCATCACGGCGAGACTGACGTCGCGGTACACCCGGATCTCGGCCAGCGCGCACTCGCGCAGGATGTGCTGGATGGTGCGGCCGTGTCCGGCCCGGGCGAAGCGGAGCAGCTCCTCGTGGCAGTACGCCAGGTGGTTGTCCTCGTCGTCCGAGATCATTCTCACGGCGCGGCCGAGGTCGGGGTGGTCGGCGAAGTACTTGCGCAGCAGGGCCATCTGCTCGGAGGCGCGCTGCTCGGTGACCCGGCTGTGGGCGAGATAGGTGATGATGTCGCGCTCGGAGAGCCGCTCCTCGCCCCGCAGCTGCTCATGGGCGAGGCCGATGCCGTACTTCTCCAGCAGCATCGTGTAGTCGGTCTCGTGCGGGACCTCCGCGGGCCGGAGCCCGCGCTTCCTCAGGAGCGCGTCGAAGATCCTTCCGTGCTTGTCCTCGTCGGCGCCGTGCCGTGCGATCTTGGGCGCAAGGGCGCGCTGGCTCTCGGGCACCAGGGCGGCGATGCGGCCGTTCTCCCAGCCGCCCTGGGACTCTCCGCCGGCCGCGATGGAGCAGAACAGCCGGAACGACTCGTCGTCGTCGAGAATCTCCTGGAACAGGGTTCTTGCCGAGAGCATCACTGCCACCTCCGTGCGCATCCGCCGAGCGACAGTCAAGTGCGGCGCACCCACCCGGGCAACAGGAACGGGCCCCGGCTACGCCGGATGGGGCGCGTGACGCCGTAACCGGCGGACCGTGCGCGCGTTGATATGCGTAACGGCCGTGGCGGGGAGGCCCCGAGCCCCCACCACGGCCGTAGTGCTGCCCCCGTTGTGCCCGGGCGTGGCTAGGCGAGCCCGGCGCGCTCCAGCGCCTCGGTGCCGGCCCGCAGGGCAGTGAGCCGCTCGTCGAGGGTGAACCCGGCCGGGGCCAGGGTCAGCGTCGTGACACCCGCTTCGGCGTAGGCCTGCATCCGCTCGGCGATCCGCTCGACGGGGCCGAGCAGCGTGGTCTGGTCGATCAGCTGCTGCGGCACCGCGGCCGCGGCGCCGTTCTTGTCGCCGGACAGGTACTTGTCCTGGATCTCGGCCGCTTCCTTCTCGTAACCCATGCGCTGTGCGAGCTGGTTGTAGAAGTTCTGCTTGCGGCTGCCCATGCCGCCCACGTAGAGGGCGGTGTACGGACGGAAGATGTCCGCGAGGCCGTTGACGTCGTCGCCGACGGCGAGCGGCAGGGTCGGGCAGACGTCGAAGCCCTCCATGGTCAGGCCGGCCTTCTCGCGGCCCGCCCGCAGGTACTTCATCGCGGTGTCCTCGAGGTGCTCGGCGGAGGGGAAGATCAGCAGTGCGCCGTCCGCGATCTCGCCGGTCTGCTCCAGGTTCTTCGGGCCGATCGCGGCGATGTAGAGCGGGATGTGCTCGCGCTGCGGGTGGACCGTCAGCTTGATGGGCTTGCCCGGACCGTCCGGCAGCGGCAGCGTCCAGTGCTGCCCCTCGTACGAGAGCCGCTCGCGGGACATCGCCCTGCGGACGATCTCGACGTACTCCCGGGTGCGGGACAGCGGCTTGTCGAACTTGACGCCGTACCAGCCCTCGGAGACCTGCGGCCCCGACACACCGAGGCCGAGCCGGAACCGGCCGCCGGAGAGCGAGTCGAGGGTGGCTGCGGTCATCGCCGTCATGGCGGGCTGGCGGGCCGGGATCTGCATGATCGCGGAGCCGACGTCGATGGACTCGGTCCGGGCCGCGACCCAGGAGAGCACGGTCGGCGCGTCGGAGCCGTACGCCTCGGCCGCCCAGCAGACGTCGTAGCCGAGCCGGTCGGCCTCCTGGGCGACGGCGAGGTTGTCGCCGTCCATTCCCGCGCCCCAGTAACCGAGATTGATGCCGAGCCGCATAGCCGCTCCCCTTACCGATCAGTAACGTCCCTGGGTTCCGGACTCTAGCGCGCGACGACGTGATCCGGCAGGGGCGACTTGACGCCGGGTTGTCCACAGGCTTCCGCCGAGTGGGGTTCCGGCCAGTAATCTCAGCCCCCATGGAGCAGAGGCATCTCGGCCGCACCGGCCTTCGAGTGTCCCGGATCGGGCTCGGCACCCTCACCTGGGGCCGGGACACCGATGAGCACGACGCCGCCGAACAGCTGAAGGCCTTCTGGGAGGCGGGCGGCACACTGGTCGACACGGCCGATGTGTACGGCGGCGGGGAGGCCGAATATCTGCTCGGGCAGCTCGTCGGCGCCCTGGTGCCACGGCACGATCTGGTCATCGCGACGAAGGCCGGCAGCGTGGCCGACCCGTACCGCCGGTTCGACGGCTCGCGCGGGCATCTGCTGGCCGCGCTGGACGCCTCGCTGGACAGGCTCGGCACGGACCACGTGGATCTGTGGCAGATCCACGCCTTCGACCCGGTGACGCCGCTGGAGGAGACCCTTCAGGCGCTGGACCTCGCGGTGACCAGCGGGCGCGCCCGGTACGCGGGGGTGTCGAACTTCTGCGGCTGGCAGCTGGCCAAGGCGGCGACCTGGCAGCTCGCCTCGCCCGGCGTGCGTACCCGGCTGGCGAGCACACAGATGGAGTACTCGCTTCTGCAGCGGGGCGTGGAGCGCGAGGTGCTGCCCGCCGCCCTCGATCTCGGTCTCGGGCTGCTGCCGTCCTCCCCGCTGGGCCGCGGGGTCCTCACCGGGAAGTACCGGTCGGGCACTCCGGCGGACTCGCGCGGCGCCTCGGAGCTGCTGGCCCCGTTCGTCGAGCCGTATCTCGACGAACCGGCGGGCCGCGTCGTGGACGCGGTGGCGACCGCGGCGGACGGCCTGGCGACGACACCCCTCCAGGTGGCTCTCGCCTGGGTGCGGGACCGGCCCGGGGTGGTGGCCCCGATCGTCGGCGCGCGCAACGCGCAGCAGCTCGCGGAGGCATTGTCAGTGGAGGCGCTTAGTCTTCCTGACGAGATCTGCCAGGCGCTCGACGATGTGTCGGCGCCCGTGCACCGCTATCCCGACCAGGACTGGAGCACGCTGTGACTGCGCTTCCCCGGGGGGAAACCTCCGGTTCCCCGGCCGCCGACGACGCCGTCGTCGCGCCCCCCTCCGCCGCCGTTCCCACCCCGTCCGCCGGGGACGGGAACGGGGATGTTTCCGAAAGCGGGGAAACCTCCGGGGACGGGGAGCACTCCGGGGACGGGAGCGGCTCCGAAGAGGCGGAGGGTCCCGAAGACGCCGACGGTCCCGAAGACGGGAAGAGTCCCGAAGACGCCGACGGCTCCGAAGACGCGGCGGAGGCCGCGCCCGCGGCGCTCAGCGAGGCCGAGGCCGAGCTCGCCGCCCAGCGGGAGCTCCGGGAGCGGATCGCGAAGCGCAAGGCCGAAAAAGAAGGCCCCATCGCCGCCGGGGGGAAGCTGAGCGGCAGGGCGGCCGATCTGCTGGCGGCCGTGCGCGCGGTGGAGAGCGGCGAGCAGCCCGACACCTCGTTCTTCGACTCGCCCGCGCCCGCCGCCGCCCCGCGCCGGACCGCGCCCACGCCCGCCCCGGCCCGCCCCCGCGCCCCCGAACCGGCCCGGGCGCCGCAGGGCGCCCCGCCGGAGGCCGTCGCCGCGACCGCCGCCGTGCTGACCGGGGGCGGGGCTCCGGCAGCGCTGGCGGGACCTGCGGCCGAGGTCCTCGGGGCGCAGGCGGCCGACGTCCTGCGTGCCGACCCCTGGCAGCTGCTGACCGTGCCGGGCGTCAGGCCCGAGCAGGCGGACGGGTTCGCGCGCGCCCTGCTCGGGGACGAGTGCGGCCCGGACGACGAGCGGCGGACCGCCGCTCTGGTGGGCTGGCTGCTGGAACGGGCCGCGCTGCGGGGCCATACGGCGCTGGATGCCTCGGAGGTACGGGCCGCGCTCGCCGAGCACTCGGTGACCGACCCCGACGCGGCCGTGCAGCACGCTGTCGCCGAGGGAGTCGTCCTGGTCTTCCAGGACGGCCAGGAGGACCAGGACGGCCAGGAGTCCGGTCCGTCCGCGGAGCCCGGCGAGGACACCGGCCCGGACGCCGCCGGGACCGAACCGGTGCAGGTGCTGCTCGGCCTCGACCGGTACGCGCTCGCCGAGGAGAGCCTCGCCGACGGCCTGGCCCGCCTGGTCAACGCCTGCGAGAAGGACGCCGACTGGACGGAGGCGGCCTCCGCCGCGGGCTCCCCCTCGGCGGCCGAGCTGATCCGCGCGGTCGCGGCCCACGGCCTCGTGGCGCACACCGGCGGCGAGGCGGCCCGGGCCGAGCCCGCCGCCCTGATCACCGCGGCCCGCGGCCTCGGGCTGCGTGCCCTGGGGGCCGTGCACAGCGCCGACGGCAGGCGCCGGCTGGCCGAGGCGACCGGCGATCCGGAGACGGCCGTCACCCTGGCCGGTCTGCTCTCGGGCGAACAGGGCCCGGGGCGGGACGAGGAGGGGGCGATCGCCATCGACCTGCTCGTCGTGCTGGACGCCCCCCAGCTGGACGTCGAGACCGCCGCGAACCTGGTCGAGTCGCTGGCCGACGGCACCCGTCTGGTGCTCAGCGGCGATCCCGGCGTGCTGGGTTCGGCCGGTGCGGGACGGGTGTTCGCGGATGTGCTGGCGGCCCGCGCGTGCCCGCAGATCGTCTCCCGTACGCCCGATCCGGGACCGATCGGCGAGCTGGTCTCCGGTATCGGTATCGGCGAGCTGAACCAGGTCGAGGCGCCCGGCAAGGAGGTGGTGATCGTCCCCGTGCGCGATGCGGGCGAGGCGGTGCACCGCACCGTGCAACTGGTGGCCGACTCGGTGCCGCGCGCCATCGGCGTACCGTCGTCCGACACCCAGGTGATCACCGTCGGCCACGGCGGCTCGGCGGGCACCCGGGCGCTGAACGCGGCGCTGAAGCAGCGGCTCAACCCCGGACCGGGCCGGTTCGGCGGCTTCGACCCGGGCGACCGCGTCGTCCACGTCCCGGCGCCCGGCAGGGCCGTGCCGGCGGTGGTCGTCTCGGCGGACGCCGAGGGCCTGCGTCTGGACTGCGCGGGTACGGAGGTCGTCGTGGCACAGGAGCGGGTGGCGTCCTGCGTCCGCCACGGCTGGGCCCTCAGCGCCCACCAGGCGGCCGGGATGCGGTGGCCCGCGGTGGTCGTCGTACTGCCGGGCGACGCGGCACAGGGGCTGAGCCGCTCCTGGGTGTACACCGCTTTCAGCCGCGGGGAGCGGCATCTGTCCGTGGTGCACGGGGTGGATCAGGCGCTCCAGCGCGCGGTCGCCCAGCCCCCGGCCCAGGACCGCACGACGCGGCTGCGCACCCTGCTGGAGACCGCGGCCCGCTGACCGGGCCGGGCCGGCGAGGACCTCACCGGACGGGCTCGGTCGCGAGCCCGTCCGGCCGGCGGATCAGGAACCGTCCACCACCAGGCGGGCCGGTTCCTCGTCCGGTTCGTCCTCGTCGAAGACGGCGCTGACGTCGAAGCGGCAGACCACCAGTTGGGGATCCGCGTCGTCGAAGGGCGCGCCGAGCCACTCCCCCGCATCGGGGAGCTCCTCGGCGGCGGTGACCCAGAGCGTGGAGTCGCCCTCCTCCAGTCCGAACTCCGCGTGCCGGGAGGCGATCTCGTCCGGTTCGTACTCCCCGAAGAGCACTCCGAGCGCCGCGTGGACGCTGGAGCCGACCACCGCGGCGCTCCCGGCGCGCTCGTCCTGGTCGAGGTCGGCGATCCGCTGGGCCTGTGCGAGCAGCCTCGGTGGCTCCACCACCGCGTAGTCGCGCCGGATGAGCACGCTGAGTGCGTTCGGCTCCTCGGGGCCGGTGTACGGCGGCAGTGAATCCTCCGCACCCGGGATCTCGAAGGGGGTGACTTCGTCGTATCGGTCGTAGAGCAGTTCGTCGTAGAACTCGGCGGCAGCGGCCAGTGCGTTGAACGCGTCGTAGACGGCCGCGTCGTCGTCCCCGGTCCGGCGTTCGACGGCCGCGAGGTGGTGGTCGAGCGCGGCTTTGACCGCCTCGGCGGCGGCGCGTACCTCGGCAGCCGTGGGCTGCGCAGCATCAGACATAGTGCAGACGCTATCCGTACACGGCCTCTGCCCGCACAATAGATGCGATGCCGGAATACGAATTTGTCGATGTGTACGTACCGCGCGGGGTGTCCCGGAAGGAGACGGCCCGCCTGCTGACCGACCACGCCGAGTACGGTCACTGGGAGTTGGACCGGCTGACGCTGCGCCACGACGGCAGCCGCAGGGTGCGTCTGCGACGGCGGATCATCCGCCAGCTCCGGGCCACGTGGTGAGACAGGGCGGGCCCCGCAGTCGCGGGGCCCGCCCTTTTTTCGTCGTACGCGTGTCGCCGTCCCGGGCCCCGGGGCCTAGGCGGCGGCCCGGGCGCGGCGGTAGAGCACCGTGCCCGCGCCCGCCAGCAGCAGACCCGCGCTCGCCGGGATCAGCAGGTCGAGCCCGCCCGCTCCGGTGTGTGCGAGCTGCACGACGTTGTGCTCCTCGGGCACGTTGGGCACGACCGGCTTCTCCGGCGCCGGGGGCTTGTGCTCGGTGACCGGGGTGACCGGCGGAGTGACCGGCGGGGTGACCGGCGGCGGTGTGACGACGTCCGTGCCGTTCCCGCAGTCGTTGCCGAAGGTGGGGTTCAGCAGACCACCGATGGTGATGCTGTTCCCACAGGCGTTCACGGGGATGTCGATGGGCGCCTGGATGCTGTTGCCGGACAGCACCCCCGGCGAGCCCTTCGCGACGCCCTGGGCCGTCGCCCCGCCGCCGATCGGGGCCCGGTGCTTGCCGTTGCCGGGCCGGCTCGCCTGGGTGAGGTCGCCGGCGACATGACTGCCGGAGACGTGCTTGCCCTGGGAGTCGTCCTGCGAACCGTTTCCGCAGGTGTTTCCGAACGACGGGTTGAGCAGTGCCACGACGTCCACGGAGTTGCCGCACACATTGACCGGTACGTGGACCGGGATCTGTACCGAATTCCCTGACAGCACCCCCGGGGAATTCGTCGCCTCGCCGGATGCTCCCGCATCCGCGTGCGCGTAGCCGCCGCTCAGCGCGATGACGCCGCCCGCTGCCGCCATGGTGATCAGGCCTTTACGCGTGACCTGTCGCATAGGTTGTTCCTGCCTTCTACCTTCCGGAATACCCCCGGACTTGACCGTGCGGGGGCGGGGTACCCAGCGGCCCCGGAGCGCATGGCGTGCGCTTCGGGGCCGACCGGATTCAAACCCTTACGGGTTGACGCACAACGTCAGGCGCTGAAGCAGGTGTTGCCGAAGGTGGGGTTCAGCAGCCCGATCACCGAGACCGTGTTACCGCACACGTTCAGCGGGATGTGGACGGGCACCTGAATGTTGTTGCCCGAGATCACGCCGGGGCTGCCGAGAGCGGCGCCCTGGGCACCGGAGTCCGCGACGGCCATGCCCGCACCCGCGAGCACCAGACCACCGGTGACAGCCGCAGCAGCGACGATCTTCTTGATCATTGTTCCTCCTAGTTGGCAATGCGGTCCCAGCCGCGGACCGCATCACTTGTAACGAGGAAGAGCTAATCGGGCTACGAGCGTATGGTCCCTTTCACTCGTTCCGGTCAAATACGCACACGCTGGCGATTGTTGGTGCGGAAGTCGGTGGAAAACCGGCAGGACGTCAACAGTTGTCGATGAAACGGTCGAGCACCCGCACGCCGAACTTCAGACCGTCCACCGGCACCCGCTCGTCCACTCCGTGGAACATGCCCGCGAAGTCGAGCTCCGGCGGCAGCTTCAGCGGGGCGAATCCGAAGCACCGGATGCCCAGGTCGTCGAAGGACTTGGCGTCGGTGCCGCCGGAGAGCATGTAGGGCACGGCACGGGCGATCGGGTCCTCCGCCTTCAGGGCGGCCTGGATGGCGTCGACGAGCGAGCCGTCGAAGCTGGTCTCCAGCGCCTTGTCGCCGTGCACGTCCTCGCGCTTCACCCGCGGCCCGAGGATCCGGTCCAGATCGGCCAGGAACTCGTCCTCGTAACCCGGCAGGAACCGGCCGTCGACATGGGCGGTGGCCTGGCCGGGGATGACGTTCACCTTGTAGCCGGCGCCGAGCATGGTGGGAGCGGCGGAGTTGCGGAGCGTGGCGCCGACCATCTTGGCGATGCCGCCCAGCTTGGCGAGCGTGGCCTCCATGTCCTCCGGGTCGAGCGGGGTGCCGAGCGCGTCGGACAGCTCGTCCAGGAAGGACCGCACGGTCTTGGTCACCCGGACCGGCCACTTGTGCCGCCCGAGCCGCCCGACCGCCTCGCAGAGCTCGGTGATCGCGTTGTCGTCGTTGGTCATCGAGCCGTGACCGGCGGTGCCGTCCACCGTCAGCCGCATCCAGTGCATGCCCTTCTGGGCCGTCTCGACGAGGTAGAGCCGCAGCTTCTCGTTCACCGTGAAGGAGAAGCCGCCGACCTCACCGATCGCCTCGGTGACCCCCTCGAAGAGCCCGGGGTGCTTGTCCACGAGGTACCGCGCGCCGTACGTGCCGCCCGCCTCCTCGTCCGCGAGGAAGGCCAGCACGATGTCGCGCGGGGGCTTGCGGCCGCTGCGCATCCGGTCGCGGACGACCGCGAGGGTCATCGCGTCCATGTCCTTCATGTCGACCGCGCCCCGGCCCCACACGCAGCCGTCCGCGACCTCGCCGGAGAACGGGTGGTGCGTCCAGTCATGGGCATTGGCCGGAACCACGTCGGTGTGGCCGTGGATCAGCAGCGCGGGCCTGGACGGGTCCTCGCCCTCGATCCGTGCCACGGTCGAGGCACGCCCCTTGTGGGACTCGAAGATCTGCGGCTCCAGTCCGACCTCGGCGAGCTTCTCCGCGACGTACTCGGCCGCGCCGCGCTCCCCCGGTCCCGAGTGGTCCCCGTAGTTGCTGGTGTCGATCCGGATCAGTTCACGACAGAGGTCGACGACCTCGTCCTCGCCGGAGCCGGTCCGGGCCGTGCTGGTCTCGCTCACGCTGCTTCCTTCCACCGTCGCTGTGGTGCTCCCCCTCATCCTCCCGCGCCGGGCCCGCGGGCCCAAGGGCACCCACCCCTCGTCATGCGCCCTTCACACGGTCCGGGGCGTGATCGAGCACCCCCGAATGTTTGCTATTGTTTTCCACGTCGGAACGGGCCGGAGCCCGCGAGACAGACACCTTGTCCGGGTGGCGGAATGGCAGACGCGCTAGCTTGAGGTGCTAGTGCCCTTTATCGGGCGTGGGGGTTCAAGTCCCCCCTCGGACACAGAGCGAGTGCCGATCAGGAAATATCCTGGTCGGCACTTTGCGTTGCGCCCCGAGCGAGGAGTCCCCGTGATTCGCACACCCGCGCCCGCCCTGCCCTGGTACGAGGACATGGAGCCCGGATCCGGCGTGCTGGAGCCGCGCGCCTGGTACGCGGACTCGGACGCCGGGCGGATGTCGCTGAACGGGGAGTGGCGCTTCCGGCTCTCGCCGGGCGCCGCCACCCGTGACGAGTCTTTCGCACGCCCCGGGTTCGACGCCTCGGGGTGGGCGACGGTCGGGGTTCCCGGGCACTGGGTGCTCCAGGGGGCCGGCGGCTCCCCCGCCTACACGAATGTGGCGTATCCCTTCCCCGTCGATCCGCCGAGGGTGCCGGACGAGAATCCGACCGGGGACCATCTGCGGACCTTCGGCCTGCCTGCCGGGTGGCCCGGGGACGGGGACGTGGTGCTGCGCTTCGACGGGGTGGAGTCCTGTGCCCGGGTCTGGCTCAACGGCCGGGAGCTGGGCGACTTCAAGGGGTCACGGCTGCCGCACGAGTTCTCCGTCGGCGGACTGCTGCGGGCCGAGGGCAATGTGCTGGCCGTCCGGGTGCACCAGTGGTCGTCGGGGAGCTATCTGGAGGACCAGGACCAGTGGTGGCTGCCCGGGATCTTCCGGGACGTGACGCTGCTGGAGCGGCCTCGCGGTGCGCCGGGGGACTTCTTCGTGCACGCCGGGTACGACCACCGCGACGGGTCCGGGACCCTGCGGGTGGAGTGCGAGGGGGCCGAGGGCCGGGTTCTCGTGCCCGAGCTGGGGGTCGATGTCGCGACGGGCGAGGCGGTGACCGCCTCGGTCGAGCCGTGGACGGCCGAGACGCCCCGGCTGTACGACGGGGAGCTGGTGACGTCCGGCGAACGGATCGGGCTGCGGGTGGGGTTCCGCAGTGTCGTGGTCGAGGACGGGCTCATCAGGGTCAACGGGCGGCGGGTGCTCTTCCGCGGGGTGAACCGGCACGAGTTCCATCCGGAGACCGGGCGGACCGTGGACGCGGCGACCATGCGGCGCGATCTGGTGCTGATGAAGCAGCACAACATCAACGCCGTGCGGACCAGCCATTACCCGCCGCACCCCGCCTTCCTCGATCTCTGCGACGAGCTGGGGCTCTGGGTGATCGACGAGTGCGATCTGGAGACGCATGGTTTCTCCGGCCCGCAGTGGCGCGGCAACCCGGTGGACGACGAGCGGTGGGCCCCGGCACTGCTCGACCGGGCGGCGCGGACGGTGGAGCGCGACAAGAACCACGCGTCGGTGATCATCTGGTCGCTCGGCAACGAGTGCGGTACGGGGCGCGGGCTGAGCGCGATGGCCGGGTGGATCCGGGGCAGGGATCCGGAGCGGCTGGTGCACTACGAGGGCGATCCGTCCTGCCGGGACGTCGACCTGTACTCGCGGATGTACCCGACGCACGCCGAGGTCGAGCTGATCGGCCGCCGGGCGGAGGAGCCACTGCCCGACGCGGCGGCGGACGCGCGACGGCGGGCGATGCCGTTCCTGATGTGCGAGTACGCGCACGCGATGGGGAACGGTCCGGGCGGGCTCTCCGAGTACCAGCGGCTGTTCGAGCGGTACGAGCGCTGCCAGGGCGGCTTCGTCTGGGAGTGGATCGATCACGGCCTCGCCCACCCGGAGCACGGCTTCGCGTACGGCGGGGACTTCGGCGAGGAGCTGCACGACGCCAATTTCGTCTGCGACGGGCTGCTCTTCCCCGACCGCACCCCCTCCCCCGGGCTGACCGAGTACAAGAAGGTCGTCGAGCCGGTGCGGATCGAGCTCCTTTCCGGTGCGGGCTCGGTCCGGATCACCAACGGGTACGACTTCGCGGGCTCGGCCCACCTGGACTTCGAGTGGTCGCACGAGGTGGACGGGGTGCCCGTCGGATCCGGCGTGCTCGATGTGCCGGAGCTGGCACCGGGTGGCTCGGCCGGGGTGCCGCTGCCGATGGCCGCTGCCGGGGTGTGGACCGTACGGGCGGTGCTGGCGCGGGACACCGCCTGGGCCGGGCGCGGGCATGTGGTGGCGTGGGGGCAGACGGAGACGGGAGCGGCGCTCGTCCCCGCCGCCCCCGTGGGTGCGCGGCCGGTGCGGGGCGCGGGGCCGATCACCCTGGGCCCCGGGCTCTTCGACGCGGTGACCGGGGCGCCGGTGCGGCTGGGGGCGGTGCCGGTGGAGGGGCTGCGGCTGGATGTGTGGCGGGCGCCCACCGACAACGACAACGGTGCGGCGCGGCTGCCGCAGGAGCGGTACGGGGCGCGGTGGCGGGAGCTGGGGCTGCACCGGATGCAGCACCGGACCGACGCGGTCGAGGCCGGTGCGGACCGGCTGCTCGTACGGACCAGGGTGGCGCCGGCCGGGGCCGGTCCGGGGCTGCGCACCTCGTACCGGTGGACGGCCGACGGGGAACGGCTGGGGCTGGTGGTGTCCGTGGTGCCGGAGGGCGAGTGGCGGCTGCCGCTGCCCAGGCTGGGCATCCGGTTCGGGCTGCCCGCCGCGTACGGCGGGGCGCGGTGGTTCGGCGGCGGGCCCGGTGAGGCGTACCCGGACACCCGGGCCGCCTCCGTTCTGGGCCGGTGGCGGATGTCCGTGGACGAGATGCAGACGCCGTACGTGCGGCCGCAGGAGAACGGTGCGCGGGCCGGCGTCCGGTGGGCGGAGCTGACGGACGGCGGCGGTGCGGGGCTGCGGGCCGAAGGACGTACGCCGTTCTGGTTCACCGCGCGGCGGTGGACGAGTGAGGAGCTGGACGCGGCGGAGCACCGGACGGGGCTGCGGGCCGGCGGGACCGTCTGGGTCAATCTGGATCACGCGGTGCAGGGCATCGGGTCCGGCTCGTGCGGTCCGGGCGTGCTGCCGGAGCACCGACTCGACGTGCGGGCCGCGGAGTTCTCCTTCGTGTTCACGCCGCTGGGCTGATCCGCGCGAGGGCCCCGGTCCGCGCTGCGGGGGCGACGACGTACCATCGGGGCTTTGCGCGATCTTGGTTCTTCGCAGGGGGAATGTGATGGGCGGCAGGCGCGGAAGGCGCGGAGCGATAGCGGCCGGGGCGGTCGCCGGGGCGGTGCTCGTCTCCGGCATCGGGCTGTGGGCGACGGACAGTTGGCCGTTCCGGGAGAGCTACTGCTGGGGGGCGTGGGAGCAGGACAGCGGTGCGGACTTCCTGGGGGACGACGGGCTCTCCAGGTCCGGTTCCGCGCGGAGCGCGACCGAGTCCGCGCCGCCCTCCGCCTCCCGCCACCACGCCAGTTGCACGGTCACGGTGACCTCGACGATCCCTGACGACGACTCGGACGAGCCTCTCTCCTTCAAGGAGCAGGTCACCGTCGAGTACGGTCCGGCCCCCACCGGGGCCGAGGACCGACGCGCCTGGATCGCCCGGTACTTCGACGGCTCGGGGGCGCGACTGCCCGACGGGCTCGACGGACTGGTCGCCGGTGACCGGGCCATGCTGGTGCTGCCCGAGGCCTGCGACGTGGACGGCAGGCCGGCCGCGGTGACGATCCGGAGCGCGAGCACCGGTGACGGCCATCTGGGCAAGGTGGCCATGCCGTTCACGATCGGCTCCCGGTCCGCGGTCACCGGGATGCTGCTGGACGCGGCCAACACCGGTACGCGGAAGGCCGGTTGCGCGCCGGAGAAGCCGCTGCGCACGACCTCTCCGTTCGTGACGGTCCCCGAGGAAACCGAGTCCGCCCGGAGCCCGCTGTGCCGGATCCCCGGTGTCACGCTCGACTTCGGCAAGGGCCCCGGCTACCAGGAGAAGGTGGGCGTGGTCGACGAACGGCTCCAGACGTGTTCGGTGGTGTGGCGCGCGCCGGGGCTGCCCGACGAGCAGGCGGCGCAGTACGTGATGACGGCCGAACCTCGCCTGGTCGCCCTGTTCGAGGGCCTTCCCGAGGGCGTCGGCGACGGGCTCGTGCGCACCGAGTGCCACGGGCGGCGGACGGTGTTCTACGCGAACCTCGGGTCCGGGCTGGAGGGTGCGGGCCGGCCCGACGACCGCACGGTGTTCACGCGCTTCACCGAGTCCGTGGGCAGGCGCATCGGATGCGGGAGCGGTGAGGGCGCATGAGCGACGGGGAGTCCGTGGAGAACGGGGCGGCGGAAGTGGACGGCGAGAACACGACGGACCCCGCCGAGGCGGCACGGGAGCACGATCCCGGTCAGGACGCGTCCGCGCAGCCGGAGCCCGCGCGCGTGCCGGTGCTGAGCCGCGTGCTGCGCAGCCGTACCGCCCGCGCGGTCGCCGCCGCCGGGCTGGCCGGTGCGCTGCTCGGTGCCGGTGCGGTGGCCTGGCGCACGGACACGCTGCCGCTGGTGGGGCCCGCCCCGTGCTGGGACTCGCTCGGCGACGCGGCCGTGTCGGGCCTCTTCGGCGACCGCAGGACCGAGGTCGAGGAACAGGCCCTCCAGCCCGATCCGGTGGGCCGGGGCGACTCGTACGGGCAGTGCCGCATCACCAGCTACAAGGGCGACCGGGCCCGCCGCCAGGTGACCCTGCGGGTGCACCGGCTGGACGGGCTGAACGGCACGGACGGGCGCGACTGGCCCGCGGAGTTCCTCGCGGCCGACATGGTCCCGCTCGGCGACGGACTGCCGGGGATGGCCTCGTCGGCACGCGCCTGGCTGGCGCTGCCGCAGAGCTGCACCGGACGGAAGGATTTCACCGGCCCCACCGTGGTGGACATCGCCATGGGACCGACCGGACTCCCCTTCGGGCCGGACTACGAGCGGGAGGACCTCACGGCGCTGACCCGTGCGCTGGTGGAGGCCACCAACGGGGTCATCCGCGACTTCGGCTGCTCCGGTACGTACCGGACACCGGGCACCCGGCCCGCCCCGAGGGAGCGGAAGCAGACGGGTGCCGCCGACTTCTGCGGCATCAAGGGCTTCACGCTTCCCGGGGCGCACCGCAAGGACCTGGCCCGCACGGTCGTCGGTGGCGACGGCGGGCCCGCCCGGGTCTGCGAGGCCGGCGGCTCGTACAACCCCGCCGTGCGGCTGACGACGGTGACGGACGCGGCGCTGTCCGGGATCTTCTCCTCGGGCACGCTCGGGGCCGGTCTTCCCGTGAAGGGTTCCAAGGGCTCCGGCACCATCGACGGAACCAGGGCCGTCTACCGGGCGCGCTGCCAGACCGGGCCGGTGGTCTTCGTGGTCGAGCAGCTGGACCGCACGGAGCACTCGGCCGCCGGCCTCGCCCGTGAGCTGCTGCCCGGCTATGTGGCCGCCGAGGCCGAGCGCGTCGGCTGCGGTCCGGAGAGGGTGACGCTGCCGGGCTCCTGACGGCGCCCGGCCGGCGAGCGGCGATACTGTGCCGACAGCCCGGGCGACAGAGCGAGGAGCCGGCACGATGAGTACCGCCGCAGTGCTCGGCGTTCCCCGGTGAGGGGGCGCGCGAAGCCCCCGCCGGCGCCGCTGCCGCAGCGGGACGGGATCGATCCGGTCCGGCTGCGGCTCCCGGAGGATCCGGACGGGGCGTGGCCGACCGTGCGCGATCATCTGCTGGCGCGGTTCGCGGGGGCGATCGGCGCGCGGCGGGTCGACGCCATGTTCGCCGAGGGCCGGTTCGTCTCCGTGCGGGGCCCGGTGTCCGCCGACGAGCGGTACGAAGCGGGCCGGTACATCTGGTTCCACCGGGATTTCGCGCCGGAGGAGCCGGTGCCCTTCCCGGTCGGTGTGGTCCACCGCGACGAGCACCTGGTCGTGGCCGACAAGCCGCACTTCCTGGCGACGACGCCGCGCGGCCGGCACATCACCGAGACCGCGGTGGCCCGGCTCCGCCGCGAGCTGGAGCTGCCCCATTTGCAGCCGGCGCACCGGCTGGACCGGCTGACGGCGGGCCTCGTCCTGTTCGTCGTACGGCCCGGGGAGCGGGGCGCGTACCAGACGATGTTCCGGGACCGCTTGGTGCGCAAGGAGTACGAGGCGGTGGCGCCGTACGATCCCGCGCTGACGTTCCCGCGTACCGTGCGCAGCCGGATCGTGAAGGAGCGCGGGGTGATAGCCGCCCGTGAGGAGCCGGGCGAGCCGAACAGCGAGAGCCGGATCGAGCTGCTGGAGCACCGGGAGGGGCTCGGCCGCTACCGGTTGCTGCCCGCCACCGGGCGGACCCATCAGCTGCGGGTCCATATGAACGCCCTGGGGCTGCCGCTCGTCCATGATCCGGTCTATCCGCTGGTCGAGGCGGAAGGAGCCCCGGACGACTTCGCGCGCCCGCTCCAACTCCTCGCCCGGGTGCTGGAGTTCACCGATCCGGTCACGGGTGAGCCGCGCCGCTTCGAGAGCGGGCTGCGGCTCTCCGCGTGGCCGGACCGGTGAGCGTCCGCGGTTCTCAGTGACCGCGGGCGATCCGTGTTGGGGACGTACACCCGGGAGGGGAGGTCCCGCGATTCTCAGTGACCGCGGGCGATCCACTCGTCCAGGTGCGGGGCCTCCGCGCCGATGGTGGTGGAGTCGCCGTGTCCGGTACGGACGGTGGTCTCCGGCGGGAGCGCGAGCAGCCGGTCCCTGATCGACGCGACGATGGTCGGGAAGTGCGAGAAGGACCGTCCGGTGGCGCCGGGCCCGCCCTGGAAGAGCGTGTCCCCGGTGAAGACGGTGGCGTGCCCGGGAGCGTACAGGCAGACGGCGCCCGGGGCGTGGCCGGGGGTGTGCAGGACCTTGAGGGTCGTTCCGGCGATCTCCAGCTCCTGGCCGTCGGTCAGTTCGCCGTCCGGGAGGCGGTCCGGGTGGGTCTGCTTCCACAGCGGCAGGTCGTCGGGGTGCAGCAGGATCGGCGCGCCGGTGGCGTCGGCCAGGGCGGGGGCCGCGTCGATGTGGTCGTTGTGCGCGTGGGTGCAGACGATGGCGCGCAGCGTACGGCCGTTCAGCGCGTCCTCGATGGCGGTGGCGTCATGGGCGGCGTCGATGACGATCGCCTCGCTGTCGTCGCCGACGATCCAGACGTTGTTGTCGACGTCCCACTCCCCGCCGTCGAGGGCGAAGGTGCCGGAGGTGACGAGGTGGTCGATGCGGGCGGCCATCAGAGGACCACCACCGAGCGCAGCACGTCGCCGTCGTGCATCCGGGCGAAGGCCTGCTCGACGTCACCGAGTCCGATGGTCTCGGTGACGAACGCGCCGAGGTCGATCCGCCCCTGCTGGTGCAGGTCGATGAGCATCGGGAAGTCGCGCGAGGGCAGGCAGTCGCCGTACCAGGAGGACTTGAGCGAGCCGCCGCGCCCGAAGACGTCGAGGAGCGGCAGCTCCAGCTGCATCTCCGGGGTGGGGACGCCGACCAGGACGACGGTGCCGGCGAGGTCGCGGGCGTAGAAGGCCTGCTTGTAGGTCTCGGGGCGGCCGACCGCCTCGATGACGACGTCCGCGCCGTTGCCGCCGGTGAGGGAGCGGATCGCCTCGACCGGGTCGGTGGAGCGGGAGTTGACGGTGTGCGTGGCGCCCATCGTCTTCGCCGTCTCCAGCTTGCGGTCGTCGATGTCCACGGCGATGATCTTCGCCGCGCCGGCCAGCCGGGCACCGGCGATCGCCGCGTCACCGACGCCGCCGCAGCCGATCACGGCGACCGAGTCGCCGCGGCCGACCTGTCCGGTGTTGATGGCGGCGCCGATGCCCGCCATCACGCCGCAGCCGAGCAGTCCGGCGACGGCCGGGGAGACCTCCGGGTCGACCTTGGTGCACTGGCCGGCGGCGACCAGGGTCTTCTCGGCGAAGGCGCCGATACCGAGGGCCGGCGACAGCTCCGTGCCGTCGAGCAGGGTCATCTTCTGCTTCGCGTTGTGGGTGTCGAAGCAGTACCAGGGGCGGCCGCGCAGACAGGCGCGGCACTGTCCGCACACGGCACGCCAGTTGAGGACGACGAAGTCGCCGGGGGCGACGTCCGTGACGCCCTCGCCGACGGACTCCACCACGCCGGCGGCCTCATGGCCGAGCAGGAAGGGGAACTCGTCGTTGATCCCGCCCTGCTTGTAGTGGAGGTCGGTGTGACAGACGCCGCACGCCTGGATCTTCACCACGGCCTCGCCGGGGCCCGGGTCCGGGATCACGATCGTCTCGATCCGTACCGGCTCGTTCTTCCCCGGTGCGATGACCCCTTGCACCTGCTGCGACATACCGTGGACTCCCTGTTTCCGTCTCATTGCGAAGATCGAACACGAACAACCGTACGCCCCGTGAGGGTGTCACGGCGGCGCGCCGCGTTGGCGGGAAACGACCGCCGTCCACCCGGTGGGATGTACCGCTTTCGGTCAGATGATGCACCCTGCTGAACTCCGGTGGCTGCCAGGCCGTCCTTCGATGCACAGGGGCCGCCGAATCAGTACCTGCGGGGGCAGGGGTCGCGTGGTCCAGCAGCAGTGGAATGACGGATCATGGGGGAAGTACCTTGACCGAGACCACCAGAACCATGGAGAAGACCGGCCGGCGGGCCGGCGAACCGGGACCGGGACCCGGAGCGGCCGCGCTCGGGGCACCGGTCGGCGGACTCGTCCCGTACACCGACGCGTTGCCCGTCCCGCCGGTGCTCCGCCCGCAGAGCGGCGATGTGCTCCGCGAGACCGAGATCGCCCTGTCACCCACCTGGGTGCGGCTGCACGCACAGCTGCCGCCGACGCTGATGTGGGGGTACAACGGCACGGTGCCGGGGCCGACCATCGAGGTGCGGCGCGGGCAGCGGATCAGGATCGCCTGGACCAACCGCATTCCCAGGGGCAGCGAGTACCCGGTCACGGCGGTGGAGGTCGGACCGGTCAAGCAGGACGAACCGGCACCGCACAACCGCCCCGGACGCGACGGTGTCGAGCCGAACGCGGACGTCGCCGAGCTGCCCGCCTGGACGGTGACCCATCTGCACGGCGCGCAGACCGGTGGCGGCAACGACGGCTGGGCGGACAACGCGGTCGGCTTCGGAGACGCGCAGCTGTCGGAGTACCCGAACGACCACCAGGCCACGCAGTGGTGGTACCACGACCACGCGATGAACATCACCCGGTGGAACGTCTACGCCGGACTCGTCGGCACCTATCTGGTCAGGGACGACGAGGAGGACGCGCTCGGCCTGCCGTCCGGTGACCGGGAGTTGCCGCTGATCCTCGCCGACCGCAACCTGGACACCGACGCGGACGGCCGGCTCAACGGGCGGCTGCTGCACAAGACGACGGTGATCACCGAGGCCGATCCGGAGACCGGGAAGCCCGTGTCGCTGCCGTTCCTCGGCCCGTACACCACGGTCAACGGCCGTATCTGGCCGCATCTGGACGTGGACGACGCCTGGTACCGGTTCCGGCTCGTCAACGCCTCCAACGCCCGGATCTACGATCTGGTGCTGGTCGACGAGGACAACAACCCGGTGCCGGGCGTGATCCGGCAGATCGGCAGCGACGGCGGGCTGTTGCCGCGCCCGGTGCCGGTCGACTTCGACGGGGTGCTGCCGCAGCTGACGATCGCCCCGGCCGAGCGGATGGACCTGTTGATCGACTTCTCGGCGCTGGCCGGGCGCCGGGTCCGGCTGGTCAACCGCGGCAGACTGGCGCCGGGGGTGCCGGACCTCTCGGCGAACGTGCCGTTCCCGCAGGTGATGGAGTTCCGGGTACGGGAGACGGGGCGGCGGGACGGTTTCGAACTGCCCGAGGTGCTGTCCGGTTCGTTCCGGCGGTACGAGCACGGCCGGCTGGAGCACGGGCACCGGCTCGTGGTGCTGACGGTGCCGGGCACGGTCGGCGGCGGCGGTCACCCGGAGATCTGGGAGATGGCGGAGGTCGAGGACGCCGCCGGGGTGCAGGTGCCCGCGGACGGTGTCATCCAGGTCCGGGGCGAGGACGGCACGGTGCGCACGTACCGCAGGATCTCGCGGACCTTCAACGACGGCCTCGGCTTCACGGTGGGCGAAGGCACCCACGAGCAGTGGTCGTTCCTCAACCTGGGCGGTCCGACGCATCCGATGCACATCCATCTGGCGGACTTCCAGGTGATGGGCCGGGAGGCGTACGAGCTCGACGGCTTCGACCCGGCGGTCGGCGGAACCCGCTCCCCCGTGGCGTTCGACCACGGCACCACGATCCCGACGGCGCCGAACGAGCAGGGTTGGAAGGACGTCTTCCGGGTGCCCGCCGGGCAGTTGGTGAAGGTGCTCGGAAGATTCGACGGCGCGTACGGGCGGTTCATGTACCACTGCCATCTGCTGGAGCACGAGGACATGGGAATGATGCGGCCGTTCGTCGTGATGCCGCCCGAGGCGGTGAAGTTCGACCACGGCGCCGGGCACGGCGGCCACCACGGCCACAGCGGCTGACCGGCCGGACCGGCGGCCCCCGCGGGATCGATCCGCGGGGGCCGCCGCGTGTCCGCGGTCCCGGGCCTCAGGGCGCGAGGACGTCCAGTTCGTGCAGGGCGCCCACCGCGATCTCCTTCGTGAGCCGCTCCGCCGCCGCGGCGTCGCCCTCGCGGACCGCCTCGGCGAGCCGGACGTGGAGGGTGACCGCGGCCGGGTCCGGGTCCTCGAACATCACCTGGTGGTGGGTGCGGCCCGCCAGGACCTCGGCGACGACGTCGCCGAGCCGCGCGAACATCTCGTTGCCGGAGGCGTTGAGCACGATCCGGTGGAACGCGATGTCGTGCTCCAGATAGCCCTCCAGCTGCTGGCCGCGCGAGGTGGCGACCATGCCGAGCGCGCACTCGGTGAGGGCCGCGCACTGCTCCGGGGTGGCGTTGCGGGCGGCGAGGCCGGCCGCGACGGGCTCGATCGCCGACCGCAGCACGGTCAGGGAGCGCAGCTGGCGCGGGCGGTCGGCGCCGGCCAGCCGCCACCGGATGACCTGGGGGTCGTACACGTTCCACGCCTCGGTCGGCCGCACGGTGACGCCGACCCGGCGCCGGGACTCCACCAGGTGCATGGACTCCAGGACACGGATCACCTCGCGTACGACGGTGCGCGACACGTCGAAGCGCTGGGCGAGCTCATCGGTGCGCAGGACCTGTCCCGGCGGGTGCTCCCCGGCGGCGATCTCCAGACCCAGGGTGTCCAGCACATGTGTATGCAGCCCAGGGCCCTGTGTGGTCATGAGCACAGCCTACGGGGCCCCCTCCAGGAACAAAAAGTACGACGTTTATGTCACAGCATCTTGAATAAGTCGTACGTATAGGTTTCAGTAGCGCGACGGACCGATGTCGAGGAAGACATCGAAGAAGACTGCGAGGCACCACCAATGAGCACCCCCCACGTCGTCGTGGTGATGGGCGTAGCAGGGACCGGCAAGACCACGATCGGCCCCCTGCTCGCCGCCGGACTCGGCGTTCCGTACGCAGAGGGCGACGACTTCCATCCCGCGGCGAACATCGCCAAGATGTCGGCCGGCACCCCGCTGGACGACTCCGACCGGTGGCCCTGGCTCGATGCGATCGGCCGGTGGGCGCACAGCCGGGCGGGGCTCGGCGGAGTGGTGAGCAGCTCGGCGCTCAAGCGGTCCTACCGCGACCGGCTGCGCGCCGAGGCACCCGATGCGGTCTTCCTCCATCTGACCGGCGACCGGGCCCTGATCGAGCACCGCATGGCGGAGCGCAAGGGGCACTTCATGCCCACCGCGCTGCTCGACTCGCAGTTCGCCACCCTGCAGCCGCTGCGGGAGGACGAGGCCGGAGTCTCGGTCGACGTGTCCGGCACCCCTGAAGAAATCACCCAGCGAGCCGTCGCCGCGTTGCGCCGGCTCGGAAACTAAGGATCACCACCGTGACCAGTCTCAGCGTCGAGATGTTGGCAGCGGACGCCGTCGAACCGATCACTTCGGCAGGCAACGCGCAGTTGGGCATCGCAGTCCTGGCGGGCATCGCCGTCATCGTTCTGCTCATCACCAAGTTCAAGATGCACGCGTTCCTCGCGCTGACCATAGGCTCGCTGGCGCTCGGTTCGTTCGCCGGCGCCGCTCCGGCCAAGACGATCGCCAGCTTCACCGCAGGACTCGGTTCGACCGTCGCGGGTGTCGGTGTGCTCATCGCGCTCGGCGCGATCCTCGGTAAGCTGCTGGCCGACTCCGGTGGCGCGGACCAGATCGTCGACACCATCCTCGCGAAGGCGAGCCGGCGCTCCATGCCGTGGGCGATGGTCCTGATCGCCTCGATCATCGGCCTGCCGCTCTTCTTCGAGGTCGGCATCGTGCTGCTGATCCCGGTGGTGCTGCTCGTCGCGAAGCGCGGCAACTTCTCCCTGATGCGGATCGGCATCCCGGCGCTGGCCGGTCTCTCCGTGATGCACGGCCTGATCCCGCCGCACCCCGGCCCGCTGGTGGCGATCGACGCCCTCGGCGCCAACCTCGGTGTCACGCTGGCGCTGGGTGTGCTGGTGGCGATCCCGACCGTGATCATCGCGGGGCCGCTCTTCTCCCGCTACGCGGCGCGCTGGGTGGACATCAAGGCTCCGGAGAAGATGATTCCGCAGCGCCCCTCGGAGGACCTCGACCGCCGTCCCAGCTTCGGCGCCACCCTGGCGACCATTCTGCTGCCGGTCGTGCTGATGCTGGTCAAGGCCCTGGTCGACATCGTCGTCGACGACCCGGAGCAGGGCCTGCAGAAGGTCACCGATGTGATCGGCTCGCCGCTGATCGCCCTTCTCGCGGCTGTCATAGTCGGCATGTTCACGCTGGGCCGGGCGGCCGGCTTCTCCAAGGGGCGGCTCTCCACCACCGTCGAGAAGTCCCTGGCCCCGATCGCCGGTGTGCTGCTGATCGTGGGCGCGGGCGGCGGTTTCAAGCAGACCCTGATCGACGCCGGCGTGGGCCAGATGATCCTGGACTTCTCCAAGGACTGGTCGATCCCGGCGCTGCTGCTGGGCTGGCTGATCGCCGTCGCGATCCGGCTCGCGACCGGCTCGGCGACCGTGGCCACCATCTCGGCGGCCGGCCTGGTCGCCCCGCTGGCCGCCGACATGTCGACGTCCCACGCCGCTCTGCTGGTCCTCGCCGTCGGCGCGGGCTCGCTCTTCTTCAGCCATGTCAATGACGCCGGGTTCTGGCTGGTGAAGGAGTACTTCGGTATGAACGTCGGCCAGACGGTGAAGACCTGGTCGGTGATGGAGACCATCATCTCCGTGGTCTCGCTGGCCTTCATCCTGCTGCTGTCGCTGGTCATCTAGCGCGCGGCCGCCCGCACGGTCCTCCCCCCACAGCGCATGCTGTGACCGTGCCCGATGGCGCTCGACCGACCCGGTGCGCATGCCCTGGCGTGCCTCCGGGCCGGCGGGCGCCGTCGCCATGGGCCCGGCCGGGCCGCCCGCCCGCACCGGTGTACAACTCGTCCCGCCCCGAGCACAGTTGACGGCGCCCGCCCCGCGCCGGCACCGGCGCCGCGCCCCGGCGGACATGCCAGACTTGGCGCCATGTCGAACCGTGAACCCCTCAAGCCCTTTCTCCTCGCCTTCCCCGGACCGCTGCGCGACCGGCTGGTGGGAGCGGTGCTGGCCGGCGCGAAGGTGTCGACGACCGGGCTGCTCGCGGAGTACGAGGCGGAGAAGGAGGAGCTGCCTCCGGTGGGTGAGCGGTCCGCGCTGATCGACTCGGACGGCCGGGAGACCGCGGTGCTGGAGGTGACGGAGGTGCGGGTGCTGCGCCTCGGTGACGTCGGCCTCCAGCATGTGATCGACGAGGGCGAGGGCGACGCCTCGGTCGCCGAGTGGCGCGCGGGGCACGAGCGGTTCTGGCACAGCGAGGAGATGCGGGAGGCACTCGGCGACCCGGGGTTCACCGTCGACGACGACACCATGGTCGTCGCCGAACGGTTCCGGGTCGTCGAGCTGCTGGACCCCGTCGTGGGCGCGGAGGAGCGGTAGCCGCCCTGCCCGAGGCCGGGCGTGTCGGCGGGGTCGCCTCCGTACCCGGCGAAGCGCGCGTTCATCCGGCGAAGCGCTTCCAGCCGGTCGTACGGGCGGTGGTCGCCCTCGGCGAGTCCATCGGGGGCAGCGGTATCCCGGCCCGCCCGGACGGTGGTCGACGACCTCGGCGTCGGCCGGGACCGGATCGCTGCCTCCGTCCGGCAGCCGGCCGAGTCCGTACGGGAGTACGTGCCCGGCCACCGGCGCAGGCGGACGGAGGCCGGGCACGCCCCGACGAGCCCCGTGCCGGGCCGGGAATTCTCTTCGTACGGCCGGCCCTTCGGCCGGGAACGCCGTCCGCGACACTCCCGCGATCCGCAGGACTCACCGCCATGACGTGGAACGGGCCGCACCCGGCCTTCGGGTGCGGCCCGTTCTTCTTGATGGTGCCGGCTGCTTCCGGGCGTGCCTCGTCCCGGTGAACAGGCCCGGAGGCTCTCACCCGGGCAGCAGGCTGCCTTCGAGGCCTTCGGCACGGTTGATCGGGTGGTCGAGGAAGACCTCGTCCGCCAGGGCGAATCCCTTCGTGAGCGTCATGGCGTGGGGTGCGAGGTCCGCGACGAGGCTCTCGGCCTCGTCGGGCAGCCGCCTCACCTGGTCGCCGGTCAGATACCCCTCCGCGAGGAGGTCTCCGCTGTGAGCCGCGACCCGGCGCAGGGCGAACAGCCGGTGCAGCAGTCCCAGCTGACGCCGTGCTTCCGGGTCGGCGGCCCGGGTGGCCGCGTCCAGAAGGGCTTGGGCAGCCTGACCGTGTGCGTAGGCGTCGACCAGTTCCAGGGCCGGCGTGACGGTGGCGTTCCATCGCTTGAGGGGGTCGCCGGCCGTTCGGCTGCGCAGGCGGGTACGTGCTCTTTGGTGCCAGATCCGTTCGATGTCCGACAACAGGTCCTGGAGGAAGACCGGATCGCCGAGGTCGCGGTCCTCGGGCGGTGCCGTCCGGGGTTCCTTCGGAGTGAAGTGCCCGAGAAGCATCTCGCCCGCGGCCTTGACCCAGATGACAAGGTTGTCGCCCTCCGCGGTGATGGTTCCCTCGTTGGCCGCCAGCTGGCCCGCGATCCCGTTGGCCAGGAAGAGCCCCTGCGCACCGCAGCGTTCCCGGCACTCGGTCATGACGGCCCGTGCCCGCCAGGTGATCCAGCCCTTGGCTATGGCCGCGAACCGCTCGCCGTCCTCCCGCTCCGACTCCGTCGCCCGCGCCCACTGCCGTACCGCGACGC
Source organism: Streptomyces sp. NPDC048295 (assembly GCF_040652135.1). Classification (NCBI taxonomy): domain Bacteria; kingdom Bacillati; phylum Actinomycetota; class Actinomycetes; order Kitasatosporales; family Streptomycetaceae; genus Streptomyces; species Streptomyces sp. NPDC048295. The sequence goes on from NZ_JBEZLL010000005.1 coordinate 258,988, forward strand.
GGTGCAGGAGGGTCGCGGCGTAGGAGGTCGCGATGGCGTCGATGAGCGGGCCGTGGTGGCTGCGGTGGGCGAACAGCGGAACATCGCCGCGGGCCGACACCCCGGAGGTCTGCCTCGTATGGGCGTGCCGTACGGCTACGGCGAGCGCGTGACGCATGACTCCGAGGCTGTAGGCGCTCATGCAGTGCTTACCGGCGGTGACGCGGCCGATGGAGTGCAGAAAGCGCTTTCGGGGGCTGCCGATGGAACTGGTGAAGTCGCCTTCCGGCGTGAGGCGCCCGTGGTCCGACTGCAGGAGTGCTCCGTAGGGCAACCGGACATGGTCGAAGGATGTGACGGAGTGGTCGACGGGGGCGGTGGCGGTCTGCGGCAGCCTGCGTATCCCGACTCCTGGCAGGGGCAGCCCGGCCTCGTCGCTGAGCGGGGTGAGAAACAGGAAGACGCCCTGGTCCTTGCCGTCCGTGATCAGGCGGGCAGCTACGACAGCGGATTTGGGACCGCCGATGGAGCTGGTGTTCGGCATGAACTTGCGTGCCGCCGCGCTGGGCGTGTGCAGCACGAACTCCCTCGCGGCCCGGTCGTACGTGGCGGTGGTCTCCAGTTGCGAGGCGCTGTTGCCGTGCCCGGCCTCCGTGCACAGGAACGTTCCCGTACGCCGCAGACCGACCAGTTCCCCCAGATCGCGATCCGGACCCGGCGCGTGGTCGACGAGACTGCCGAGGAAGAGGTTGTAGTGGATGCTCGCCACCGTTCCCAGCCCCGCGTCCACCGGGCCGACCCATTCGTGGAGTGCCGCGAGCCGCTCCACATCGGCCACGAAGTCCTCGGGTTCGTCGAGCGCGTCGTTGATCAGGTGTAAACGTGCATAGGACAGTGCGGCACGTTCGTCGGGAGACAGCCCTTCCCTGAAGCGGAACGGCTCTGTACTGAACAGCTTGCGCCAGGGCTCGTGGAACTCTTCCAGCCGTTCACCGAAGAGCACCCGCGTCAGCGCCGCGACGGTCGAAGCTGCCTGGTCGGAGGAGGGCGAGGCGTTGTTGATCACGCTTCGGAACGCTAGCTCATACGTTCGGTGAGTACGGCGTGATGATCAACACGATTGAGATCATGCAAATGACGGTACCCACGCGTTGCAGGGCGTGGGTACGTCCCGCACCGTCAGGGAATGTACGGAAAGATCGCGGCGGAATATGCCGCCCGGGCCGGCCGGTCCTTCGCGGGCCGGGCGGAGAACCCCGGCCCGGGGCCTGCCGGGTGTCCTCCGGCCGCACGGCGGACGCGGTCCCGCCGTGGATCCGGGGTGCCGGGACGCCCTCGGGCACGCCTCCCCCGCCCGAAACGGAACCGGGAGCCCGCGGGGAGATGCCAGGGCGTCCCGGTCACCGGAGGGGTCCTAGCCGACCGCCTCCGCCGCCGCCCGGCCCGCCGCGCGACCGGAGAATATGCAGCCGCCGAGGAAGGTCCCTTCCAGCGAGCGGTAGCCGTGCACCCCGCCGCCGCCGAACCCGGCCGCCTCCCCCGCCGCGTACACACCGGCCAGGGGGGTGCCGTCCGCGGTCAGCACCCGGGACGACAGGTCGGTCTCCAGTCCGCCGAGCGACTTGCGGGTCAGGATGTTCAGCCGTACGGCGATCAGCGGGCCGGCCTTGGGGTCGAGGATGCGGTGCGGCGCGGCCGTCCGGATCAGCTTGTCGCCGAGGTAGGCGCGGGCGCCGTGGATCGCGGTGATCTGGAGGTCCTTGGTGAAGGGGTTGGCGATCTCTCGGTCGCGTGCGGTGATCTCGCGGCGCAGTTCGGCCTCGTCGATCAGCGGTTCCGCGGTGAGCGCGTTCATGCCCCGGACGAGCGCGGCGAGGTCCTTCTCGACGACGAAGTCCGCTCCGTTGTCCATGAACGCCTTGACCGGGGCCGGTACGTCGGCACGGGCCCGGCCGATCACGTCGCGGATCGACTTTCCGGTCAGATCCGGGTTCTGCTCGGAGCCGGAGAGCGCGAACTCCTTCCCGATGATCTTCTGGTCGAGCACGAACCAGGTGTAGTCGTGGCCGGACCTCATGATGTGTTCGAGGGTGCCGAGGGTGTCGAAGCCCGGGAAGAGCGGGACCGGCAGCCGCTTGCCCCGGGCGTCCAGCCAGAGCGAGGACGGTCCGGGCAGGATCCGGATGCCGTGCCTGGCCCAGATCGGGTTCCAGTTCTCGATGCCCTCGGTGTAGTGCCACATCCGGTCGCGGTTGATGTGGTGGGCGCCCGCCTCCTCGGCGATGCCGAGCATGAGTCCGTCGACGTGGGCGGGGACGCCGGAGAGCATCTTCGCGGGCGGGGTGCCGAGCCGCTCGGGCCACTGCTTGCGCACCAGGTCGTGGTTGCCGCCGATGCCCCCGGAGGTGACGATCACCGCCTGGGCCCTCAGCTCGAACGTGCCGGCCGCCCGGCGGCTGCTCGCGGTGCCCCGGGCGGCGGCGCTCGGCTCCAGCACCTCACCGGTCACCGTGTCGACGGCGCCCGCGGTGCGGCCGAGGCCGGTGACCCGGTGGCGGAACCGGAACTGTACGAGCCCCTTGGCGACGCCCGCGCGGACCCGGCGCTCGAAGGGGGCGACGATGCCGGGGCCGGTGCCCCAGGTGATGTGGAAGCGGGGTACGGAGTTGCCGTGGCCCGTCGCGTCGTAGCCGCCTCGCTCGGCCCAGCCGACGACGGGGAAGATCCGCAGCCCCTGGGCGTGCAGCCAGGAGCGCTTCTCACCGGCCGCGAAGTCGACGTACGCCTCGGCCCACTTCCGCGGCCAGTGGTCCTCCTCGCGGTCGAAGCCCGCCGTGCCGAACCAGTCCTGGAGGGCCAGCTCATGGCTGTCCTTGACCCGCATCCGGCGCTGCTCGGGCGAGTCGACGAGGAAGAGGCCGCCGAAGGACCAGTGCGCCTGGCCGCCGATCGACTGCTCGGGCTCCTGGTCGAGCAGGATCACCGAGCGGCCCGCGTCGACCAGCTCGGCGGTGGCCACCAGACCGGCGAGCCCTGCCCCGATAACGATCACATCAGCGTCGTACGCCATGGGTTCCATCCTTGTCGGGGCGGTCGATCCGGTCACGGCCGCGGTAGGGACCGGAGCCGGCTGCGGAGCGGAGTCCGGAGCCGGCTCCCGAGACGGAAGTTACTCGTGCGTCAGATCTTCTGCACCGGCCGCTGCGGCGTCAACCGCCCGGTCGGCGGCGCTCCGGCCGCACCCCCGGGACACAGGCGCTATCGTCGATACAAATCACCCACTTCTGGCCTGACTTGAGGTAGAAGCGTGTCGGTGCTGGTCTTCGTGCTCGCCGTGAGTGCCGCCTGCTGTCTGGGCTTCGGCTTCGTACTGCAGCAGGCCGCCGCTTCGCACGCCCCGCGCAGCGACTACCTCTCGCCCCGGCTGCTGCTCGACCTGATGCGGGTGCCGAGCTGGCTGGCCGGGATCGGGCTGATGGTCTGCGGCATGGTGCTGGGCGCCCTGGCGCTGGGCAAGGGCGAGGTCTCCGTCGTCGAACCCCTCCTCGCGACCAATCTGCTCTTCGCGATGGCCCTGTCACGCCATCGCACCGGCCAGCGGCTCGGCCATCAGGGCTGGGCCGGCCTCTGGCTGCTGGCCGGCGGGGTCACGGCCTTTCTGCTGGCGGGCCAGCCGCAGGGCGGCGAGGTGGTGACCAGTCCGCTGCGGCACTGGCTGGTGATCGGCGTGGTCGTGGGCACCGCGCTGCTGCTCACCGCCGTCGCCAAGGGCTCCGGGTCCGGGGCCGCCCCCGCGCTGCTCGCGGTGGCGGCCGGGCTGCTGTACGGACTGCAGGACGCCCTCACCCGGGTCAGCGGCCAGCGGCTGTCCGACGGCGGGTGGGCGGCGCTGGTGACGGGGTGGCAGCCGTACGCGGTGGTGGCGCTGGGGGTGACGGGGCTGCTGCTGGTGCAGAGCGCGTTCGAGACGGGCCCGTTGCGGGTCTCGCTGCCCCCGCTGACCGCCGCGCAGCCACTGGCCGGGATCGCCTGCGGGGTCGGTTTCCTGGGCGACCGGTTGCGCACCGACACCGGTGCGCTGGCCTGGCAGGCGGCCGGTCTCGTGGCGATCGTCGTCGGGATCGTGCTGCTGGGGCTGCATCCGGCGATGCCGGAGGGGCCGGTGGGCGGGCGCCGGGAGAAGAGCCTCCAGCCGAACTGAGCGGGGGCGCCCGGCCCGGGTGCCCCCGGCACTGGTTTTTAATAATGGCCAGCATTAGAATGCTGGCATGGCGCGAACGTCCGGGCAGGAGACCAGGGAGAAGCTGATCCGCGCGGCCGAGGAGGTCTTCGCCGCGCAGGGCCCCGACGGCGCCCAGCTGCGGGACATCGTCCGGCTCGCCGGACAGAGCAATCCCTCCGCGGTCCAGTACCACTTCGGCTCCCGGGCCGGCCTGCTGGACGCGGTGATGGCGGGCCGCCAGGCCCGTACCGAACAGGTACTGGCCCCCCTGCTCGACGAGCTGGGCGAGGACGGCGGCGTACGGGAGCTGCTCACCGCGTTGGTGGCGGCCGAGGCGAGCCTGCTCGCCGACGACCGCGGCCGCCGCTGTCTGCTGATCTCGTCCCGGCTCACCCATGAGACCGGGCTGCGGACCGGCCGGCTGCACCCTGTTCTGGACGGCACCAGCTACGGGCGGCTGATCGGCCGTGTCGGGGACCGCCTGGGCGCGCTCCCCGGCCCCGTGCGCCTGGAGCGCCTGGATCTGGCGCTCACCCTGATCGGCGCGGCGCTGGCCGACCGCGCCCGTCAGCGCCTGGACGGCACCGAACCGCTGACCGGCGACGAGCTCTTCCTCGCCGACCTCGTCGGGACCACCACCGCGTTCCTGCACGCCCCCGTGCCGGGCGGCGCGTGACCACCGGACCTCTCACCACCGCATCGATCACCACCGCACCACTTGCCACCTGCACCACATGAAGGAAGCGACATGACCGACAAGAGCAACCTCACCGACAAGACCGTCATCATCACCGGCGGCGCCCGGGGCCTGGGCGCCGAGGCCGCCCGCCTCGCGGTGGCGGGTGGTGCCCATGTGGTGATCACCGATGTGCTCGACGAGGAGGGCGCCGCCACCGCCGCGGAGCTGGGGGCCAAGGCCCGCTTCATGCACCACGACGTGACCTCCGAGGAGGACTGGCAGCGCGTGGCGGAGTTCACCGTCGCCGAGTTCGGGCGGATCGACGGGCTGGTCAACAACGCCGGGGTGTCCACCGGCCAGCCGCTGGAGACCGAGAGCGTCGAGCACTTCCGCAAGGTCATCGACATCAACCTGACGGCCGTCTTCATCGGTATGAAGACGGTGATCCCGGTGATGAAGGAGAACGGCGGCGGTTCGATCGTCAACATCTCCTCGGCCGCCGGTCTGATGGGCCTCGCCCTCACCTCCAGCTACGGCGCCTCGAAGTGGGGTGTGCGCGGTCTGACGAAGGTCGGCGCGGTGGAGCTCGGCACGGCGAGGATCCGGGTGAACTCGGTGCACCCGGGCATGGTCTACACGCCGATGACCGCGTCCGTCGGCATCCAGCAGGGCGAGGGCAACTACCCGAACACCCCGATGGGCCGGGTCGGCGAGGCCCCGGAGATCGCGGAGGCGGTCGCCTTCCTGCTCTCGGACGCCGCCTCGTACATCACCGGCGCCGAGCTGGCCGTGGACGGCGGCTGGACCACGGGCCCGACGGTCAAGTACGTCATGGGGCAGTAACCCGTCCCGCGATGGCCTGATGTTGGATGAGGAGCATGACTCCTTCTGACGAGATCCTGGACATCGTCGACGAGAACGACGTGGTCGTGGGGCAGGCCCCGCGCGGTGAGGCCACCGCGCGGGGCCTTCGTCATCGCTGCGCGTTCATCGAGGTCCGGGACGCGCAGGGCCGGCTCTTCGTCCACCGCCGGACCCCGGGCAAGCTGGTCTTCCCGTCCCACTACGACATGTTCGTCGGCGGGGTGGTCGGCGCCGGTGAGTCGTACGACGAGGCGGCGCTGCGGGAGGCCGAGGAGGAGCTGGGGGTGTCCGGGCTCCCCCGGCCCGAACCGCTCTTCAAGTTCCTCTACGAGACCGCCGAGCACTCCTGGTGGTCGTACGTCTACCGGGTACGGTGCGAGCTGCCGGTGAACCCGCAGGCGGAGGAGGTCGCCTGGCACACCTTCCTCAGCGATGACGAGCTGGCTCGGCGGATCGACGACTGGGACTGGGTGCCGGACGGCCTGGAGGCGTACCACCGGCTGCGCGCCTTCCGGGCGTCCGGAACGGCCTCCTGAGCCGGAGCGCGGACACCGGCAGGGCGGCAGATAAGGTTCACAAGTGAACGGATTCGTACAGAGCCTGCGGCTGTGGTTCGCGCCGCAGCGCATCCGCGACGAGGGCGACACCCCCGACTACCGGTTCTCGCTCGCCAACGAGCGCACCTTCCTCGCCTGGATCCGGACGGCTCTGGCGCTGATCGGCGGCGGATTCGCGGTCGACCAGTTCCTGCCGGAGCTGGCATGGGGGATCCGTGCCGGTCTGGCGCTCGCGCTGCTGGCGGCCGGTGTGCTGTGCGCGCTGCGGGCGGTCAACCACTGGGTGCGGTGCGAGCGGGCGATGCGGCGTGGGGAGGACCTCCCGGTCTCGCGGTTCCCGACGCTGCTCGCACTGGCCGTCGGCGTCGTCGCGGTGGCGATGGTGGTGGTGGTCCTCTTCGGCTGGGAGGGCCGGTGACCCCCGAGGGGCGCGACCCCGGACTCCAGCCCGAGCGGACCCGGCTGGCCTGGCGGCGTACGACGCTGTCGTGCACGGTGGTGGCGCTGCTGGCGGCCAGGCAGGCGCTGAACGGCGGGGCGGGCCCGGCCGCGATCGTGGCGGTGTCGCTGAGCGCGCTGGCCTGGCTGGGTTTTCTGCGGGTGGCGCATCTGCGGGTGCTCGGGATGGGGACCGCCCGGCCGCGACCGCTGTCGGCACGCGGCGCGCTGACGGCGGCGGCGTGCACGGTCGCCCTCGCGGTGTTCGCCGCGGCCATGCTGTTCTGAGGACCGGGTGAGGGGCCGTCAGAGGTCCGGGGCCTCCCAGGGAACGGTGACGACGATCTTTCCGCGGGTGCGTCCCTGCTCGTTCAGCCGGTGGGCGTCGGCCGCCCGCTCCAGCGGGAAGACCTGTTCCACATGGACCGAGACGATGCCCTGCTCGGCCAGTTCGGCCAGATGGGTGAGGTCCTTCGTGTCCGGGCGTACGTAGGCGTAGTGGCCGCCGTACGCGAGGACCTCGCCGTCCGCGATGGAGGCCAGGCGGCCCTGGGGCCTCAGCACTTCGGCGGAGACCCGGAGCGCCTCGCCGCCGACGGTGTCGAACGCGGCGTCGACTCCGTCCGGGGCCAGGGCCCGCAGCCGGTCGGTGAGGCCGTCCCCGTAGGCCACCGGTTCCCCGCCGAGCTGCCGGACGTGGTCGTGGTTGCGTTCGCTCGCGGTGCCGATGACGCGGGCGCCGGCGTGCCGGGCGAGCTGGACGGCGAACGAGCCGACCCCGCCGGCCGCCGCGTGGACCAGGACCGTGTCGCCCTCGCGGATCCTCAGGGTGCGGTGCAGGACCTGGTAGGCGGTGAGGCCGGCCAGCGGGAGTCCCGCCGCCTCCTCGAAGCTCAGGCTCAGCGGCTTGCGGGCGAGGGTGCGCACGGGGGCGGCGACGTATTCGGCGAAGGTGCCGCGGCAGAGGAAGTCCTCCCGCACGTAGCCGATGACCTCGTCGCCGACCGCGAACTCGTCGACGGCCACGCCGGGCTGCACGACGACGCCGGAGACGTCCCAGCCGGGGATCACCGGGAACACGGCCTGCAGGGCGGCGTCGAGGTGGCCCTCGCGGGCCTTCCAGTCGACCGGGTTGACGGCCGCGGCCCGCACCTTCACCAGGACGGTGTCCGGGCCGACCTTGGGGTCGGGCCGCTCGCCGTACTCCAGGACGTCGGCCCCGCCGTACCCGCTGTAGCTGATCGCCTTCATGCACCGACCATCGGTGCGGGTCCGGGCCCCCGCAAGTCAGGCCGCCGTGCCCCGGGCGGCGGGCCCGTCACCAGCGCGGGATCGCCGGCGTCCGCCACTGCGGTTCGGCCTTGCGCATCGCGGCCGCGTCGTCGCGCTCGCGCATCGTGCCGTCGTCGTCGAGCCAGCGCCGGTGCAGCACGGCCAGGCGCTCCCGGTCGAGTTCGACGCCGAGTCCGGGTGCGTCGGACACGGTGAGCCGGCCGTCCTCGAAGACATGGCGGGCGGTGATGACGTCCTCGCTCTGCCAGGGGTAGTGGCTGTCGCAGGCGTAGTCGAGGTTGGGGACGGTGGCCGCGACATGGGTCATCGCGGCGAGGCTGATGCCGAGGTGGGTGTTGGAGTGCATGGAGAGTCCGACGCCGAAGGTGCGGCAGATCCCGGCCAGTTCACGGGTACGGTGCAGCCCGCCCCAGTAGTGGTGGTCGGAGAGGACCACCTGCACCGCGTCCCGGGCGAAGGCCTCCGGCACCTCGGCGAGGGTGGTCACACACATGTTGGTGGCGAGCGGTACGCCGGTGCCGGCGGCGACCTCGGCCATCAGGTCCGTGCCGCTCGCCGGGTCCTCCAGGTATTCGAGTACGTCCTTCAGCTGTTCGGCGACGTACAGCGAGGTCCCGACGGACCAGGCGCCGTTGGGGTCGAGCCGCAGCGGCTGCCCGGGGAACTCCTCGGCCAGGGCGCGGATCGCGGCGATCTCCCGGTCGGGCTCGAAGACGCCGCCCTTCAGCTTGAAGGAGGAGAAGCCGTACTCGCGGGCGAAGCGCCGGGCCTGGGCGACGACACCGGACGGGTCGAGGGCGGCCCCCCAGTCGTCCTGTTCACCGCCCTCGGGGTGGGCGGCCCAGCGGTAGAAGAGATACGCGCTGTACTCGACGCTGTCGCGGACCTTCCCGCCGAGCAGGGCGTGCACGGGCAGGCCGAGGGACTTGCCCAGCGCGTCCAGACAGGCGACCTCGAAGCCGGACACGACGGAGAGCCGGAGCTTGTCGGCGGTCTGCACGCCGCGCAGTCCGCCCGCCTCGACACGGTCGTCGGCCGCCCGTGAATCACCGCACACCTCGTCGGCCAGAGCGAACAGGCCGTTCAGATCGCTGACCGGGCGCCCGGTCAGTGCGGTGGCGAGCGGCCGGGCGAGTTCGAGGTACTTGCCGTCCCCGTACGTCTCCCCGATCCCGGTGATGCCACCGCGCGTGACAACCTCCACGACGAGCCGAGGGGTGTACGGCTGGTGGACGCCCTGGGTGTTGAGCAGGGGCGGGTCGGCTATCAGGATCGGGGTCAGCCGGACTTCGTCGATCAGCAGCTCTGTATTCATACGTGAACCATATTCAGGGATGCGACTGAACACCAGGCTCCGCGCCAAGTCGGGGACGAATCCGCCCGCCGGATCGCACCATGGATCCGGCGGATCGTTCCCGGCCGCGTACTGGACGACATACCGACTGGTCGGCATGATGGTTCCCGACCGTCTTCCACCCCCCGGAGGTGCGCACGATGAGCTCAGTCCACCCGCCAGGTCTCGACCTCGACCGGCTGCGCGGACACCTCGACCGCGAGCGGCCGGGGCTGGTGAGCGGACCGCTCGAAGCCCGGCTGATCGAGGGCGGCCGGTCGAATCTGACGTACCTCGTCACGGACGGCACCGGCCGCTGGGTCGTCCGCAGGCCCCCGCTGGGCCATGTGCTGGCCACCGCGCACGACATGAAGCGCGAGCACCGGGTGATCAGCGCCCTGCACCCGACGGCCGTCCCGGTGCCCGAGCCGGTCCTGCTCTGCGAGGACGACTCGGTGACCGGGTCGCCCTTCTACGTCATGGAGTACGTCGAGGGCACCCCGTACCGCACCGCCGGACAGCTCGCCCCGCTGGGTGCCGAGCGCACCCGGGAGGCGGTCCTCGGGCTCGTCGACACCCTCGTCGCGCTGCACGCCGTGGACCCCGGCTCCGTCGGGCTCGGCGACTTCGGGCGGCCCGAGGGCTTCCTCGACCGGCAGCTGCGCCGCTGGGGCAAGCAGCTGGACGCGTCACGCAACCGCGAGCTGCCCGGCATCGACGAACTGCACGCCGCGCTCGGGCGTGCGCTGCCCGTCTCGCCCGCGCCCGCCGTCGTGCACGGCGACTACCGGCTGGACAACGTCCTGATCGGCTCCGACGACCGGATCAAGGCCGTCCTCGACTGGGAGATGTCGACGCTCGGCGACCCGCTGACCGACCTCGGCCTGCTCGTGATGTACAGCTCCGATCTCGGCCTGGCCGAATCGCCGGTCTCCACCACCAGCGGCGCGGCGGGCCACCCCTCCCCCGCCGAGCTGATCGAGCGCTATGCGACCCGATCCGGCCGCGACACCTCCGCCATCTTCTGGTACACGGCGTTCGCCTGGTTCAAGCTCGCCGTGATCCTGGAGGGCATCCACTACCGCTACACCCTGGGCCAGACCGTCGGCACCGGCTTCGACCGCATCGGCGACCTCGTCCCCGTCTTCATCGAGCACGGTCTCACCACCCTCCAGGAAGGCTGATCACCCCCATGGACTTCGCATTCGACGCCCGCACCGAAGAGCTGCGCACCAGGCTGCTCGCCTTCATGGACGAGTACGTGTACCCGGCCGAGAAGACCGCGGACGAGCAGCGCGCCCTGCTGGCCTCCCCGTGGGACACCCCGCAGGTCGTCGAGGACCTGAAGGCGGAAGCGCGCAGGCAGGGTCTGTGGAACCTCTTCCTGCCGGACGCGGAGTACGGGGCCGGGCTGACCAACCTCCAGTACGCACCGCTCGCCGAGATCACCGGCCGGTCCCCGCAGTTGGCACCCACCGCGCTCAACTGCGCGGCCCCGGACACCGGGAACATGGAGGTGCTCTTCCAGTTCGCCACCGACGAACAGAAGAAGCGGTGGCTGGAGCCGCTGCTCGCCGGTGAGATCCGCTCGGCGTTCGCGATGACGGAGCCCGAGGTCGCCTCCTCCGACGCGACGAACATCGAGACCCGGATCGTGCGCGACGGCGACGACTACGTCATCAACGGCCGCAAGTGGTACATCTCCGGGGCGATGAACCCGGACTGCGAGATCCTCATCGTGATGGGCAGGACGGCGACTGCCGATGACCCTGCCGGCCCGGACATCCGCCGCCAGCAGTCGATGATCCTGGTCCCCCGCGACACCCCCGGCCTCGAAGTGCGCCGCGCCATGCGGGTGTACGGGTACGAGGACCACTACCACGGCGGCCACGCGGAGGTCGTCCTCACCGATGTGCGGGTGCCTGCCGGGAATCTGATCGGCGAGGAGGGCAGCGGCTTCGCCATCGCCCAGGCACGGCTGGGACCGGGCCGGATCCACCACTGCATGCGGCTGATCGGCATGGCCGAGCGGGCCATCGAGCTGATGTGCAGGCGGGCGGTGTCCCGTACGGCCTTCGGCAAGCCGCTGGCCCAGCAGGGCGTCGTGCAGAACTGGATCGCGGACGCGCGGGTCACGGTGGAGCAGCTGCGCCTGCTGGTACTGAAGACGGCGTGGCTGATGGACACGGTGGGCAACCGGGGCGCACACACGGAGATCCAGGCCATCAAGATCGCCACCCCGCGCGCGGTGGTCGACATCCTCGACCGGGCGGTGCAGCTGCACGGCGCCGGCGGGGTGAGCCAGGACTTCCCGCTGGCCGAACTGTGGGCGGCGGCCCGGACGTTGCGGCTGGCGGACGGCCCGGACGAGGTGCATCAGCGATCGCTGGCCCGGCGGGAGATCAAGCGGTACGTGTAGGCGGTGGGCCCGGCCCGGAGGGTCGCTCTCAGCCTTCACCGGCCCTGATCCGGTCCAGTACGTCCGTGTAGAGGGTGCGCCGGTCGGGGCGGGCGTGGGCGGCGGCCCTGCGCAGGGCCGGGATCGCCGCCCCGCCCAGTCCGACGAGCGCCTCGGCCGCCGTCCTGCGCACGACGGCGTGCGGGTGTCCGAGCAGGCCCGTCACTGCGGGGAGCGCGGGCTCCCAGCCCGCCCGGCAGAGCGTACGGATCGCCATGCGCACCACGTCCGGACGCGGGTCGTCCAGCAGGAGTTCGGTGTGGCGCAGATGGGCCTGCGGGGCACACATCACGCGTGAGGTCCGGTGGGCGCGGAGCCGGACCTTGGACCGGGGGTGGGTGAGCAACTCGCCCAGCAGGCCGAGGAGTCGCCGGTCCCGGTCGGGCTCCGGGCCGGTGTGCGTCCCGGCCAGTTCCGTGAGCGCCCGGCAGATCTGTTCCGGTGAGCCGGTCGCGGCCAGGTCCAGCAGCTCCGGTCGGGTCGGGCGCTGCCCGGCTCCGGCGGGTACCACCGTGCCGCGGTCACGGAGCGCTGCCAGTGCCACCGCGTCCTGCCGCTCGGCGTCCCGGCCGCGCAAGGGGCCCTCGACGAGCACGAGCCGGTCCGCGAGTTCCTCGCGTCCCTCGGCGCGCAGCCGTCGGCAGGTCCGGGTCAGCGCGGCGGTGCGCAGCAGCGGACGGCCGACGAGCAGGTCCAGGAAGCCCCAGGCCCCGGCGTCGAGGCGGTCGGCCAGGGCCCCGGCCAGCGCGTCGGCGGGGTGGGCGCACAGTGCGTCGCCGACTGCCCGGGCCACCGCGGGCGGGGCGTGCTCCCACCACTCCAGCAGCAGTGGGACGAACCGTTCCCTCTCCCACGGGTCGAGTGCGGCGGCTGCGCGTGCCACCCTGTCCCGCAGGATGCCGTCGCCCCGGAGTTCCCTCTCGTCGACGGCGCCCAGGGCGCGGGCCAGGCCGGCGCCGACGCGCAGGTCGACCCGGCCGCGGAGATACGCGCGCAGCACCGGCAGCCGGGCCTCCGGCTCGGGCCACCGCGCCAGTGCCAGGGCGGCGGCCTGTCTGCGGTCCGCCTCGGCCGACCCCAGCATGGTCAGCAGCCGTTGCCGCAGCGCCGCCGAGCGCGGCTGGTCCAGGTCGTCGACGCGGGCCCGGCGCGGTGGCGGCTGTGGTGCCTGGGCGGTCTCGGCGATGGTCCAGGGCGGTGCGTCGATGGGCTGGAGCAGTGTCATCCAGTCGACGAGAGCGGCCCCGACCCCGGGACCGGCGCTCGGGTGGGCCTCGGTCAGCGCGCTCAGCCGGTCCCGCGAGGGGACGGCGCCGTCGTCCTTGCGGCGGAACTCCTCCAATGCGTCCGGGGTGCGGACCGCCTCGTCCAGTTCGGCCCGCCACGCCCGGGTCCCGGCGGGCAGGGTGCCGGCGGCGGGCGTCTCCGGAACGGCGAAGGCCTCACGCAGCACGGCGGTCACGGCCCGCCGGGGGTCGGCGCCGAGCCGGGCGTCCGCGAGTGCCCGGTCGAGGTCGGCGCGGGCCGGTACCGCGCCGAGGCGGCGCAACAGCGTCAGCGTGGACCGGCTCGGGGCCGCCGGGGCGGGGCGCAGGGCCCGTACCGCTGCGACGGCGGCCGGTCTCGCGGTGGGCGCCAGCATCGGCGCGACCGCTTCGAGTACGGCTATCAGGTCGTGCCGGTCCCCGTCCCGGGCGTCGGCGAGCGCATCCAGCAGGAGCGGGGCGGACCGGGCCAGTGCCGTGAGCTCGGCACCGTCCCGGGGCTCGGTGCAGAGCGACAGCACGAGGCGCACCACCTTGTTCCGGAGCGCCCTGTTGCCCGGGAAAGCCTTGATGTCCGGAAGTGCTCTGTTGTTCGGGAAGGCCCTGTTGTCCGGGAGTGCCTTGTTCTCCGGGAACGCCTTGTCGCGGGGCGCCGGCCGCGCGTCGGCCAGCCGGAGCCAGTCGGCCAGCATCGGCCGCAGCCGCGCCGCCCGGCCGGGGGCCGGCGGCTCGTCCCGCTCGGCGACGCGCAGCGCGACCTCGGGGTCCCAGCCCCGGGCCACCAGGGCCTCGATGTCACGGTCCGCCCGGCCGGCCTCCGCCGACGGCTCTCCTGCGGCCGGTGCGGTGATCCCGTGCCGGGCCATCGGTGTCGCCAGGTCCCGCACGGTGCCGGAGGCCAGCGCGACCCGGCCGGACGCCACCAGGGCGAGCAGCGGGGCCGCCACCGGTGAGGCCTGGTCGTCCAGCGCGAGGACCGAGCGTGCGGTGAGGACGCCGTGGAGGCCCGCCAGCAGCAGCTCACGGGTGCCGTCGTCCCTGCTGTGCTCGGCGGCGGCGAGGAGGGTGGCCACGTAGGCGTCGCCGAGGACCGCGTGGAGGGCCTCGACGAGGCTGTCGCGCAGACCGGGGTTGCCGTCGTGTCCGAGTCGCAGGAGGAGCTTCGGGAGCGCCGCCGGTGTGCCCGCGCGGACCAGCGCATCGGCCGCCGTCTTCCTGATGTTCATGTTGGGATGGCCGAGACACCCGGCGATCGCGGCGCTCGCCCAGTGGGCTCGGGCGTGGCCCAGGGCGAGCAGCGCCTGCCGGACGGTCTGGATGTCCGGCGCGGTGGTCAGCGCGATCAGCGTCGCCGACAGGGCCCGGGCGTCCTCCCCCGTGGCATCACGGGCGAGGAGGGCGATGACGTGCTTGCGCACGTGCCGGTCGCGGTGGCGCAACAGCCGGTGCACCCGCGCGCGGGTGCCCTTCCAGGGCGTCCTGAGCAGCATTTCGAGCAGGATCGCCTGCTCGCCGTCGGACAGCCCGGGCCTCTCCAGCAGGTCCAGTGCCGTCGTCGCGACGAGTGCGTGCCCCGCCTCCCGCGCGTCCGCGGCGCCGAGCAGGCAGACCGGCCGGATCGCGCCCCGTTCGTGGAGTCCGCGACCCAGGGCGGCCACCGCGTCCAGAACCTCCTGCGGCACCACCGGCTCACCGGCCGGCTGTCCGTACTCCCCCGTCCTGGTGGCCGCGCCCGGCTCGCCCGCCGCGGCCTGCTCGGCCACGATGCGCAGCAGCAGGTCGGCGATGACCGGGAGGGTGCCGGCGTTGCCGTGGGCCGCCAGCCGGCACAGCGCCGCCACCGGCTCGGCCGGGTCCAGGTGGGAGCGCAGCAGGGCCAGTTCCCGCTCGTCCGGGCCGCCGAGACCGGCCGCGATGCGCGGCGGCAGATCGACGGGGTCCAGCCTTGCGAGGAGCTCGTGGCGGAGCGCCGGGTCGCGGTTCAGCAGCCACAGCAGTTCGAGGGCCCGGTTCCGTACGGGGCGCAGATGGGGCGCCGTCCCGCCCGCGGTGAGGCCCAGCCCCTGGCGCAGGGCCCGTACCGTCCGGTCCCCGCCGATCGCCTCCAGCGCGCCCAGGGCCGCGCCCGGTGCCGAGGGCAGCAGGGCGATCACGGCCTCCTCGGCGTCCTCGTGGCGCAGTTCGCGGATCGCGTCGAGGAACGGCCCGGGTGCGGGGGCGAGGGGCAGCACCCGGGCGACGGCGTCCCCGATCGGGAGGTCACCGGCGCCCTGTCCGGCCAGGGCGACCAGCAGGGCGAGCCGTCGTGGCCAGCCCGGGTCGTCGGCCGGTGCGTCCGTCAGTACGCGCAGCGCCTCCTTCCGGGTGGTGAAGAGGATCGTCGCGACGTCGCGGGCCGGAACGGAGTGGTCGGACAGGGCGAGGCCGATGACGGCGGGGACGTCCGGCCCGTCCGGGAAGTGCCCGCGCCGGTGGAGTCCGCGCAGACAGGTCACGGCCGGCCCGCCGAACAGCAGCGGATCGCGTGCGGCCACGGCCGTCAGCCCGCCGATGTCGTCGCGGTCCGCCAGATCGCCGAGGAGTTCCATCGCGCGTCGGCGGACGCCCGGCGGAAGGCCGGGGTCCTCGACGGCCCGGCGCAGCAGGTCCCGGTGGCCGTGGCGCGCGGCGGCGTGGAGGGCGGCACCGGCCACCGCGGGCCACTCCCGTACCGGCGCCCGGTCCGGTCGGCCGGCGTCCTCCGGTACCGGACCGGCCGAGAGGAACGGGGAGAGGATTCCGGGCGGCAGCGGATCCGTCGCCGCCCACGGTTCGGCGAGCTCGCCCAGCGCACCGGCGACGACCGGGGCGCTGCCGGCGCCCAGCAGACCGATCAGGGCCGCCCGGACCAGTGCCGGGGCCAGCAGCCCGGCGTGCAGCCCCTCCCTGGCCAGCCGCAGCGCCTCGGCCCGGAGCACCGGATCACCGCTGCCCGCCAGCTCGTCCACGAGCCGCGCCGGCCGGTGCGTACCGGTGATGTCCGCACCCCGTACGGCCTGGTAGAGGAGTTCGCCCGGGGACTCGTCGCGGAGCACCCCGGGATCGTGGAGCACATCGGCGCGGAGCCAGGCGATCCGTACCGCCGCCGGCAGCTGCCCGGTCGTGCGCCACGGCGGCCTGGGTCGGTCCCCGAGGCGGTGGCCGAGGCGTTCGTAGAGCCCGGCCAGGAGGAGATCGGCCTCCGGAAGTCCGGTCAGCGATGCGGGCAGCAGCCCGGCGAGCCGGTCCGTCTCCCGGTCGTCGGACGGGGGGTGCTCGGTGACACGCTCGGTGAGCAGGGCCAGCCCGAGATGGCGCCGGCCGGGGTCCTCGTGCCCGATCAGACGCCCCAGGGCGTGGAACTGTTCGTCGGCCGGCGTCTGCATCGTCGGATGCTAGCCGGGCGCTCTCCGGCCCCACCAACGGGTTTCGGGCCCACGGCCCCGGCCGTCTCAGTAGCCGCCGGAACCCACGTGGTCCGCCAGGGCCAGTTCGCGGACGAAGGCCCTCACCCGCAGCAGGCACCGGGCGGCGAGGCGCACGGCCGACGCGTGGTGGGGGCCGTACGCCGCGGCCCAGAGTGCGGGGACGTGCGTGGACGGCTGGATGTGAGTCATACCTCCAGCTTCGGCCCGCGTCCGTGATCGGTCCAACAGATGGTTCAGCTGGCTGCTATCGATAGCGTGGATGGATGGAGCTACGCCAACTCCGCCACTTCATGGCGGTGGTCACGCACGGCGGTTTCACCGCCGCTGCGCGTGCCGAGCTGATCGTGCAGTCCGCGCTGAGCACCTCCGTGCGCAAGCTCGAACGGGAGCTGGGGGCCGAGCTGTTCGACCGGACCGGCCGACGGGTGATCCTCACCGAGGCGGGCCGGGCGCTGCTGCCCGCGGCCCGGTCGGTGCTCGCCGGGACAGAGGCGGCGCGGGACGCGGTGGCGGCCGTGACGGGGCTGGTGACCGGCCGGGTCAGGGTCGGCACGATCCAGACGCTGACCTGCGTGGATCTGGCGGCCGAGCTGGCCTCGTACCACCGGCTGTGGCCGGGCGTTCAGATCTCGCTGCGGGAGGCGACTACGCCGGAGCTGGTCGCGGGGCTGCGGGCCGGTGAGCTGGACCTCGCCTATCTCGCGCCGGACGCCGCCGAACTCCCCGAGGGCATCGCCGGGTTCGCGACCTGGCACGAGGACCTGGTGCTGATCACCGCGCCGGGCCATCGGCTGGCGACCGCCGGGCGCACCCTGATCAGGGATCTCGCCGACGAGCCGTTCGTGGACTTCCGCGCGGGCACCGGGCTGGAGACCGCGGTGCGGAGGCTGACCGCGCACTGCGGGCTGGAGCGCCGGATCACCTGCGACGTCACCCAGATCCGGCTGCTCGTCGGTCTGGTACGGGCCGGGATCGGCGTGGCGATCGTGCCGCGGCGGATCGGCGAGGACGCGGGGCTGCCGTGCCTGAGCATCCGCCAGCCGGAGCCCGGCCGGACCGTGGTCCTCGCCGCGCGGGCACCCGGGCCCGGCAACCCGGCGGCGGAAGCACTCCTCGGCCGGCTGACAGCTCCTACGGGCGCAGCGCCCGCAGCAGCAGGTCGGCCAGGTGGTCGGCGACCTCCTGCTGGCTGAGCGGGCCGTCGGGGCGGTACCAGGTGGACAGGTGGTGGACCGAACCGAAGTGGTAGTCGACGATCAGGTCGGCCGGGGTGGCCGTGGAGAACACGCCGCTGCGCTGGCCCTCCTCCACCAGGGCCCGGAAGCGCTCGTGGTAGCGCCGCCGCTCCACCCGGACCTGCTTGTTCTTCTCCGGGCTCAGATGGTGCATGGACCGGAAGAAGATCGAGGCGTCGTCGAGGTTCTCGATGGTCGTGACGACCACATCGGCCGCGGCGTCGCGCAGCCGCTGCTCCACGGGGGCGTCGGCGTCGGCGAAGGCGTCGAGGCGCTCCTGCTGGAGGCGGAGCACCCGGGCGTAGACCTCCTGGAGGAGGTCCTCCTTGGAGCCGAAGTAGTGGTAGAGCGCGCCCTTGGTGACGCCCGCCGCCTCGACGATCTCCTGGACCGAGGTGCGGTCGTAGCCCTGCTCGGCGAAGAGCCGGGTGGCGGCGGCCAGCAGCCGCTGAGGGACGGGAGCCGTGTCCCCGTCCGTCGCCTTGGCCATTGCCGCCACCTTCCTTCCGCGTGATTCCGGTCTACCGGGGGGAACGCAGTTCCCGCCTGAGGATCTTCCCACTCGCCGTCTTCGGGAGTTCGTCCAGGATCTCGACCTCGCGCGGGTACTTGTACGCGGCGAGCCGCTCCTTGCAGTACGCGCCGAGCTCCCCGGGTCCGACCGAGGCGCCGGGCCGCAGGCTCACGTAGGCACGGACGGTCTCGCCACGGTAGGCGTCGGGGACGCCTACGACGGCCGCCTCCCGGACCGCCGGGTGGGTGTAGAGGACGTCCTCCACCTCACGCGGCCAGACCTTGAAGCCGGAGGCGTTGATCATGTCCTTCTTGCGGTCGACGACATAGAGCCAGCCCGCGCTGTCCATGAAGCCGATGTCGCCGGTGCGCAGCTCGCCGTCCGGGAAGGCGGCGGCGGTGGCCTCGGGCAGCCGCCAGTAGCCGCAGACCACCTGCGGGCCCCGGACCGCGATCTCGCCCTGCTCCCCGAAGGGCACCTCCTCGCCGTTCTCGTCGAGGATCCGGACCACCGTGTCGGGGCCGGGGACGCCGACGGACAGGGTCCCGGAGACCGGGTCGACGGGGGCCTCGCGCTCCGGGGGAACGGAGGCACAGGGGGCGGTGCACTCGGTGAGGCCGTAGCCGTTGTGGATGTACGGGCCGAAGCCCGCCCGGAACTTCTCGACCAGTGCGGGCGGCAGCGGTGCGCCGCCCGAGGAGATGATCCGGAAGGAGGCGAAGTGCCCGGGGGTGCAGTCGGGGTGGGCGGCCAGTGCCATGAAGGCGGTGGACGGGCCCACGGTGTAGGCGGGGCGGTGTTCGGCGAAGGCTTCGAGGACGACGCCGGGGTGGAAGCGGTACGCGAGGACGAGGGTGCCCGCGTTGGTGAGGCAGGCGGCCAGCTGGCACACCATGCCGGTGATGTGGAAGAGCGGGGCGAGCGCGAAGTAGGCGGAGCCCGCGTCGACGGGGTGCCCGGCCCGCTGGCGCTCGGCGTTGACCATGATGTTGCCGTGGGAGTTCATGGCGCCCTTGGGGGTGCCGCTGGTCCCGGAGGTGTAGCTGATCAGCGCCACGTCGGCGGAGGCGGGTTCGCGCCCTTCGGGGGCGCTGATGCCCCGCCGGGCGACGGCGACCAGGTCCTCGGCGTCCGCGGGCACCGGCAGCCGCTCGAAGCCGAGCACCCGTTCGTCGTTCTGCGTCTGGAGGTCGAGCTCACTGGTGGTGAGGGCGATCCGTACCGTCGGGGCGCCGGCCGCGGTGTCCCGCAGATAGGCCTCCCAGGCCCGGTCCGAGCAGATCAGCGCGGTGACCTCGGCGTCCTTCAGCACATGCCCGACCTCGCCGGACTTGTACATCGGGTTGAGCGGGACGACCGTGGCGCCGGCCTTCCAGGCGCCGAGCAGCGCGAGCACGAACTGCGGGGTGTTCTGCAGCATGATCGCGACGCGGTCGCCGCGCTCCAGGCCCTCGGCGGCGAGATGGCCGGCCACCGAGTCGGAGAGCGCGTCGGTCTCGCGGTAGCTCAGGCGTCCGTCGAAGTAGGCGAGTGCGGGGTGTCCGGGGCTGCGGGCGGCGGAGTCCCGGAAGGCGTGGACGACGCTGGCGGCGGGGCTGACGGGGGCCCGCTGGGCCTCGCTGAGCAGCGCGACCCAGGGCTTCGCGGCGTAGATGGACTCGGTCATGCGCCGGTCTCCTCCCACTTCTGCTGGAGGTGGTTCATACTGCCGAGCCAGTGGTCGGTGTCCTTGGCGCGGGCCCGGTAGTACCCGGCGACCTCGGGGTGCGGCAGGACGAGGAAGCGGTCCTCGGCCATGGCGTCCAGGAGCGCGTCGGCGACCGCCTCGGGCTCGATGGCGCCGGGGGCGAGGACGAGCTCCCCGGCCGATCCGGCGGCGGTGAGCATGTCCGTACGCACCCCCTGCGGGCAGATCGCGTGGACCTTGATCCCGCGGTGGCGGTAGGTGAGCGAGAGCCATTCGGCGAAGGCGACGACGCCGTGCTTGGTGACGCTGTACGGCGCGGCGCCGATCATCGTCAGCAGTCCGGCGGCGGAGGCGGTCGAGACGAAGCGCCCGCTGCCGCGCTCCAGCCAGCCGGGGAGCAGCGCCCTGGCCGCGCGGACGTGGGCCATCACATTGACGTCCCAGGCCGCGGCCCAGACCTCCTCGTCCGCGAAGACGTCGCCGGGCGAGGCGAGGCCGGCGTTGGCGCAGTAGATGTCGACGGTGCCGTCGAGCGCGTCCCTGGCCGCGTCCACGATCCGCGAGGCGTCACCGGCGACGGCGATGCCGCCGATCTCCTCGGCCAGTTTCCTGATCCTCGCCTCGTCGAGGTCGTTGACCACGACCCGCGCGCCCTCCGCCGCGAACCGGCGGGCCAGTGCGGCGCCGATGCCGCCTCCGGCCCCCGTGACCACCACACCCGCGCCCTGCACCGCACTCATCGGGTCCCGCCTCTCTCAGCCGATCGCACCGGCAGACTAACCAGTCGGTATGCCGGAGCGGAAGGGGTGGACACCGCCCGGGAGGCACTCCTGTCACACCTGTCTCGTCCGGCTCATTCCGTATGGCCTGATCGCGCGCTAGCGTGCGTGACCATGACAGTCGTCGCGATCATGGAGGTAGCCGAATGAGCCTGACCAGACGTGGTTTGCTGGCCGCCGGTGGTGCGGTGGGGGCCCTCGCGGCGACGGCCGCCGGGACCGGGGCCGCGAGCGCCGCCCCCGCCGCGGGCAAGGGGCACGGCCGGGTCCGCACCGGTTTCGACCGGCTGGCGGCGGACGGCTACGCGCTGCTGAAGGGCCAGAAGGTCGGCGTGGTCACCAACCCGACCGGGATCACCTCCGACGTGCGCCACATCGTCGATGTGATGCACCCGGACGAGCGGGTGGACCTGATCGCCGTCTTCGGGCCCGAGCACGGCTTCCGGGGCACCGCGCAGGCGGGCGGTTCGGAGGGGCGGTACGACGACCCGGCGACCGGACTCCCGGTCTACGACACGTACTTGAAGAGCGGTCAGCCGCTCGCCGATGTCTTCACGGCGTCCGGCGTGGACACGATCGTCTTCGACATCCAGGACGCCGGCGCCCGCTTCTACACGTACATCTGGACGCTGTACGACTGCATGGAGGCGGCGGCGCTCGCGGGGAAGCGGTTCGTCGTCCTGGACCGGCCGAACCCGGTGACCGGGCGGGCGGCTCTCGGCCCGGTCCTCGACCCGGCGTTCGGCACGTTCGTGGGCCGCCGGGAGATCGCGCAGGCGCACGGCATGACGGTCACCGAGCTGGCGCTGCTCTTCAACGCCCGGTTCCTGGCCGAGCGTCCGGTGGACCTGCGCATCGTGAAGATGTCCGGCTGGAAACGCTCGGACTTCTTCGACGCGACCGGGCTGCCGTGGGTGCCGCCGAGCCCCAACATGCCGACGCCCGACACCGCGCTCGTCTACTCGGGGACCTGCCTGTTCGAGGGCACGAACCTCTCCGAGGGGCGCGGCACGACCCGGCCGTTCGAACTGCTCGGCGCGGAGGGCATCGACCACCGCTGGGCGGCGGCGGCGAACGCGCTCGACCTGCCCGGGGTGGCGTTCCGCGAGGCGTACTTCGCGCCGACGTTCTCCAAGTTCCAGGGGAAGACGGTCGGCGGTGTGCAGCTGCACGTCCACGACCGCGAGGCCTTCGATCCGGTACGCACGGCCATCGCGCTGCTGGTGACGGCGAAGCGGACCTGGAGCGGGTTCGAGTGGCGCCCGGACAACTGGATCGACAAGCTCACCGGCAACACCCGGGTCCGCACCATGATCGACGCGGGGGCGGACACGGACGAGGTGGTGGGCGCCTGGTCGGAGGATCTCGCCGCGTTCCGTGCCGTACGGAAGCGGTATCTCCAGTACCGGTGAGACGGCGCCGGGCGGGCCCGAGGAGTCCGGACCCGCCCGGCACGGTCGCTCAAGCCCCTACCGGTGGGCGGGGAACTCCACCACCTGCTGGTAGGTCGGGCGGTTCTGCCAGTGGATGGCCTTCTGACCGATCCCGCCGAGCGGCCGGTGGACGATCGAGTCGGTGCACCACTGCTCGCCCGCCTTGCAGTTGTCGTCGCCCGGATAGACCTCCGTCGCCGGCCGGGCCACGGCCCGCTTCAGGGACGCGAGGAGCGCGTCACGGCAACTGCCCCGGTCGCCGCCGCCGCAGTACGTCCGGGCCAGCGGCCCCTTCACCGGCTGCCCCAGGACCTGGCGCAGGTCCTTGTCCACGAAGCCCCACCAGCCGTACTGGAACGCGGATCCGCTGTGCGCCCCGCTGGGTCCGTGGCTCGCCGCCGGGGACTCGTCCGTGGCGAGGTTGGCGGTCAGCGCCGCGTACAGATCCCCGCCGAGCCCCGGCTCGAACTCGGCCTCGACCAGTTCCGGCCACCATGCGTCCATGATCCGCACCGCGTCGGCGTGGCTGTAGGCGTGCGAACCGGGGCTGCTCTCCCGGCGCTGCGATCCCGCCGCCCGCCACGACTCCAACTGCTGGACGGCTGCGTTGAGTTCGGGGTCGGTCACCGGTTCGGAGCGGATCACCTTCAGCAGTTCGGGCAGCAGCTGCTCGCCGCGCAGATCGGTGACCGCGGCCTCGGCCATGGCCCGGGTGAGGGACGCGCGGGTCACCCCGCCCTCCTCGACGAGCTTCGCCACCCGGTCGTCCAGCAGGTCGCCCCGGTGCACGGCGCCGAGGCCGAAGCCCGCGGCGGCGTACCCCTTGGCCTGCTTGTTGTTCCAGGAGATGTAGTAGTCCTGCCCGCTGGAGTGCGGGTGTTCGGCGAACGCGGTGTACGCGGCGGTGTTGGCTGCCGGTTCGTACCCCTGCCACTCGTAGGCCCGTTCGGCCCGCACCGGCAGCGCCGGGTCGACGCCCGTCGCGCGCACCGGGTTCATGCCGCTGTTGTAGTAGGCGGCGGTGCGGGAGTCGGCGTAGAACCAGTTGAAGGCGTAGTCGATATTGCTCGCCGCCCGCTGGAAGGAGGCGGCGTCCTTGACGTACGACGGGTCGTTCAGCATCTGGAAGCCGATGATCGAGTCGGCCTCGTGCCGGTAGGTGCTGCGCAGCGAGGTGTACGCGACGGGCTTTCCGCCCACGGTGGCGCGGTGGGTGACGATGCCGTAGTCGGTACGCCGGACCTGCATCCGGTAGGAGCCCTTCGCCGTGGAGTCGGCGACGGTCGGCTTCCATGAGTTGGTGCGCTCCAGCGTCTCCATGGCGGTGCAGGTGCCGCGGTAGAGGTAGTGCGTGGAGTCCTTGGTGGGCGTGGAGCCGTCGGGCTCGCACAGGTCGACGGCGTAGGTGTCGGTGATGTCCTGGCCGGCCGAGGTGGCGCTCCAGGCGTAGTCCTGGCCGCGGCCCATCTGGATGTACATGCCGACGCCGGCGAAGGAGACACCGCGGGCGCTGATGCCCGGCCCCTGGAGTTCCTGGAGCATCATCAGCTGAGGGGCGAAGTAGCCGGTCTGCGGGCCGAACACGGCCACGGGGTTCCCGCTCGCGGTGTTCTTCCCGGAGACCAGCAGGGCGTTGGACATGCCGCGCTTCTGGGCGCCGGAACCGGAGCCGGGCAGCGATCCCTCCGGGATGACGCCGTCGTCGTAGATGCCCTGGGCCTTCTTGAGCGGGGCCGGGGCCTTGACCGGGGCCTTCCTGTCGGTGCCCGCGGAGCCGGTGCGGTCGTATATGAGGGGTTCGGCGGTGACGGACCCGGCGTCGGGCAGCGCGGTGCCGCGGGCCTTGTCGGGCTTGCCGGCGTACGGGAACGCGGTGCCGTCGTGGATCGTCAGCACGGCCTCGGGGTCCTCGCGCTGGCGGAACGACTCCCAGACCTCGGTGCCCTCGGCCACGCCGTACTTCTGCTGGGCGGCCAGCAGCGAGAGCGCCGCCTGCACCTCGCCGCCACCGCCGCCGCCGAACTGGCCGCCGACGACCGAGGCCACGGAGATCAGGTCGGTCAGCTTGAACGGCTGGATCTCACCGACGTTGGTGATGGCGTCGATCTTGCCGGTGAGGACGTACTCGCCCGGGAAGTAGCGGCCGTTCTTGGACTTCTCCCGGTAGGCGTTGATGCCGTCGACGTACGCCTGGGCGTCCGCCATGGCCTGCTCCCCGCGGGCACCCTCGTGGGTCCTGATGTACTCGACCTGGGCTTCGAGATCGGCCTCGGTGTACGGGGCCTGCGGCCAGAACTGCTGCTCCAGCCCCTGGTTGGCGAGAGCGCCGCCGGCGAACGAGGTCAGTTCGCCGCGCCCGATGTGCCGGAAGAGGTCCATCAGCCAGAGCCGGTCCTGACCGGCGGCGAATCCGGCGCCGAACTCGGTGCCGTAGCGGGTGGTGCCCTTGATGTGCGGGACCCCGGACGCCTTGTCGCGGGTGATGGTGACGTCGTCGCGCGGCGAGGTGACGGACTCGATCTGGTCCTCGGGCACACCGAAGGAGGCGTCGTTGAAGAAATCGGTCAGCTTCTGGTCGGTGAGACCGGTGTGTCCGGCCACCAGGCCGTTGTAGCGGTCGAGTTGGTCGTCGCTGTGCTTGGGGTGCGTGCCGAACGCCTTGTTGCCGAGGATGTCGACGAGGGTGGCGTTGCCGTTCTCGCCGGGCGGCAGGATGTCGTCGCACTGCCCCTGGCAGTAGTCGGTGACGGGGCCGGGTTCCACGGCGCCGGCCTGCGGCGAGGCCGCGAGCAGGGTGGTGCCGAGGGCGAGAACCGCCGCGACGGTGGCGGCTCTGAACTTGACGGTGCGTGGGGGCATGCGTGCTCCTCCGAGAGGCCGATGCGCCGGAGGTTACTGGCGGTACGACCCGTCGGTAAGGTGAGCAACCGTCACCTTTTCCGAATCGTCACATGGCGTCATCCGTGGCGGCGCCGCACCGGCGGGACGCGCCGAATTCCGGACAACATCAGTCTTCGCGGGATCCGAACGGGGCAGCCGTACGTCCATCCCTTGACGCCGAAGTACGAGCGACGGAGGTGACGGTGCGGTGGCGGGATTCCGGAGTCTTGCGAGACAGGTGCGCGATCCGCGGAGCGACCTGGCACTGCGGCGGTATTCGCTGCGCAAGTGCCTGGAGAGGTTCGCCCCTTACGGACATCGGGCGACCTGGGACCATCTGTGCACTCGGCACGGAATAGGGCCCGAGGACCGGTCCCCCGATCCGGCGCGGCTGATGCGCGCGCTGGACGAACTGGAGGCGGCGCGAACGGTCTGGCTCGGTTACGAGGCGGGGTTCGCCGAACGCCGCAGGCGGGAGAAGCACGACGGGCTGCGCCGGCCCGGCGCGTTCGACGACTGGCACCGGCGCACCTGGGGCGGCCACGGGGTCGCCCGCTGCGAAGACCCGGCGGTACATCCGTCGGCGCCGCTCGCCGAGGTGCTGAGCCGGCTGATCGGGGCGCTGGAGTCGGAGCCCGGCACGGTCTGCCCGGTGTGCGCGGGCGCCGGGATCCACTGGCGACAGGATCTGCGGTGCGCCCCGGGGGCGGGGCCGGTCTGCACGGGGTGCGGGATCGTGGTGCCGCAGCCGGTGCTGACCCCGCGGGCACTGGCGAAGGCCCGGAGCGCGCCGCGGCGGGATCTGGCATCGGTGGCGTGACGGGCGACGGGAGCATCCGCCCCGGACGCGCGGCGTCCGGCGCTACGCGCGCTCCGCCGACGGGCACTCCGGCATCAGGCGCGAGCCGCTGATCCGCCGGCCGCTGATGTCGTTCGGGTTGGAGAGCACACAGTTCTCCAGGGAAAGACAGCCGCAGCCGATGCAGTCGGTGAGATGGTCCCGCAGCCGCGCCAACTGCTCGATGCGGTCGTCCAGTTCGGAGCGCCAGGCCGCGGAGAGCCGCGCCCAGTCCTCGCGGTTCGGGGTGCGCTCCTCGGGAAGCTCGGCGAGGGCGTCCCGGATGGTGGCGAGCGGGATGCCGACCCGCTGTGCCGCACGGACGAACGCGACCCTGCGCAGCGCGTCCCTGCTGTAGCGGCGCTGGTTGCCACTGGTGCGACGGCTGCTGATCAGGCCCTTGGCCTCGTAGAAGTGCAGGGCGGAGACAGCGGCGCCGCTGCGCGCGGAGAGCTGTCCGACCGTGAGTTCATGGAGTGTCTGTGGGATCTGGGGCACCCCTCCAACCCTACTGGCCCGCCCTCCGGCCGGTCCGTCGTTGACAGGAACGCACCCGCCAACCATGCTGAGCAAGCGCTTAGACAGCGCGACGAAGGACGGACCGGAGCGGGAAGGGCAGGGACCAGGGACATGGCAGAGCCGAGGATCTTCACGTCCGCGCAGGAGCTGAGCGACGGAGTGGGCGAGCAGCTGGGGCACAGCGACTGGCTGGAGGTCGACCAGAAGCGGATCGACCTCTTCGCCGATGCCACCGGCGACCACCAGTGGATCCATGTCGACCCGGAGCGGGCCGCCACCGGGCCGTTCGGCAGGACCATCGCCCACGGCTATCTCACGCTCTCGCTGCTGCCCGCGCTCGTACCGCAGATCATGCGGGTCGAGGGCATGAAGATGGGCATCAACTACGGGACGAACAAGGTCCGTTTCCCGTCCACCGTGCCCGTGGGCTCACGGCTGCGCGCCTCGGCCGTCCTGAGGAGCGTCGAGGAGGCCGGGGGCGGGGTGCAGGTCACCGCCGTCGTCACGGTCGAGCGCGAGGGCGGCGACAAGCCGGTGTGCGTGGCCGAGTCGGTGTCCCGCTACTACTTCTGAGGACGCGGCCCGCCGCCGCTACCGCTTGGCGGCGACCATGCGCAGCACGAGGCCGGCGTAGAGATCGCCGACCTCGTCCGGCGTCCGGCTGCCCTGCGCGTTGAACCAGCGCGCCACGTCGATGCAGAGCGAGAGCACCGCGAGCGTGGTGCCGGGGACGTCGGGGACGTCGAACTCCCCCGCCCGCACGCCCTCGCCGATGATCCGGCGCACCACCGCGTCGCTCCTGCGGCGCAGCTCGACGATCTCGGCCCGGTGCTCCTCGCCGAGGGCGTCGAGCTCGTACTGGACCACGCGGGCGGTGGTGTGCCGCTCGGCGTGCCAGCGGACGAAGGACCGTACGGCCTCGGCCAGCCGCTCGGCCGCCGTGCCCCCGCCGTCGGCTGCGGCCTCCAGGACGAACAGGGCGCGGTCGTGGCCGATCCTGCTGATCCGGTGGAGCAGCTCTTCCTTCGTCTTGTAGTGGATGTAGAGCGCGGCGGGACTCATCCCCGCCCGGCCCGCGATGTCGCGGGTGGTGGTGGCGTGGTACCCGCGCTCGGCGAAGGCGTCGACGGCGGCGACGAGCAGCCGCCGGGCCGCCTCGGGCGTCACCTCGGCCCACGGCGCGCTGTCGCCGTCGGTCTCCTCCGCCGTGCTCATCGTCACTCGCCCCTCTCGTCAGCAGGACGAACACCATACCCCGAACCTGAGCAAGCGCTTAGGGCCTGTCCGGCGGGACCGTCAGAGCTTCTGGAAGGGGTCGTGCTCGGCGAGGATCTTCTCCAGCCGGGCCTGGTCGACCCGGCTGACGATCTGCCCCGCCTCCTGGCGGTCACGGATGACCTTGGCCAGGGTGAAGCAGGAGGTGACGAGGTAGAGGACGCCGATCGCGAGGAATCCGCGGACCCAGGCGTCGGCGTCGAGGAAGTAGATACCGAGAGCCACTGCGCCGATCGCCACCCCGAAGGAGGCGACGGCCTGGCCGTAGAAGGCCGCGGTGCTCTGCTGCTTGACCGGTGCTGTCTCACTCATGGCACCCAGCATCGGCCGACGTGGCGTGCGCCACATCCGCTTCCGTACTCAGCCGGTACTCAGACGCCCGTTCGAGCGGCGCACGGGTCAGAAGGCGGAGACCCCCGTCAGCGCGCGGCCGATGATCAGCTTCTGGATCTGGCTGGTGCCCTCGTACAGCGTCATCACGCGGGCGTCGCGCAGCAGCTTGCCGACCGGGTACTCGTCGATGTAGCCGTAGCCGCCGAAGACCTGGAGCGCGTTGTTGGCGGCGCGGACGGCGGCCTCGGAGGCGAAGAGCTTGGCCTTGGAGGCCGCGGTGGCGAAGTCCTCGCCCCGGTCGACCAGGTCCGCCACCCGCCAGGTCAGCAGCCGGGCGGCGTCGACGTCCACGGCGATGTCGCTGATGAGCTCCTGGACGAGCTGGTGGCCCGCGATGGACTTGCCGAACTGCTCGCGTTCGCCCGCGTAGCCCACGGCGGCGTCGAGGGCGGCCTGGGCGATGCCGACGCAGCCGGCCGCGACCGACATCCGCCCCTTGGCCAGGGCGGACATGGCGATGGAGAAGCCCTTGCCCGCCGGACCCAGGAGCGCCGACGCGGGCACCCGGACGTCCTCCAGGACCAGCTCGGCGGTGGCCTGGCCGCGCAGGCCGAGCTTGCCGTGGATGGTGCGGCGGCCGAGTCCGGGGGTGTCGGTGGGGACCAGGAAGGCGGATATGCCCCTGTGGCCGGGGGTGTCGTCGGTGCGGGCGAAGAGCAGCACCACATCGGCCCAGGTGCCGTTGGTGATGAACATCTTGCTGCCGTTGATGACGTACTCGCCGCCTTCCCGGACGGCCCTCGTCGCGAGGTTCCCGGCGTCCGAGCCGGTGCCGGGCTCGGTGAGGCCGAAGCAGCCGATCGCCTCGCCCGCGGTGAGCCCCGGCAGCCAGTGCCGCTTCTGCTCCTCGTCGCCCCAGGCGGCGATGGTCTTGGCGACGAGGCCGAGGGAGACGGAGACGATGCCGCGGACCGAGGAGTCGCCACGCCCGAGCTCCTCGGTGACCAGGCAGTACGCGAGGTGATCGCCGCCCGAACCGCCGTACTCCTCGGGGACGGTCAGCCCGAGGAAGCCGACGGAGCCCAGCTTCTTCACGATCGACTTGTCGACGTTCTCGGCACGGTCCCACTCCACGACGTGCGGGGCGACCTCGCGGGCGACGAAGTCCTTGGCGAGCTGCCGGACGGCTTCCTGCTCCTCGCTGAGTTCCAGGTTCATCCTTCGCCCCTCCGCTTTAATTAGCACTGCTAGTTTTTTGCTTGCAGGCCCTACTATGTGCCGCATGGCCCGACCGCGCAAGCCCCTCCTCAGCAGAGACCGCATCGTCGAGGCGGCGAGCGCGCTCGTGGACGCCGAGGGGCTCGACGCCGTGTCCACCCGTCGGCTCGCGGCCGAACTCGGGGTCAGCGGGCCCTCGCTCTACAACCACTTCCGCAACAAGGACGAGATCCTGGACGCGGTCGCGGACTCCGTGTCCGCGCAGGTCGATCTGTCGATGTTCGACGAGTCGGACACCCGCGGCTGGCGCGCCGCCCTGCACGACTGGGCCGTCTCCTATCGTGCGGCGCTCACCGAGCACCCGCACATCGTTCCGGTGCTCGCCCAGGGCCCGGGCCGCCGGCCGGCCGGTCTCCGGGTCGCCGACGCGGTGTTCGGCGCGATGGTCCGGGCCGGCTGGCCGCCCGCCCAGGCGACGTACATCGGGGCCCTGATGCGCTACTTCATCACCGGTTCGGCACTGGGCTCCTTCGCCCGCGGCTTCGTCGACGACGAGACGGCGTACGACCCCGCCGACTACCCGCACCTCGGCCAGGCCCATCTGCTGGCCGAGCGGCGCCAGAAGGTCGACGAGGGGGCCTTCGAGACCGGGCTGCGGGCCCTGGTCGACGGCCTCTCGCTCCAGTACGAACTGCTGTCACCGGGCGGAACGGTTCGGCAGGCACCGAAGCGTTCCTGACGCATCCTGGTTCCCATGGCACGCATGGCACACCCCGACCCGGCCGCGCCCCGGCTCGCCGCCCTGGCCGCGCTCCTCGCCGACGAGACCCGCGCCGCCTTCTGCCTGGCCCTGCTCGACGGCCGCGCCTGGACCGCCGGGGAACTGGCCCGGTACGCCTCCGTGGCGCCGTCGACCGCCAGCGAACACCTCGGCAAGCTCGTCGCGGGCGGGCTGCTGGCCGAGGAACGGCAGGGCCGCCACCGCTATCTGCGGCTGGCCGACGAACGGATCGCGCACCTGGTCGAGGACCTGGCGGCCCACGTCGTCCCCGGCTCCGCACCCGGGCGTCCGCGCACCCTGAGCGCGGTGAACGCGGGCAGCGCGATGGCCCGCGGCCGCACCTGCTACGACCATCTCGCGGGGCGGATCGGCATCGCGATCACCGACGCGATGACCGTACGGGGGCTGCTGGAGCAGGACACCGGCTTCGCGCTCACCGACACCGGCCTGCGCTGGTTCGGCGAGCTGGGCATCGGCCTGGAGACCGGTTCGCGGCGTCCCCTGGTGCGGAGCTGTCTGGACTGGACGGAGCGCAGGCCGCATCTGGCCGGGGTCGCGGGCGCCGCGCTGTGCCGCCATGCGCTGGAGGCCGGATGGTGCGTACGGATCGGGTCCGGGCGCGCGGTGAAGGCCACCCCGGACGGGGAACGGGCGCTGCACGAGCACCTCGGCATCGAGCCCTCGACCCTTCGGTAGGGGCCGAACGGTCGCGGCCCTACGGTCGTAGCCATGACAGCGACCCCGACCCCCTCCCCCGCGCCGCTCCGCGACTGGCGGGCCACCGCCGCGGCCGGCACCACCGTGCTGCTGTGGGCCTCCGCCTTCGTCTCCATCCGCAGCGCCGGCGCCGCCTACTCGCCCGGCGCCCTCGCCCTGGGCCGGCTGCTCGCGGGCTCCCTGGCCCTGGGCACACTCCTGCTGGTGCGGCGCGAGGGACTGCCCCCGCGGGCCGCCTGGCCCGGGATCATCTGGTCCGGGCTGCTCTGGTTCGGCCTGTACATGGTGGTGCTCAACTGGGGTGAGCAGCAGGTCGACGCGGGCACGGCCGCGATGGTGGTGAACATCGGCCCGCTGCTGATCGCGCTGCTCGGCGCCCGGATGCTGGGCGAGGGGCTGCCGCGCAGGCTGCTGGCGGGCATGGCCGTGTCGTTCGCGGGCGCCGCGGTGGTGGGGCTCTCGATGTCGGGGCACGGCGGCGCCTCGGTGCTCGGTGTGCTGTTGTGCCTGCTGGCCGCCGTGGCGTACGCGACCGGGGTGGTGCGCCAGAAGCCCGCCCTGCGGCACGGCTCCGCGCTTCAGATCACCACCTTCGGCTGCCTGGTCGGCACCGTCGCCTGTCTGCCGTTCTCCGGTGCGCTGGTCTCCGACGCCGCCGGCGCCCCGCTGTCCGCCACCCTGAACATGGTCTATCTGGGTCTCTTCCCGACCGCGCTGGCCTTCACCACCTGGGCCTACGCGCTCGCCAGGACCACGGCGGGACGGATGGGCGCCACCACGTACGCGGTGCCGGCCCTGGTGGTGCTGATGTCCTGGCTGCTGCTGGACGAGGTGCCCGCGCCGCCCGCGGTCGCCGGAGGGCTGCTCTGCCTGGCCGGGGTGGCGGTCTCCCGGACGCGTCCTAGAAGATCACCAGAGCCCGCCCGCCCTTCCCCGCGATCATGTTCTCGAACGCGGCCGGGATGTCGTCGAGGGTGATGCGCCCGGTCACCAGGGCGCCGAGGTCGAGCCGCCCCTCCCGGACGTGGGCGGCCAGCACCGGCAGGTCCCGAGCGGGGTCGGAGTTGCCGTAGACGCAGCCGGAGAGGGTGCGTCCCCAGTGGAAGATCTCCAGGGCGTTGAACGTCACCTGCTGGTCCTTGCCGCCGATGCCGACGACGGTGGTCCGGCCGCCGCGGCGGGTCGACTCCCAGGCGGTGCGGATGGTGGCGGCGCGGCCCACGCACTCGATGGCGGCGTCCACCCCCTGCTTGTCCGTGAGGGCCCGGATCTCGCGGGCGGTGTTCTCCGAGGCGACCACGTAGTCGGTGGCGCCCGCCCGGCGGGCCAGCTCCTCCTTCCGCGGGGAGACGTCGACCGCGACGATGCGCGAGGCGCCGGCGATACGGGCGGCCTGGATCGCGGCCAGCCCCACTCCCCCGGCGCCGAACACGGCCACCGTCTCTCCCTCGCGCAGCCGCGCCGAGTGGTGCACGGCGCCGTATCCGGTCAGGACCGCACAGCCGAGGAGGGCGGCGTCGGTGAGCGGGACGCCGCCGGGCACAGGCAGGACGCAGCCCGCCGGGACCACCGTCTCCTCGGCGAACGCGGCGACGTTGAGACCGGGGTGCAGCTCGCCGCCGCCGTCGGCGCGCCGGGCGTGCACCGCGCCCGCGCCGTTCAGCGCATGGGCGCACAGCCAGACCTCGCCCAGCGAGCAGGCGTGGCAACTACCACAGGAGGGCGCCCAGTTGAGCACGACGCCGTCGCCCGGTGCGACATGGGTGACGCCCTCGCCGACCGCGACGACGGTGCCCGCGCCCTCGTGGCCGAGTACGGCGGGGACGGGCACCCGCATGGTGCCGTCGGACAGCGAGAGGTCGGAGTGGCAGACGCCGGCGGCGGCGAGGGCGACCCTCACCCGGCCGGGGCCGGGCTCCGGGAGTTCGATGTCGGTGATCTCCAGAGGAGCTCCGACGGCGGGCAGTACGGCGGCGCGGACCACGGACAGGCTCCTTGACGATCGGCAACGGGGAAACGGGCGGTGCTCAACGGTCAGAACTGGAGGGACTTGGTCTGGAGGTACTCCGCGAGCCCGTGAGCGCCGAGTTCGCGGCCGACGCCGGACTGCTTGTAGCCGCCGAACGGCGCGAGCGGGTTGAACCGGCCGCCGTTGATGTCGACCTGCCCGGTGTCCATCCGCCGGGCGAAGGCCACCGCCTCCGCCTCGTCGCCCGCCCAGACCGCGCCCGCGAGGCCGTAGACGGTGCCGTTGGCGATGCGCAGGGCGTCGTCCTCGTCCTCGTAGCGGATGAGCGAGACGACGGGGCCGAAGATCTCCTCCTGGGCGACGGTCATCTCCGGGGTGACATCGGCGAACACGGTGGGGCTGACGAAGTAGCCCTGTTCGCGCGGGGCTTCGGGGCCGCCGGCGACGAGGCGGGCGCCCTCCGCCACGCCCTTCTCGATGTAGCCGCGCACCCGCGCGTGCTGCTTGGCGTTGACGAGCGGGCCGATGCGGTCGCCGTACTTGGCGGCCGCCTCCGCGGCGAGCGCGACCGCCTCGTCGTACTGCGAGGTGTGCACCAGCATCCGGGTCCAGGCGCTGCACGTCTGGCCGGAGTTGCCCATGACGTTGGCGACGCCGACGCCCACGGCCCTGGCCAGGTCCGCGCTCGGCAGGATGACATTGGCGGACTTCCCGCCCAGTTCGAGGGCGACGCGCTTGACGGCCGCACCGGCCGCGGCGCCGATCCGCCTGCCGACGGCGGTGGAACCGGTGAACGAGACCAGGTCGACGCCGTCGTGCTCGGCCAGGGCCTGTCCGGCGACCGGGCCGAGGCCGGTGACCAGGTTGAACACACCTGCGGGGACGCCCGCCTCATGGACCGCCTCGGCGAAGAGCTGGGCGGTCAGCGGGGTGTCCTCGGCGGGCTTGAGGACGACCGTGCAGCCCGCCGCGAGCGCGGGGGCGACCTTGGCGACGATCTGGTGCAGCGGGTAGTTCCACGGGGTGATCGCACCGACGACGCCGACCGGCTCCGCGTACACGGTGGAGTTGCCGACCTTCTCCTCGAAGGCGTACGAGGCGGCGAGTTCGGCGTACGAGCCGGCCACCAGGATCGGCACCCCCGCGTGCACCGCCTGCGAGAAGGGCAGCGGCGCGCCGAGTTCGGCGGTGACGGTCCCGGCGATCTCGTCCTTGCGCGCGACGAGCACATCGCGCAGGGCGGCGATCCGCGCGGCCCGCTCGGCGGGCGCGGTGGCCGCCCAGCCGGGGAGGGCCGCGCGGGCGGCCCGTACCGCGGCGTCGACGTCCTCGGCCCCGCCGGCCGGGACCTCGGCGATGACCTGTTCGTCCACCGGGTTCACCACCGCGATCGTGTCCCGTCCCGCGGCGGGCCGCCAGGCCCCGTCGATGTACATGCCGTCGTGGGCCTTCATCGCTGTTCCTCCCGGTCACCGTTGCGGACGGGGTCGTCCGCAACCCAAACTAGCGCTGTTAGTTTTCAGGCGCCAGAGACGCCCGTCACGCCAGGGGCTGCCGGTCGAGCTCCCCGTGCTCCGCGCCCGGGTGCTCGAACTGGGTGCGGTACAGCTCCTCGTAGCGGCCGCCCGCCGCGAGGAGTTCGTCGTGCGTGCCCCGCTGCACGATCCGCCCGTCCTCCACGACCAGGATGAGGTCGGCGGTCCGTACCGTGGAGAGCCGGTGGGCGATCACGACCGCGGTACGGCCGGCGAGCGCCTCGGTGAGTGCCTCCTGGACGGCCGCCTCGGAGGTGTTGTCGAGGTGTGCGGTGGCCTCGTCGAGGATGACGACGCGCTGGCGGGCCAGGAGCAGCCGGGCGATGGTCAGGCGCTGGCGTTCGCCGCCGGAGAGCCGGTAGCCGCGTTCGCCGACGACGGTGTCGAGCCCGTCGGGCAGCGAGGCGACGAGACCGTCCAGGCGGGCGCGGCGCAGCGCGTCCCAGAGGTCCTCCTCGGCGGCTCCGGGGCGGGCGAGCAGCAGGTTGGCGCGCACCGACTCGTGGAAGAGGTGGCCGTCCTGGGTGACCATGCCGAGGGTGTCGCGCAGGGTGTCGGCGGTCAGGTCGCGCACGTCGACGCCGCCGATGCGTACCGCGCCCTCGTCCGTGTCGTACAGCCGCGGCAGCAGTTGGGCGATGGTCGACTTACCCGCGCCGGAGGAGCCGACGAGTGCCACCGTCTGGCCGGGCTCGGCGCGGAAGGAGACTCCGCGCAGCACTTCGCCGCCACCGCGGGTGTCGAGGCTCGCGACGTCCTCCAGCGAGGCGAGCGAGACCTTGTCGGCGGAGGGGTAGCCGAACCGCACCTGGTCGAACTCGACGGACACCGGGCCGTCCGGGACCGTCCGGGCGTCCGGCTTCTGGTCGATGAGCGGCTGGAGGTCGAGGACCTCGAAGACCCGCTCGAAGCTGACGAGTGCGCTCATCACCTCGACGCGCGCCCCGGCGAGTGCGGTGAGCGGTGCGTACAGCCGGGTCAGCAGGAGGGCGAGGGCCACGACCGCGCCCGCGTCGAGCTGACCACGCAGTGCGTAGAACCCGCCGAGCCCGTAGACCAGGGCGAGCGCCAGCGCCGACACGAGGGTGAGGGCGGTGATGAACGCGGACTGGGCCATGGCCGTGCGTACGCCGATGTCGCGCACCCGGCCGGCCCTGACGGCGAATTCGGCGGACTCGTCGGCGGGGCGGCCGAAGAGCTTGATCAGGGTGGCGCCGGGGGCGGAGAAGCGCTCGGTCATCCGGGTGCCCATCGCGGCGTTGTGGGCGGCGGCCTCCCGCTGGAGCCTCGCCATCCGGGTGCCCATCCGCCGGGCCGGCAGCACGAACACCGGCAGCAGCACCAGCGCGAGCACGGTGATCTGCCAGGAGATGGAGAGCATGACGCCGAGGGTGAGCAGCAGCGTCACGAGATTGCTGACGACGCCGGACAGGGTGTTGCTGAAGGCGCGCTGGGCCCCGATGACGTCGTTGTTGAGGCGGCTGACGAGCGCGCCGGTACGGGTCCGGGTGAAGAAGGCGACCGGCATGCGCTGCACATGGTCGAAGACGGTGGTACGCAGATCGAGGATCAGGCCCTCGCCGAGATTGGCCGAGAGCCAGCGGCTGACCAGGCCGAGGGCGGCCTCCGCGACGGCGATCACGGCGATGAGGAGGGACAGCCCGGTGACGGTGCCCGACTCCTTGCCGGTCACGATCGCGTTCACGACCCGGCCCGCGAGGACGGGGGTGGCGACCGCGAGGAGCGCCGTCGCCACGCTCAGGATCAGGAAGAGCGCGACGCGGCGCCGGTGCGGGCGGGCGAAGGCGGCGATGCGCCGCAGGGTGTTCCGGTCGAAGGGGCGTCGGTCCGCTTGCGCGTTCATGACGTTGTGGAGCTGTGTCCACGCCGTGGTTTCCATGCTCATGGGAGGAACGTACGACCTCCAGTGGACTTGAGGTCAACGGCCGGGTTCCGGCGACAGCCCGCCGCCGTCGGCGGGTGTCAGGTGCGGTCGCGGCCGGCGGGGCGCCGGCCGGGCCGGGGCTCCGCCGGTACGGCCCCGGCGGCACCGGCCCTCCGGTTTCGCCGCCCGCCCCGCACCCCCAGTCCCGCCGCCGCGATCAGGAGGGTGCCGAGCATGACGAACGGCGCTGCGGTGCCCGCCACTCCGGCGATCAGACCGGCGGACGCGGGGGCCGCGACCTGCCCCAGACGGTTTCCGGTCAGCCGGAGGGCGAGCGCGGTGGACCGGGCCTCCGGCGGGGCGGCCTGGACGACGGTGGTCATCGAGAGCGGCTGCCCGACGCCGAGACAGAAGCCGAGCACGGCTAGCATCACGGCCAGCACGGCCACGGGGACGGGCAGCGCGATGCCCGCGCAGAGCAGTCCGGCCAGCAGACAGGTCGTGGTGAGCAGCGCCGTCCGGCCCAGGACCCGGAGCATCGGGGTCATCACCAGGCGGCAGGCGACGGTCGCGGCGGCGCGCAGGCTGAGCAGCAGTCCGATGGTGGCGGGGGCGATGCCCCGGTGTTCGCCGACGACGGGCAGGTACGCGGTGAGGATGTCGGTCGCGGAGAGCACGGCGAGGCTGATGAAGATCCCGGCCGGGACCCCGCGGGCCCGCAGGATGCGGCCGACGGGGACCTTCGCGGCCGGTTCCGCCCGGCGGGCGGCGGGCGCGCAGCGGTGCTCGATGCGCCGGAGCGAGGTGAGGGAGACGGCGGCGACGGCCGCCGAGACGAGCAGGGCGAGTGCGCTGGTGCGGGCCATGGCGCCGTCCCGCTCGGAGATCAGGTACCCCGCGGCCATCGGGCCGATGAGCTGGCCGAGGGAGGCGCCGATGGTGAAGTGCCCGAAGTTGCGGTCCTGTTCGGCCGGGGCGGACTGGCGGGCGACGATCGACTGGGCGCCGATGACGAAGCAGAGGTGGCCGAGCCCCATCACACCGCTCCAGGCCGCCATCGCCGTCAGCGAGTCCGCCCGGCCGCTCAGCGCGCAGCCGCCAGCGATCAGGACGACGCCGAAGGGCAGCAGGGGCGCGCAGCGGCCGTGGTCGGTCCGGCGCCCGAGCGGGACGGCGGCGAAGAGCGGGAGGAGCGCGTACACCCCGGTGATCACGCCGATGGCGCGTTCGTCCGCGCCGAGCGAGAGAGCCCGGTAGGAGACGGCGGGCCGCGCCATCGACACCGCCCCCTGCGCGAAGGCGAAGGCGATAACGAGACGCAGCAGCCAGCTCCTGCCGGGCCCCTGGACGGTGCGCACGGTCAGATGATGCCGAACAGGAGGCCGGCGCACAGGACCACCAGCGAGGTGAGCGCGGCCCACTTGACGGTGAACCTGGTGTGGTCGCCGAATTCGACCTTCGCCATGCCGACCAGCACATAGACGGCCGGAACCAGCGGGGAGGACATGTGCAGGGGCTGGCCGACCAGGGAGGCGCGGGCGATCTCCAGCGGGGAGACACCGTGGGCGGCGCCCGCCTCGGCGAGCACCGGGACGACGCCGAAGTAGAAGCCGTCGTTGGACATGAAGTACGTCAGCGGGATGCTGAGAATGCCGGTGACGATCGCCATGTGCGGGCCCATGCCGTCGGGGATCGCGCCGACGAGCCAGTCGGCCATGTGCTGGACCATGCCCGTGCCGGAGAGGACGCCGGTGAAGACCGCGGCCGCGAAGACCATGCCGGAGACGTTGAGGACGTTGTCGGCGTGGGCGGCGATCCGGGCCCGCTGGTCGGGCATGTGGGGGAAGTTGACCGTGAGGGCGAGCGCCGCGCCGAGCAGGAAGAGCACCGGGATCGGCATCAGTTCCATGATCATCGCGGTGAGCAGGGCGATGGTGAGGCCGGCGTTGAACCAGTAGAGCCTGGGCCGCAGGGTGGCCCGGTCCGGGTCCAGCCCCTGGAAGCCCTCGTCCCCGTCCCCGCCCTCGTCCCCGTCCGCTCCCGCGTTATCTGCCGCGTCGCCGTCCGTGCCGGTGCCGGCTCCGCCGGAGTTCTTGCGGGTACGGTCGCTGCCGCTGCCGCCCGCCCCGACGAGAACGGTCTCCGTCTGTGCGGCCGTCCCGGTGGCCAGTACCTCGTCGAGGGTGAGCATGCCGAGCCGCTTGCGCTCGCGCCGGCCCAGCACGACGGCGAGGAGCAGGACCGCGAGCAGTCCGACGCCGAGCGCCGGGATCATCGGGACGAAGATGTCGCCCGCGTCCAGCTTGAGCGCGGTGGCGGCGCGGGCGGTGGGGCCGCCCCAGGGAAGGGTGTTCATGACGCCGTTCGCCGTGGCGGCGACCCCGGTCATCACGACCAGGCTCATCTTGAGGCGCTTGTAGAGCGGATACATCGCCGAGACGGTGATCATGAAGGTGGTGGAGCCGTCACCGTCGAGGGAGACGATGGCGGCGAGCACGGCCGTACCGACGACGATCCGCATCGGGTCCGCCTTGCAGAAGCGCAGGATGCCCCGCACGATCGGGTCGAAGAGACCGACGTCGATCATCACGCCGAAGTAGACGATGGCGAACATCAGCATCGCGGCGGTCGGGGCGAGATTGCCGACGCCCTCGATGACGTAGTCACCGAGCTTCGCGCCCTGCCCGACGGCGACGCAGAACAGCGCGGGGATCAGGACCAACGCCGCGATCGGCGACATCTTCTTCATCATGATCAGGACCAGGAAGGTCGCAATCATGGCGAAGCCGAGGATTGTCAGCATGTGGATACCTATCGCTCACCCTTGAACTCCCACCGGACTCGGCGGTGCGGATGACGTTAGGGCGCGGCTCACAGCGTTAACAAGATGTTGACATGCGAGCAATACGAGCAAAACCCCAGGTCAACGCGGGGGTTGCGGCTCGGGCACCACCGGCGCCCCACCGGGCGGCGGCGGGGCGGCGGCGGGGCGCATCGGGGCGGTGCGCCGGCCGGATGCGTCGGTGCGGCGCATCGGCGGGGTGCCTGCGCAAGGTGCGGACATCCGGCGCCCGGTGCCGTCCGGTCAGTCCAGCACGCTCGCCAGGTAGGCCCGGATCAGGACGCGGGTCTCGGCGACGATGGCCTGGTCGCCCGACGGGTCGGTGCGGAAGGCGAGTTGGAGGAGGGCGTCGGCGGCCTCGACGCAGACCAGGACGGTGCGCGAGAGGTCCTCGTCGAAGGTGCCGCCCAGGTGACCGGAGAGGAGTTCGGCGAGCCGGCCGGCGACCCGCTGGTTGGCGTCGTTGGCGGGGTCCTCCTCGGGGGCCGCAGCGCCGAAGTCGATGAAGGCGAATCCGGCCACGGAACGCTTCATCGCCAGGTATTCGTCCAGTACGGCATCGATGGCGCCGCGCCAGTCGGTGGTCGGGATGACGGCGAGGCGCTCGGTGATGCGCTCGGCGTAGCTGTCCAGATTGCGCCGGGCCAGCGCGTCGGTCAGCGCGCGCTTGTTGGAGAAGAACCGGTAGACCGAGCCGATGGGGACCCCGGCACGGATGGCCACCGCCCGGGTGGACAGCTGCTCGTAGCCGGTCTCGTCGAGGAGTTCGGCGCAGGCGTCGAGTATCCGGGCGAGGCGCTCGGCGCTGCGCTGCTGCACGGGGGCGCGGCGGAGGTTCGTGTTCGCATGGGGCACGGGCTCCATGATGCCGTGGGTCTCCTCTGCTGCGGGTGGCCGGTGGGTTCCGGGGCGCCCGGTGGGCGGATGGCCACCGGGGCCCGGCGCGGCTCTCATGCGATGAGCAGCGACAGCCCGCCGATGGTGTACGTGATCATCAGGACCAGCAGCGGGAGTTGCCCCGCGACGGCGCGGCCGGGCGGGAAGAGGCGCACGGACCGGTCGTGGGCGGCGACGACGCCGAGTACGTGGCCGAGGACGATCGCGGCGACCTGGAGCGTGGCGACCCCGCCGGGGCCCAGGAGCGGCTCGGGCGGAGCGGGATTGTCAGTGCCGGATGCCACCATGACCGTGCGTGGCCCTTCGGTGACGAAGAGCGTGAAGTAGTGGGCGACGAGATAGCCGAGCGCGATCGGGACGAGCGAGTGGGCGAAGGCGGTGAGCGGGTGGCTCAGCCGGCCGGAGATCAGCCTCACGGCTCCGGTGCAGAGGGTGTAGAGGGCGGCGACGAGGGCGATGGCGCCCAGCAGTCCGAGCGTGGCCGCGGTGGTGCGGCCCAGGGGCGAGGTCTGGACGGTGGTGATCCAGGACGGGGAGTCGGAGAAGCCGTCGTAGGCGGTGGAGCCGAGCATGACGCAGACGGTGGCGACGAGTCCGGGGGTCTGCGGGGTGGCGTCGAGTCCGTTGAACGGCGAGCGGAGCACGAGGCGGCGGTCGGCGGGGCGGCGGCCGAGCGGGGAGAGCCGGGCGAGCAGCCCCGAGTAGACCTCGAAGGCGTCCGCCCGGTCGAACCACCCGGCGCCGTGGCGGGCGGCGCCCACGAGGTGGACGGCGGTGTGGAGCGAGAGGAAGACCAGGAGGGCGGTGGCCGAAGCGGGGTCGGGGGAGACGAGTTCGAGCCAGGTGAAGGCGAGGAGCCCCGCGGCGGCCGGCCACAGACCGAGCCGTGCGGGAAGGGGCCGGCCCGCGGCGGGGTCGCGGCCCAGTGCGCGGCAGCCGAGGAGGTGGACGGTGCGCAGCGGATTGAGCAGTCGCCAGACGGGACCGAGGAGGAGCGATGCGGGCACCAGCCCGACCCAGAGGAGTACGTACACGGCCCCGGGGCCCGGGTTGCGGTCCGGGTCGTCCGGGCCCAGGAGGAGGTTGAGCGCGACGTACAGGGCGGCGGCGAGGCCGAGTGCGCGCACCGCGGTACGGGTGGGGCGGGCGTCGGCGAGGCGCTGGAGGGCGGATGGCAGCGGGCGGCCCGCCCGGTCGCCGCGGAAGCGGGAGGCGGACCAGAGCAGGCCGAGCGCGAGGAAGGAGACGAAGAGCGCGGCGAAGGCACCGGCGAAGGCGTAGAAGGGGGAGAGCGGGAGGTCGTGCTGGGCGCCGATGCCGTGGGCGAGGACGCTCACCGTACGACGAGTTGGGTCAGGAGCAGGTCGGACTCATGGGTCTCGACCTCGAAGAGCCCGCTGCGGTCGGCGGTGAAGGTGAGGATGACGGTCTTGCCCGCGGGCAGCCGGGCCTCCTTGTCGTAGCCGTGGACATGGAGGGTGTCGGCGCGGTCGCTGCGGACCCGGAGCTGGACGGTCCGGCCCTTCTTGATCTCGGTGCGGCCGGGGTCCGGGCTGACCTCGCCGTGGGAGACGGCGATCTCAAGTGTGATGTCGGGAGACGGTGTTGCCGGCCGGCTCTCCTCGGGGGCGGAGGCCGGCCCGGAGGAGGCGGCGAGGGAGGCGGTGGCCTGGACGGGGGTGGAGTTCACGGCCCAGGCGGTGTGGTCGTCGGCGTAGAGCCGTGCGGTGAGGCGGGTGCCCCCGCCGGCGGCGCGGACGAGGGAGGCGGGGAGGTGGAACCAGGAGCCGTAGACGCGGGCGAGGGGGTGCCCGTCGAGGAACAGCCGGGCGTGGCCGCGCCCGGGGAGCGCGGCGCCGCCCACGCTGTCCGGGGTGAACCTGAAGTTCCGCACGGACAGATGGACGTTCCACCCGTCCTCGGAGTCGGGTCGCACGGCGACCGTCACGGCGGGGGCGCCCTCGGCGTCGACCTGGCGCAGCCGGTTGCCGGAGCCGTCGTCGGCGGTGAGCAGCCGTCCGACGCTGCCGCCGGCCTGCTCATGGCTGGTGCCGGGTTTGTGGTGGGTGGTGGCCCGCCCACCGCAGGCGCCGGCGCCGAACACGAGGGCGCCCGCGGTGAGTACGGTGACGGCGGCAACGACCGGGCGGGTGGCCCGAAGCGGCCGGCCGGGCCGCGACGGTGTGCTGGAACGCTTCACGATGCGTCTCCTTCCGGGGCGGAACCGGGAGCCGGGGCGGGGCCCGTGGCCGGGGCAGCGGCGAGGGCCGGGGTCCCGGTCTCCCCCGGCGCGGTGCGGTCCCCGTGGCGGGCGGCGGCGATCACGGCCCACACGACCCAGACCACGCCGAGCAGCCCCCGTACCCAGGCCGGGCCGATCGGGATCCACGGGATCATGAACACGGCCTTGTCCACGGCGTCCAGCAGCGTGAGCGCACCCAGCACCACCGTGGTCCAGCCCAGCCAGGGCCGTTCCCTCCGGAGCACGAGACCGGTGCCGGTCCACCACAGCCCCGTCAGCAGCAGCGCCAGCGCGGGCACATAGGTGGCGGCCAGCCCCGTCGTCGATCCGGCCACATCGAGCCCGAGGCCGATCACGCCGAGCACCGCGGCCACCGCGGCGAGCCGGCTGCCGCGCAGCCTGCGCCACCACAGCACCCCGCCGACCAGCACCAGCACCACCGCGACCGCCAGCGCCAGCTGCACCTCGATGCGCTCGATGCCCCGCGCCCCGTACCAGTCGCAGCCGGCCGGCAGCCGGCGCGCCTGCACGTTGTAGTCGGCGCAGACCAGCAGCTGGGCGAGCTTGACCGGTTCGCCGACGAGCCGGTCGGTGCGCACGGACACGTCGCCGCGCGCGGAACCGCAGGCGGGCAGGGCGCGCGGGGAGGACGGCCCGGCGTCCGCCTGCCAGCAGTTGCCCTCGCCCTGGCCGTCCCACCACACATCGGTGCGGTTGGGCCGGGAGTTGCCCGCCTTGTCCCTGCCGAGATGGTTGCCCGCGTAGCGGTTGTGGTGCGAGGTGTCGGCCTGCTTGGCCAGTGCGCCCTCGCCCCGGATGAAGGCGGGCACGGCGGTCAGGACGAAAGCGGCGCGCCGCTGTCCGTAGATCCAGTTGTTCTCGTACAGATTCCAGTTGCCGCCCGCGGTGATGATGCCGGAGCCGGGCGGCATGGAGATCTGCGGGCAGACGACCCCCTCCTCGTAGCCCCGGTCCACCGGCGGTTTGGCGCAGGTGCCGTCGGCGACGTAGGGGTAGTAGTCGGCGTTGTTGTCGTGGATCAGGTTGCGTTCGAAGCGGGCGTGGTTCTGCGGCAGTCCGGGGTGGCCGGGGAAGGCGCTGTCCATCGAGGCGCCGCCCATGTTGTGGTCGAACTCGTTGTCGTGGACGTAGACGGAGTCGCCCGCGGTGCCGGAGTAGCCGACCATGTTGTGGTGGCTGCGGCAGCCGGTGATCTCGATGGAGTAGCGCGGCACGTCGTAGCCGTGGGCGTCGTTGATGTTCGACGCGCTGCCAGGGTAGATGCCGGAGTCGCCGTTTCCGTACGACTCGCAGTTCTTGTACAGCCCGTGGTCGCTCGCGAAGGTCAGGAAGCCGTACTCGTCGTTCCACCGGGTGAGGACGGAGTCGATGACGAAGCCGTCCTGGGCCAGCACGTAAAGGGAGTTGAAGGTGGTGCGCTGGGCGGTGAAGTTCCGGAAGTAGATGCCGTCCGAGCCGTCCGCGCGGATCGCGTTGAGCTTCTGGTACTTGGCGTCGACGACCACGTCCGTGCGCTCGGCGCCGGTGCCCTCGATCTGGAGGTCCTTCTTACCGAGGATCGCCACCAGGTTCTGGTTGTGCGGGCACCGCCGCTGCTGCGCGTACGACAGGATCTGGTAGCCGAGCTTGGAGTTGGGCGCCTTCAGCCTGGCGCACTCCCCGGCCGGCTTGGGCAGCGAGGGCTCCTCCTCGTACAGGCCGGGCAGGACGGCTATGTTCACGCCGGGCCTGTCGACCGCGTCGACCGCCTGCTGCAGATGGCGGTAGCCGGACTCCTGGCACCGGTCGAAGAGCTTCAGGTTCCGGGTCCGCAGCGCCTGCGGGAAGCGGGACACCCGTCGTTCGAAGTCCGCCCGGTCGCTCTTGCAGACCAGCAGATCGGGTTCCCCGGTGCGGTACACGGGGACGCTGCCGGTTCCGTCGGGCAGGGTGACCGGACGTTCTTCGTGCGCCTGGGCGGCCGGGGCCGCGAGGAGGGCGGCGGCGAGCGCCGCGAGGACCACCAGAAGTCTTCGTGTCCACGACATGTGCGGGAGAGTAGAGCATTGTTCACCTTTTTGAACCCCCTCGTGCATCACCAATGCCGTTGACTCGCCCCGCTCCAATTCCTACGGTTACCCATAGGATTCCTTCGGCACCGGGAGCGCACATGAGCGGCAACGAGCAGGCGAGGAAGACGGCGGAGGCGCTGGAGCATTCCGCCGGTTTCGGCAATCAGCACAGCTCGGAGGCGGTCCCGGGGGCGTTGCCGCACGGCCGCAACTCCCCCCAGCGCGCGCCCCTCGGGCTCTACGCGGAGCAGCTGAGCGGCTCCGCCTTCACCGAACCACGGGCCCACAACCGCCGTTCCTGGCTCTACCGGATCCGTCCGTCGGCCGCCCATCCCCCGTTCACCCGGATCGGCAACGGGGCGATCCGGACCGCCCCGTTCACCGAATCCGTGCCGGACCCCAACCGGCTGCGCTGGGATCCGCTTCCCGAGCCCACGCCCGGGACGGACTTCCTCGCGGGCCTGTGGACCCTCGGCGGCAACGGCGACGCGGCGCAGCGCACCGGCA
Source organism: Streptomyces sp. NPDC048295 (assembly GCF_040652135.1). Lineage (NCBI taxonomy): Bacteria > Bacillati > Actinomycetota > Actinomycetes > Kitasatosporales > Streptomycetaceae > Streptomyces > Streptomyces sp. NPDC048295. Next base: position 303,680 of record NZ_JBEZLL010000005.1, read on the forward strand.
TGGCCGTGCACCTCTATCACGCCGACACCTCCATGACGGACCGGGTGTTCAGCGACTCGGACGGCGAGCTGCTGATCGTCCCGGAGCGCGGCGGTCTGCTGCTCCGTACCGAACTGGGCCTGCTGCGTGCCGAACCGGGGCATGTCGCTCTGATCCCGCGCGGTGTCCGTTTCCGCGTGGAGCTGCTCGACGCCACCGCCCGCGGCTATGTCTGCGAGAACCACGGCCAGCCGTTCACCCTCCCCGATCTCGGCCCGATCGGCGCCAACGGCCTCGCCAACGCCCGGGACTTCCTCGCCCCGGTCGCCGCGTACGAGGACGACGACCGCCCGGTGGAGGTGATCAACAAGTTCTGCGGGAACCTCTGGTCGGCGACCTACGACCACTCGCCGCTCGATGTGGTCGCCTGGCACGGCAACCACACCCCGTACGTCTACGACCTGCACCGCTTCAATGTCATCGGCTCGATCAGCTACGACCACCCCGACCCCTCGATCTTCACGGTACTGACCTCGCCGTCCGACACCCCCGGTCTGGCCGGTGTCGACTTCGTGGTCTTCGCGCCGCGCTGGCTGGTCGGCGAGGACACCTTCCGGCCGCCGTACTTCCACCGCAATGTGATGAGCGAGTACATGGGCCTGATCGAGGGCGCGTACGACGCGAAGACGGCCGGCAAGGGCGGTTTCGTCCCGGGTGGCGGTTCGCTCCACAACATGATGTCGGCGCACGGCCCGGACCGGGAGACCTTCGACCGGGCGAGCGGGGCGGAGCTGAAGCCGCAGAAGATCGACGACGGCCTCGCCTTCATGTTCGAGACCCGCTGGCCGGTGACGGCGACGGGGCAGGCGGCGACCGCCGGACACCTTCAGCACGGCTACGACGACGTGTGGCAGGGTCTGAGCCGCAACTTCCGGCCGTAGGCGACACCGCCGCTCCTCCATCCGGCCCGGTCCGAACGAAAGGCCCCAGGTGCCTCAGACGCCCAAGATCCCCACGGGGCCGGCCTTCGCCCCCGACTCGCTGGTCCTGAACCGCAAGCTGCCGCTGTGGTACCAGGTCTCGCAGTCGTTGCGCGCCTCGATACTGGGCCGCGCCAAGGAAGCCTCGGCGCGGCTGCCGACCGAGGAGCAGCTCGCCGCGCACTACGGCGTCAGCGTCCTGACGATGCGCCAGGCGCTCAAGGAGCTGGAGACCGAAGGGCTGATCAGCAGGCACCGGCGGCGCGGCACCTTCATCGAGCCGCGCGCCCGCCGGGTGTCGCCGGTCCGGCTGCTGGGTTCGATCGACGCGATCGTGGCCCAGCAGTCGGGCGAGCGGGCCTCGGTGCTCGGCCACGGCCCGGTCGCCGTACCGGGGGATCTCACCGAGTACTTCCCCGACTGCCCGGAACTGGTCAGCTACCGCCGGCTGCGCCGCGACGGGGAGAGCGACGAGCCCACCAACTGGGCGGAGAACGTGGTGCGTCCCGAGGTCGCGGCCCGCCTCGACGTCGCCGATCTCGAACGCTGGCCGATGACCAAGGTGCTGCGCGACCGGGTCGGCGTCCGCATCGCGCGCATCACCGACACGGTCGAGGCGCGCCTGGCCGACCCGGCGACCGCCGAGCTCCTCCAGGTCCCGCTGCTGAGCCCGATCCTGTTCTACACGGGCGTGACGTACGACGAGAGCGGGCACGTGGTCGACGTGGCGCAGATCCGCTACCGGGGCGACCGCTTCTCCTTCTCGGTCACCGTGGAAGCGCACTGACCAGCGCGCAAGGGCGCCGACCGCCCCGGAAGCGCACTGACGCACCGCCTCGCGCCGAAGGGGCGCGGCTACGATGCCCGGGAAGGCGGGCGGACGTGGCGACGGGGGGACGACACGGTGGCAGCACGGGCGGCGGGCGGCCGGAATGAGGGCCAGGACACGGACGCCCCGCTCCTCGACGACCTCATGCCCTGGTCCGTACGGCCGCTGCGCACCGGCCGCCCCTGGGTGACGGCCCCCGATGCCGCCACCCTCAGAGCGCGCTGGGAGCGGCTGGTGCGGGCCCCGGCGGGCGAGCGCGAGCGGCTGTTCCGGGCGACGCGTGCCCGTACCCCGTGGACCCCGGTGGCCGCGCTGCCCGGACAGGCCACCGGTACCGGCCGGTTCGCCCGCGAGGAGGGGCCGTGCCCCGAGCCGGTGAGGATCGCGCACGGCCCGTTCGACGAGCAGTGGCTGCTCCCCGACCACCGGCTGATCGACGCCGCCCGCCCCGAGCTGTGGCGGGTCGCCGACGGGCACCAGCTCTTCGCCGTGGAGCACGGATACGTGCCGCAGGACACCGGCCCCGCCCTGTCCGTGACGGCGCTGCTGCCGGACGGCCACTCCCCCGCGGGCCGGCCCGGCCTGATCCGGCCGCTCTACCGGCGCCCCGAGGGCCATGAACCCAATCTGGCCCCCGGGCTGCTCGGCCTGCTGCGCGCCCGCCACGGGGAGTCGGTGACCGCCCGTTCGGTGCTGGCGTGGGCGCTCGCGGCGGCCCGCCGCTCCCCCGCCGGATGCGTGGTCCCGCTGCCCGCCGACAGCGCGCGCTGGTCGGCCGGGGTGGAGCTGGGGCAGGAGCTGCTGCGGTTGCAGATGCGGGGCGCCCGGGGCGGGGAGCGCCCGCGGCTGCCCGGCGGGCGGCGGCCCTATGTGCGGGCCGCGATTCCGCCCGTTCCGGCCGGCCTGGCGTACGACCCGGACGGCGAGACGCTCACGCTGGGGACGGGCCGGATCTCGCCGGTGCCGGCCGGGGCGTGGGAGTTCCGGGTGAGCGGGGTGCGGATGCTGGAGCTCTGGTTCGAGCGTCGTTCGGCGGCCGGGGCCGTCGACGCGGACGGTCTGGAGGCGCTCCGGCCCCGGGGCTGGCTCCAGGAGTGGACCTCGGAGCTGCTGGAGCTGATCACGCTGCTCGCCCTGCTGGACGGGCTCCGGCCCCGGCAGGAGTCGCTCGCCGACGGCCCGCGGATCACGCCCGCCGATCTCCGCGCGGCGGGCGTCCTGCCCGTCCCGGCCGCGGCCCGGCGGCCCGCGTCGGTGCTCGGCCATCAGGAGGAGGGCCCGGACGGGCAGTTCGCGCTGCTGTGAGGGGAGCCCGGCAGGGCTACCGGTCGAAGGAGTCCAGCACCCGGTGGAGCGCCCGGTCGAAGACCCCCTCCAGATCGATCGGCCCCGGGTCCTCGGCGAATCCCGCCGCCATCCGCGGGTACTTCCCGGTCGCGATCTGGCTGATCAGATAGCCGGTGCGCACGGCGTGCTCCTGCTCCTCGGACCAGGGCAGCGACCGGCTCCGCTCCGCCGTGGCGATCTCGTTGGCCACATAGGTGGTGATCACGCCGTTGACCATGGCGATGAGTTCCATCTTCTCGCCGAACCGCGTGTCGAGCCCGTCCAGGCAGCTGAGCGAGTACTCCAGGTACCGCAGGGAGTTCGGGCTGAAGCCGTACACGGGTGACATCAGCCGGGGCACCCAGGTGTGGCGGTGCATCATCGCGCGGGTCTGGTGGGCCAGTGCGACGAGGTCGGCGCGCCAGTCGCCGGACGGCTCGGGGAACTCGTACCCCCCGCTGACCGCGTCGAGCATCAGCTCGTACAGGTCCTCCTTGCGCGGCACGTAGTTGTAGAGCGACATGGTGCCGCAGCCGAGCTCCGCCGCGACCTTGCGCATGGACACCGCGTCGAAGCCCTCCGCATCGGCGATGCGGACGGCGGCCGCCGCGATGTCCGCTCGGCTGAACGCGGGCCTGGGGCCGCGGCCCGCACGCTCGGGGCGTGCCCAGATCACTTCGGGTACAGCGGGTCGCCCCACCATCGATCATCACCTCGCCCACCATCCTAGTTACGTACACCGTACGTAGTGCGGTACGGTGGGCCGCATGACAACTACGTACGCTGTACTTAGTGAAGGTCTGGAGAAGCGCTACGGCGATGTCCACGCGCTGCGCGGGCTCGATCTCGCGGTCGCCGAGGGCACCGTCTGCGGAGTGCTGGGGCCGAACGGGGCGGGCAAGACCACCGCCGTCCGGGTGCTCACCACGCTGACGGCGCCGGACGGCGGCAGCGCCCTGGTCGCGGGCCACGACGTGGTGCGCGAGGCGGCCTCGGTCCGCGCCGCGATCGGGGTCACCGGGCAGGACGCCTCGGTCGACGGGGAGCTGTCCGGCCGGCAGAATCTGCGGCTCTTCGCCAAGCTGCAACGCTTCCGCGGCGAGGCGGCCCGCACCCGCGCCGACGAGCTCCTGGAGCGCTTCGAGCTGGCCGAGGCGGCCGACCGCCCGGCCCGCACCTACTCGGGCGGCATGCGCCGCCGCCTCGACCTCGCCGCCAGCCTGCTGACCCGCCCGCGGGTGCTCTTCCTGGACGAGCCGACCACCGGCCTGGACCCGCACAGCCGCAACCAGATCTGGGCGGCGGTGAGGGAACTGGCCGGCCGGGGCACCACCGTCCTGCTCACCACGCAGTATCTGGAGGAGGCCGATCAGCTGGCCGACGACATCGTGCTGATCGACCGGGGCCGGGCCGCCCACCGCGGCACCCCCGCCGAGCTGAAGTCCCGGATCGGGAGTTACGCCGAAGTGGTCGTCCCCCACGAGTCGGCGCTGATCCCGGCGGCCGGCGTGCTCGACCAGCTCACCGGCGCCGAACCGGTGCTCGACCACGAGCGCCGCACCGTGGGCGCCGTCGCGTCCGACACGACGCTCACCCTCCCCCGGATCGTCCGCGAGCTCGACGCGGCGGGCGTCCCGGTGATCGACGCGAGTCTGCGTCCGCCGACGCTCGACGAGGTCTTCCTCCGCCTGACCGACCGCGGCGACGGCCGCACCTCCCCACCACTGAAGGAGACGGCAGCATGAGCAGCACGACACTGGTCCGGGAGCGGCCCGCCACGACTGCCGCGAGCACCCCCGTCGCCGACTCCCTGGCCGTACTGGGACGCCATCTCCAGCGGATCAAGGCGGCGCCGGGCGTGGTGATCCTGACCCAGACCATGCCGATCACGATGCTGCTGTTCTTCGGGTACGTGTTCGGCAGCGCGCTGGCCATGCCCGGCCAGGAGTACCGCGCGTTCCTGGTGCCGGGCCTGCTGGCGGCGACGGCGGCGAACGGCATCATGGTCGGGATGTTCCAGGCCTCGCAGGACTGCCACCGCGGGGTGATGGACCGGTTCCGCACGCTGCCGATGAGCCGGCCCGCCGTGCCGTTCGGCCAGACCGCCGCCGATCTGCTGACCACGGCCATCGGCATGGTCCCGCTGATCATCGTGGGACTCGCGGTCGGCTGGCGGATCGAGGGCGGGCCGCTCGCCGCCCTGGGCGGCTTCGGCCTGTTGCTGCTCCTGCGGTTCGCTACCTCGTGGCTGGGCTGCTGGCTGGGCCTGCTGATCCGCAACGAGGAGATCGCCGGTCAGCTGGGCAGTGCCACGTTCATCCTGCCGCTGCTGTCGAACGCGTACATCCCGACCGGCAATCTGCCGGACTGGCTGCGGACGGTCGCGGAGTGGAACCCGATCAGCGCCATGGCCTCGGCCACCCGTGACCTGTTCGGCAACGCGTCCCCCGCAGCTGACGCCGCCTGGCCGGTCGCCCACCCGGTCGCCGGGACGCTCGCCTGGTCGGCGGTGCTCCTCGTGGTGTTCGTGCCGCTGTCCGTACGGCGTTACGCGCGCGGCGGCGAGTGACGAGAGCGCGCTCCGCTCAACGGGACAGCGCGCAGGGCCGGTCGCGGCGAGTCCCGCGTCCCGATCCGCCGCCGCCCCTCGGGCAGCCGGTGAACACACCGAAGCGCTGCCGTGGGCCCTGGGGATGACGGGAGGGCGGACAGCAGCGCAGCGCCGGGACGGTGTGCTCGCACACGGCCCCGAGCGGGGGGCCGGGCGACGGACCCTGGCCGGGGAGCCCGGGCGGAGGACCGGTGGGCGGTCGTGACGGGCCGTCGGGTCAGCGGCGGCTGCCGAAGAGTGAACGCCTCAGCCGTCGCAACGGCGCGAAGAGCGAGACGCGCGCGCTCTTGCTCCCACGACGACGGGCGGCATCGCGCGAGGTGAGCTCGCGCATCAGCAGTGTCGCCTCCGCTGCTTCCCGCTGCGGCACGGCAGGGCCGCCGAGCACCGCGAGATGGCGGTCGAGGCGCGAACTCGTCGCACCGCTCCCGCAGGTGATCGCAGGCACACGCGGCCTGCTCCGCATCGCTATCTGTTCCATGTCACTCCCCACCCGTACGAGGGCACCCGGCCCGGGCAGGTTAACCCTATCGCCCCGCGACGACACCCGTGTATCCCGGGCGCGGGATTGCACACACGCATACGGAGGTTGACACCTCATTCATGAATCCGCCCGATTTCAGGGCGACTTGGACAGAACGGAAACGGATGGAGACACTCCGCCCGGGGCCCCGCCACGGGCCCCGGGCCCGCCTTCGCACCCCGCCGGACAGGAGACCCCGGCGAGCAGGGGGTCTCCTGTCCGGCGGACGGCCGGACGGGCCCGGCGCACGCTCCGGCCGGTCAGGCCGCCGAGTCGAGAGCGGGCAGGTAGCCGCCCGACTGTCCGGCGGCGGTGGGGTGGTAGGACTCACCGATGTTCAGCCAGTTGACACTGTGCAGCCAGGCACTTCCGGAGCAGATCTCGTGGCCGGTGAACTTGCCCGCGACATCGGCGAAGGAGAAGCCGTGGTCGGCCGCGCGCTTGGCGGTGGTCGTGTTGAGGAGGTCGGCCGCCCCGTTGATCGCGGTGCGCACCTTGTCGCTCAGGCCGACGGCACAGCTGCCGCCGATCTTGTAGAAGCGCGGATAGCCGAGGACGACGACCCGGGCGGACGGCGCCTTGGTGTGGATCGCCGTGTACACCGAGTCGAGGTTGCCGGGCAGGGTGGACTCGACATAGCTGCGGGCCGTGGCGATCCGGTCGAGGCAGGTGGCCTCGGACTGGAGGACGCAGGTCGTCATGACGTCGGCGAAGCCGGCGTCGTTGCCGCCGATGGAGATCGAGACGAGGTCGGTCGAGGAGCCGAGGGGGCCGAGCTGATTGGCCTTCACATCACCCGTACGAGCGCCCGAGCAAGCGGCGAAGGAGAACGAGGCGGGCGAGTTGGCGGCGGCCCAGAGGGCCGGATACGCCTTGGTGCTGCGCTTGCAGTCACCACTGGCGCTGTCGTAACTGCCCGATCCGACACCCGAGGAGTACGAGTCGCCGAGGGCGACGTAGTCGACGGCCTGAACAGACGTGGCGGCACTGGCGGTGGCCGCTCCGGTCAGAGCGAGCACGGCACCGAGCAGGAGCGAGGACGAGAGCGCCGCGAGTCTGGACATCTTCATGGAACCTCCCTTGGACCGACCGGTGGGATCTCCGCGCGGTCTGCCGAGTCCGTGGTAGCAGTACCGACACCTCCACCGGAAGTGTGCATGCCAACTTGTTCTCCAGGACTTGAGCTCCCCCGCGCGCCCCTTGAGCCCCCGTCATGTCCGGTGCCGCCGCCGGAAAAGGGGAGGAAGGCAGTGAAACCCTGGTGCGCCGGGTACCCCCGTGCCGGATCATGGGCGCCATGTCCGCCACCCCTGAGTCCGCGCTTCCGATCCGGCTCAACGTCGACGACAGCGATTCCCCGTCGGATGTCGTGGACGCCCTGTTCCTCGGCCGTTTCGCGACGGGCGAGCAGCCGTACTCGCACAGCTCCTCGCTGGAACGCGTCAAGTCCGGGGCGACCCTGCTGCCGCCGGCCGCCAAGGTGCTGCGCGCCGCCCGCGACGACGACCGCAGTGCCACGCTCGCCGAGGGGGACGGCTGGACGCTGCTCGTCTCTCGATGGAACCGCGGCGCCGACGTCACGGTCACCGCGACCACCCCGGAACTGGCCCAGCAGGTCCTCGGCCAGGCGACGGACGGCGCCCTGGACGAGCCCGAACCCCAGCCCGAGAACGTGACGATGGGCTTCTGGTACGTCTCCCCGCGACGCGGCCCGCACCGCACCACCCGGCAGATCGCCGCCGGCACCTGGGACGAGGTCCGGGGCAACTACACGGCACCGGTGGCCGATGCCATGGACCGGCTGATGAAGGTCACGCCCGACGACATCGCGGGCCGGCTGCTCCTGCTGCACGGGCCGCCGGGCACCGGCAAGACCTCCGCGCTGCGCACGCTCGCGCGCTCGTGGCGGGACTGGTGCCAGGTCGACTGCGTGCTCGATCCCGAGCGGCTCTTCAACGACGTCGGCTATCTGATGGACATCGCGATCGGCGAGGACGACGGCACGTCCAGGGGCCGATGGCGGCTGCTGCTCCTGGAGGACTGCGACGAGTTGATCCGCGGCGAGGCCAAGCACACCGCGGGCCAGGCGCTGTCCCGGCTGCTGAACCTCACCGACGGGCTGCTCGGACAGGGCCGCAATGTGCTGGTGGGCGTCACCACCAACGAGGACCTGGAGCGGCTCCATCCGGCCGTGGTCAGGCCCGGCCGCTGCCTCGCCAGGATCGAGGTGGGCTCACTGACCCGCAAGGAGGCGGTGGGCTGGCTGGGCACGGAGGAGGGGCTCGGCCGCGAGGGCGCGACGCTCGCCGAGCTGTACGCGCTGCGGCGCGGAAGCGGTCCCGCGTCGGTGCCGAAGCAGGACTCCGGGGCGGACGCGGGCCTGTATCTGTGAACCGGGCGCGGACGCGGGCCCGTATCGGCCCGGCACGGACCCGGGCCCGCGGTTCCGGCCCCGGCGCACCCGCCCCGCTCACCCCGCCCCGTACGCCGCCCGTACCGCATCCTGTGCCAGGGACAGCGCCTCGTCCCGGGACAGGCCCAGCCGCCGCGCCTGCTCCGCGTACTCCTGTGCCGCGGAAGCCGCGTGACGGTCCGCCGCGTCACCGGCGGCGGCGACGAAGGTGCCGTTGCGCCCCCGGGTCTCGATCACCCCGTCGGCCTCCAGCGCGCGGTACGCCTTCGCGACGGTGTTCGCGGCGAGGCCGAGCTCCTCGGCGAAACCGCGTACCGTCGGGAGTCTGAAGCCGACGGGAAGCGCGCCGGAGCGGGCCAGTTCGGAGATCTGCGTACGCAGTTGCTCGTACGGGGCGGTACCGGCATCGGGATCAAGAACGATCTTCAGGGTCACGCCCCGATTCTCCCCCACGTCCGCTCCGCCGCCGGAAATTCAGGGGCGACCGGTGGCGGCCCCCGCGTAACGTCCGGCCCATGACTGTCATTGTTCGCGACTTCGTCCCCGCCGATGCGGAGGACTGGGTACGGATCCGGCGCGCCGCCCTGCCCTTCATGGTGACGACGCCCGAGTGCGTCACCTTCGAACTGGCCTCGGCGCACCCGGACAAGCGCGCCCGGCTGCTGGTCGCCGAGGAGGACGGGGAGCTCATCGGGACCGCGCAGGTCGGCCTCGTCCACGACAGCCCCGAACCCGGTCAGGGGTTCTGCAACACGTACACGCATCCGGAGCGCACCGGGCGCGGGGCGGGTGCGCTGCTGCTCAGCACGGCCGAGGAGTACCTGGCGCGGGAGGGCGCGACCTCGGTCTACACCTGGGTGCTCGACACCCCGCCGAACCTGGCCTTCGCCGAGAGGCGCGGCTATACGCCGAGCCGTCCGGCGCACTTCCTCCACCTCGACCTGGCCGGCGGGTCGCTGCCGCCCCGTCAGGAGCCGCCGCCCGGCGTCGAGCTGCGTACCGCCGCGGACTTCGCGGACGACCCGCGCCCGCTCTTCGAGGCGGACGCGGAGACCACGGCCGACGAGCCGAGCGACACCCCGATGGAACTGACCGACTACGAGGACTGGCTCAACCACACCTGGCGCTCCCCCGCGCTCGACCACGAGCTCACCTCGGTCGCGGTGGTGGACGGGGAGGTGGCGGCGTTCAGCGCCGCGGAGACCGACGGCCTGACCCGGTACATGTCCGGGATGACCGGCACCCGCCGGGCGTACCGCAACCGGGGCCTGGCCAAGCTCGCCAAGAACGACTCGCTGCACCGGGCGCGCGCCGCCGGGTACACGGACGCGTACACCGGCAATGACGCGGACAACGGCCCGATGCTGGCGGTCAATCAATGGTTCGGTTACGAGATCTGTGCCACGGAGGTGCGCCATGTCCGCAGGCTCGGCTGAGAACACGCTGGAGGTCGCCCTGGTGAAGGCCGGGCGGACCAAGATCCGGTATCCGGCGGACGTGGTCCGCGACGACGGGGTGCGGGTCACGGTGCGTGCGCCGTGGGCGGCTCCGGGGGTCCGTGACTTCGGCTTCGTACGGTTCGAGCCGGGTGATGTCTTCACCGAGCACTACTGGCGCGACCGCTGGTTCGCCGTGAAGGAGGTCCGCACCGGCGAGGGCGGGCTCAAGGGCTGGTACTGCGACATCGCCCGGCCCGCGGTGCTGCGCGACGGACAGCTTCTGGTGGAGGACCTCGACCTCGATCTGTGGGTGTCGGCGGACGGCTCGTCCGTACTGCGGCTGGACGAGGACGAGTTCGAGGAGAGCGGTCTCGCCGGACGCGATCCGGCGGCGGCCGGGGCGGCGCGCCGGGCACTGGACGAGCTGGAGCACCTGGCCCGCACGGAGGGCCTCGCGTCGTTGCTGGTCTGACCCGCACGGCCGCCGGGCCCGGCCGGTCGAGGGTCTTGAGCCGGACGTCGCACCGGCCGGATCTCCCGTCCGCACGGGCCCGGTACGCCGCCCCGGCCGCCGGGGCCCGTGACCGGGTGGGGCGTGGAGCGGTCGTGTCCGTGGTGCCGCGATCGGACTCCGGCCCCAAAGTCCGTGGTGCCGCCATCGGACTCCGGTCCCGAATCGATGTCAACAGCGTAGACGCAAGACCGGCCGAGGCTGTCCGCCCCGCCCGCGCCCGCGCCGGACTTCAGCCGCTCTCCGCCGCCTCGGGAAGCCTCGCCTCGGCGGCGTCGAGGAGCAGCTCCAGCGCGAACGGATAGCCGCTGAGCATCATGTCGTCGGCCAGCAGCCGCACGGTGGCGGCGATATGGGGGTAGGCGCCCGCGTCCAGGCGGCCGTAGCGGTGCTGCCACACCTGGAGATCGGCCGTCTGCGCGGGTGCCGGCAGGGCGAGGGCCGCCGCGTCCAGGGCCGCGAAGGCGAGCGCCTGGTCCACGAAGGCGTGGTAGATCCGTACCGCTTCCCGGTCGGGGAAGCCCGCCGACCGGAGTATGCCGAGGATCGCCTCCACGACCCGCGTCTCGTTGTTCCGCCCGGTCGTCCGGTGCGCCGCCAGCAGAGCGGCCTGCGGGTGCGCCTGGTACGAGGCGTGGACGCGCAGGCCCAGTTCGCACAGGTCGCTGCGCCACGCGCCGGTGGGCCGCCAGCCCTGCTGGGCACGGCCGATGAGCTCGTCGGCGACCGCCAGCAGCAGATCGTCGGTGTTGTGGAAGTACCGGTAGAGCGCACTGGGGTCGGCGCCCAGTGCGGCGCCCAGCCGCCGGACCGTCAGAGCATCCGCGCCATGCTGGCCGACCAGCCTCAGAGCCGTCTCCACGATGACCTGTTCGGACAGCACCGTGCCCTGTTTCGTCGGCCTTCTGCGCCGCCGCTGCGGCTCCGGAACCACGCGCTCATTCATGGCGCGGAGCTTATGACAACACCATTGACGTGTGAAGAGGGCAACGGTTTCATGACCTGCCATCCGGGCCCTCCGGCCACCTTCCCCTGAGCAAGGCGACGACCGTTGGTGGTACCAGTGAAGAACGCAAGCACCACGCCGGACAGCGGCGACCAGGCCCCACCGGCCGCGATGCGCAAGTCCATAGGCGTTGTCGACGGCATCGTCCTCGCCGCGTCGAGCACCGCGGCCACCAGCAGTATCGGCATCGGACTCGGCCTGATGGCGACCATCGTCGGCCTGCACCTGCCGGCGATCATGCTGCTGGCCTTCCTGCCCGTGCTGGGCATAGCCGGCGGATACGGCCGGCTCAACCGCGTAGAACCGAACGCGGGCAGCAGCTACCAGTGGGTCGGCCGCATCTTCAGTCCCTGGCTGGGCTTCCTGACCGGCTGGGTCAACGTCGTCGGCACCATCGTGTTCATGGCCTACACCACCACGATCACGGGCTCGGCGATCATCCAGCTGCTGGGTCAGGCCACCCTCCACAGCATCGGGGGCCTGACCCTCGACCCGGACTCCACCTTCCAGTCCACCCTGCTCGGCATGGCCGTCCTGGTCGCCGCCGCTCTGGTCGCGGTACGCGGACTCGACCTCGCGGCGCGTCTCCAGAAGTACCTGCTGATCTTCGAGTACGGCGTGCTGCTCGCGTTCTGCGGCTACGGTCTGTTCGCCGGTGACCAGCCCTTCTCGTTCCAGTGGTTCAACCCCTTCGACATCCCCTCGGCCGCCGCCCTCGCCCAGGGCATGGTGCTCGCGGTCTTCTGCTACTGGGGCTTCGAGTCGGTCTTCAGCGTCGGCGAGGAGGTCGGCGACCCGCGGGACGCCTCCCGCGGCGGGTTCATCGCGCTGACCGTCATGCTGCTCCTCTTCCTGCTCGCCGGCACCGCCTTCCAGCGGGTCCTGCCCCTGGACGAACTGGCCGACAACGGCGCGCAGGGACTCGCCTACTTCGGCGCCGAGCTCGCCGACCAGCCGCTGGCCGCCCTGCCGCTCATCGCCCTCATGTTCTCCGCGGTGGCGTCGCTCCAGGCCTCGGTCATCCCCACCGCCCGCGGGATGTACGCGATGGGCCGCGACGGCGTTCTCGGCCCCGTCTGGACGCGGCTGCACCCCAGGCACAGAACCCCCGCCGCCGGAACCCTGCTGATCACCGCGATCTCCCTGGCCCTCGCCGCGCTGGCGCTGGCCATCCCCACCGTCAGCGATCTGATATTCGCCGCCGTCAACGCGATCGGCATCGTCGTCGCCCTCTACTACGCCCTCACCGCCGCGGCCGCCGCGGTGCGCTTCCGCCATCTGCTGCGCACCTCACCGCTGGAGTCCCTGCGCGCCGTCGTCGGTCCGGTGCTGGGTGCGCTCACGCTGCTCGCCACCGGCGGCTACCTCGCCTGGACCTTCTACCGTTCCACCGATCACTTCGAAGTCTCCGCCGACAACGGATGGTTCGCACTGCTCGTCCCGGTCCTGATGATCGGCTCCGGGCTGCTGGCCGCCGCATGGGCCCGCTGGCACCACCGGTCGCCCTACTTCGTCCCGGCCCGCGTCCCCTCCGTCGACGTCGAGCCCAGCACCGCCGTGTGACGGTCCGCGCCGCCGACACGCGGTGCGGACCGTGACAGCTCGTTCCCTCCAGCGGCCCCCCTCGGACCGCCGACCCACCAGGAGCACCTCCCATGACCCAGGCCGATCTGGTCTTCACCCAAGGCCCCGTGCACACCGGCGACGCCGCCCGCACCCGAGCGAGCAGCCTCGCCGTCACCGGGGAGCGGATCTCCGCCGTCGGCCACGACGAGGTCCGGGAGCTGATCGGCCCGAAGACCGAAGTGGTCGACCTCAGGGGCAGACTGCTGCTCCCCGGCTTCCAGGATTCCCACATCCACGCCGTCTACGGCGGTCTGGAGCTCGCCGAGTGCGACCTCAGCGGCACCGTGGGGGCCGACGCATACCTGCGCCTCGTACGCGAGTTCGCCCAGGCCCACCCGGACAGCACCTGGATCACCGGCGGCGGCTGGTCCATGGAGAGCTTCGAGGGCGGCCTGCCGACCAGGCAGCTGCTCGACTCGGTGGTGCCGGACCGGCCGGTGTACCTGGTCAACCGCGACCACCACGGCGCCTGGGCCAACACCCGCGCGCTCGAACTCGCCGGCGTCGGGCGGGACACCCCGGACCCCGGCGACGGCCGGATCGAACGGGAGGACGACGGCACACCGAGCGGCGTCCTCCAGGAAGGCGCCACCGGCCTGGTGGCCCGGCTGGTACCCGAGAAGACCGCCGCCGACCGTCTCGACGGCCTGCTGCGCGCGCAGCGGCTGCTCCACTCGCTCGGGATCACCGGCTGGCAGGACGCCCTGCTCGGCGTGTTCAACGGCCAGCCCGACCCCTCCGACGCGTATCTCACCGCCGCCCGCGAAGGAACCCTCACCGCCCGGGTCAACGGTGCGCTCTGGTGGGACCGCGCCCGGGGCGCCGACCAGATCCCGGAGCTGGTCTCCCGCCGCGAGGAGCTGGCCCACGGCCGGTTCCGGGCCGGCTCGGTGAAGATCATGCAGGACGGCATCGCGGAGAACTTCACCGCCGCGATGACCACCCCCTACCTGGACGGCTGCGGCTGCGCCACCGCCAACAGCGGCCTGAGCTTCGTCGACCCGCTCGCGCTGCGCGCGTACGTCACCGAGCTCGACGCGCTCGACTTCCAGGTGCACTTCCACGCCCTCGGCGACCGCGCGGTGCGCGAGGCGCTGGACGCGGTCGAGGCGGCCCGCACCGCGAACGGCCGCCGTGCCACCCGGCACCACCTCGCCCACCTCCAGGTGGTCCACCCCGACGACATCCCGCGCTTCGCGGGGCTCGGGGCGATAGCCAACATCCAGCCGCTCTGGGCTTCGCACGAGCCGCAGATGGACGAGCTGACCATCCCCTTCCTGGGCCCCGAGCGCGCCGCCCGGCAGTACCCCTTCGGTTCCCTGCTGCGGGCCGGCGCCACCCTCGCTGCGGGCAGCGACTGGTCCGTGAGCAGTCCCGACCCGCTCGCCGGAATCCATGTCGCCGTCAACCGGATGCAGCCCGGGGAGACCGACGGCCGGGTCTTCCTGCCCGAGCAGCGGCTCGACCTCGCCACCGCCGTCGCGGCGTACACGGCGGGCTCGGCCCACGTCAACGGCATGGACGACGCCGGAACGCTGCGGCCGGGCCACCTAGCCGACCTGGTGGTCCTCGACCGGGACATCTTCACGGCGCCGGCCGAGCAGATCCACACGGCCCGGGTGCTGCAGACCTACGTGGGGGGATCGCGGGTGTACTCCGCCTCCTGACGGCCCCCCGTACCCGACTCCCAAGCCCCTCCGGTTCACCTCGAAGGACCCTCGTATGACCGACCTCACCGACCTCGCCCATCTGTCCGCCACCGAGGCCCTGCGCCGCTTCCGTGACCGCTCCCTGTCACCGGTCGAGCTGATGACCGCGGTCATCGCGCGTGCGGAAGCCGTCGAGCCGAAGATCAACGCCCTGGCCGAGCAGACCTTCGAGGAGGCGCTCGCCGCCGCCCGCGAGGCCGAGGCCCGCTACGGGGGCAAGGGCGAAGCACCCCGCGCACTGGAGGGCCTGGCCGTCGCGACGAAGGAGGAGCAGCCGATCGCGGGACGCCTCAGCACGGACGGCTCGCTGGCGTTCCGGGGGGAGATCGCCGAGCGGACACACCCGGTGATCGAGCGGGTCCGGGCCGCCGGCGGCATCGTGCACGCCCGGACCACGACCCCGGAGTTCAGCTGCGCGGGTTACACCCAGTCACGGCTGTGGGGCGTCACCCGGAACCCGTGGAACACGGAGTTCACCCCGGGCGGCTCCTCGGGCGGCGCGGGCGCCGCACTCGCGGCGGGCGAGACGACGCTCGCGACCGGCTCCGACATCGGCGGCTCGATCCGCATCCCCGCTTCGTGCACGGGCACGGTCGGCTTCAAGCCGCCCTACGGGCGCGTGCCGGCGATGACGCCCTTCAATCTCGACACGTACTGCCACGACGGCCCGATGGCGCGCACTGTCGCCGACTGCGCCCTGCTGGAGAACGTCATCGCGGGACCTCACCCGCTGGACGCCGTCTCGCTGCGGTCCGAACTCGTCCTGCCCGAGCGGTTCGAGAGCGCCGAGGGCCTGCGGGTGGCGCTCTCGGTCACTCTCGGGGACTGGCCGGTCGATCCCGAGGTCGAGGCCAACACCCGTGCGGTCGCTGAGGCGTTGCGCGCGGCCGGTGCCGTCGTCGAGGAGGTGGAGGTCCCCATCGCGCGGGCGGACGTGATGCGGGCCGCGATGATCCATTTCGGCTCGGTCTTCGGCCCGTACATCGCTTCGGTCGCCGCCGAGCACGGTGACCTGCTCACCACGTACGCGCTCGACTTCGCCCGGCGGGCCGCCGAGGCCGTCCGCGAGCCCGGCAGCTTCCTCCAGGGCCTTGAGCTCGAGGCCGGGGTGCAGACGACGCTCGGTGTGCTGCTGGACCGCTACGACGTCCTGCTGTGCCCGACGACCGCCGTCCCGGCGCTCAGGGCGGACGACGACCATCTCTCGACCAAGGTCGTGATCAACGGCGTCGAGCTGGACTTCTACCTGGAGTCCGCGATGACCACCCCGTTCAACATCGCCGGCCGCTGCCCGGTGCTGAGCGTGCCGTCCGGTTTCGCCTCGACCGGCGTGCCGACCGGGGTGCAGGTCGTCGGACGCACCTATGACGACACCACGGTGTTCCGCGTCGCGCGGGCCATCGAGTCCGCCCGGCCCTGGAGCCGCACCCCGGTCCTCTGACGCGGCACCGGCCGACCGGGCCCGAACGCCCCTCAGTCCCGGCGCCGCGCCCACACATCGGTGTACGGCGCCGGTTCCTCCGGTGCCGGGCGCGGCTGCCGGGCTCCGGCGACCAGCTCCACCTCGTACCCCGCGGCGTCCTCCAGATAGGCGGCGATGTGTCCGTCACCGCCCGCGTGCGGGTAGCGGTCCTCGAAGAGCGGCCGCCAGCCGTGCTCCGGGGCCCTGGCCACCAGGGCGTCGAGGGCGGCCCGGTCACCGACGTGGAACGCGAGGTGGTTGAGCCCGGGGCGGCGGCGGTCGTACGGCCCCGGGGCCAGGTCGGGCGACTGCTCGACCACCACATAGCTGTCGCCGCGCCGCCAGCTCCGCCCGTGTTCCCAGCGCTGGTACGGGAGATGGCCCAGCTCGCCCAGGAGCCAGCCCCAGCCCCGCTCGGCCACCGCCAGGTCGGGCACCCACAGCTCGATGTGGTGCACCCCGCCGGTGCCCGCCCCGCCGGCGGGCAGCGGGACCGCGCGGCGGATGCCGTGCGGCTGGTACGCCACGGTGTCGCCGTCCTCGTGCCAGTGGATCAGGAAGTGCTCGCCCGCGCGGTAGCCGTCGAGCGCCGCCCGCGAGTAGGCGACCATGTCGTCCGGCAGGGCGTCCAGCGCGAACCACGCCAGCTCGGAGCACTTGCCCGGCTCACGGTTGTACGGCTCGCGGCCGGGGTCGTACTCCGCCTCGAAGAACCAGCCGGTCCTGGGTCTGCCGCCGGGGCCGCGGTGCTGCATGACCAGGGCGACCCGCAGCTCGTCCGGACCGAGTTCGACACCGATCTCCTCGGCGGCCTCCCGGATCATCGCCTCGCGGACGTCCTCGCCGTCCTCGACATGTCCGGACGGGCCGTTGAACAGCCCGTCCGCGTACCCCGTGCCGGCCCGGCGGGCGAGCAGGACCTCGGGGCCGCGGCGGAGGATCAGATGCACATCGACGACCTCGGTGTGCCGGTGCGGCGGCTGGGCGCGGGCCACCAGGGCGTAGCGCTCGTCGTCGACCCGCTTGCCCCACAGCGCCGGATCGTCCGAGAGCCGCTCGTGGTGGATGCGTTCGGTGAACTCCGAGAGCAGTCCGGTCAGCCGCTCGGAGGAGAGGCCGACGCCGCCCCAGACGCCCTCGATCAGGATCAGCCGGCCGCCCGGCCGCAGCAGGGTGAACCAGTGGCGCAGGGCCCCGGCCGGGTCGGGCAGCAGCCACACCACATGTCTGACCATGATCACGTCGAACTGCTGCTTGCCGACCGGCGGCTGCGCCGCGTCGCCGACGAGCACCTCGGTGCCCGTGCCGGTGAGCTTGGCCCGGGCCTGCTCCACCATGCGCGGGGAGCGGTCGACGGCGGTGACCCGGTGGCCCTGCCCGGCGACGAGCAGGGCCAGGCTCCCGGTGCCGCACCCCAGGTCGAGCACCTCGGAGCGCCCGCCGGGCAGCCAGCTCTCCAGCCGCTGTGCCCAGGCGTGCCGGACGGCCGGGTCGAGCAGCCCGTGGTCGGGTTCCTCGTCGAAGGAGTCGGCTGCGGAGTCCCAGTCGATCGTCGTCATGGGTAGATCGTGCCAGCCGCCGCTGCCGTCCGGGCCGCCCGGTGCGGGGATCGCCGGTACGAGGGATCGCTCCCGGACCCCTCGTACCGCCGCTTCCCGCGCGTCGGTGCTATCCGACGGCCGAGGCGCAGGTGGTGGGGGTGGCGCGCGACGGGTCCAGGGCGTTCGCCACCTCGTGGAAGGCGATCCGGTCGACGGTGCCGATCGCCACGTGCTCGGAGAGGTCGACCGGGCACAGGTCCTGGAGCAGGACGTTGCGCACGTCCGGCCCGTCCAGGAACTGCGTGCGGTACGGGGTCACGACCTCGTCGTACCTGGTCGCGATGACGGTGTAGTGCACTCCGGGCACGGTGTCGGGGAGCGAGTTGAGCCTGGTGACGAACGGGGAGCCCGCCACCTGGTCGGCGAGGCCGGGTGTGCTGGCGTTCAGCAGGTCCTCCACTCCCGGGAAGTACGGCAGCAGTTTCGTCAGGCCGAGCAGGGTGGTGCCGTGGTTGTCGGGGGCGATCCCGATCATGGCGTTCACCTTGGCGGCGCCGCCCAGGAACTTGAGGTAGTAGTTCGGCATCATGCCGCCCTGCGAGTGGCCCACCAGGTCGGCCTTGTCCGCGCCGGTGGCGGCGAGCACCTTGTCGACGAACGAGGCGAGCTGGCCGGCCGACCTGTCGATCGGGCCGAGGCCGTTGAAGACCGGCACGCCGGGCAGCTGGCCGTAGTCGAGCGAGTAGACGCAGTAGCCCCGGTCGACGAGGTAGGGGGCGAGGACCAGCCAGTTGTCGATCGAGTTCCCGAAGGTTCCGTGGACCAGGACGACGGGGCGGGGATGGGCTGCGGAGGGCTTGCAGGAGTAGTCGTTCCAGCCGCGGGAGGCGGCCGTGGCGGGGGCGGCTGCAGCGGCAGTGGCCGTGGGGGTGGCGACTGCGGCGACGGCGAGGAGCAGTGCGGCGAGGGTCCTCCGCGCACGTGGGGTACGCGGCGCACGTGTCCAGGGCAGCATCGTGTGGTCTCCTTGCGGCTCAAGGGAGTTGCGATGTCTGTACACCCTGCGGCCCGGACCACAAGTCTGACTGCTGAATTCTTCCGTGTTCCCCGGTCAAATTACGCGCGAGTAAGGTGGCGTGGGAAGTTACGCGTCGGTAAAAAGTGGCGATCCCTCAGCCGGAGCGGTCCTGGGGAGGGTTCAGGCGGCGAGCCGCCCCGGTATCACGGCCCGTGGGCCGTACCTGGCCCGCAGCCGGTCCGCCACCGCCTCGATCCGGCGCGCCCGTTCGTCCACCGGGTCGAAGGAGAGCTGGTGCGGGGCCCGCTCGCCGTCCGTCAGCCCCTCGGCGCGCAGCCCGATCCCCCGCACCCGGGCCCGTTGCAGGGCGAACGAGTCATGGATCCGGTACGCGAGTGCGGTGAGCGCCGCGGAGTGGGCGGTGGGTTCGCGGAGCACACGGCTACGGGTCAGCGTCGAGTATCCGGTGCGGTCGGCGTAGCGCACAAGGACCGCGAGGCCGCGGCAGACCTGGCCGTCCCCGCGCATCCTGGCCCCCAGCTCCTCGGCGAGCGACATGAGGGCGCGGCGCTGCCGCTCCGGGTCCAGCTCGTCGCGCGGGAAGGAGCGTTCGGCGGCGATCGACCGGGCCGCGGCGCCCGGCACGACCGCCGTACGGTCGATGCCGCGCGACCGCTCCCACAGTTCGCGTCCGGTCCGTACGCCGGTGATCCGCTGCAGGGTGCCGAGCGGGGCCGCCGCGATCCGGCCGACGGAGTCGAGCCCGTATCCGCACAGGGTGCGGGCCGTCGCCGCACCGACTCCGTCCAGCGCCGCGGCCGGCCGGTCCGCGAGGAACTCCGCTCCCCCGCCGCCGGGCACCACGAAGGTCGTCCCCGGTGCGGCCTGCCGTGCCGCCGTCCGGGCCAGCATCGGGTTCTCCGCCGCCCCGATCGCGCAGTCCACGCCGTGCAGGGCGAGCGCGCGGATCCGGATCACCGAGGCCAGCCCCTTCGCGTCCTGCCCGAAGTAGCGCAGCGCGCCGCGCACATCGGCGAGCGCCCCGTCGGGCGGGACCGCCTCGACCACCGGGGTGAACGCGCCGAGCAGGGCGAGCAGCCCCTCGTAGCCGGCGCCGTCCGGGAGGCCGCCGCCGATCCTGCGGAACCGCAGGTACAGGATTCCCGGTGCGTCGGGTGCGGTGCTCATCCCGCGCTCCCCGGGCTCTGGTGCCACAGCTTCCTGCCGGTGGCGGCGCCCTCGCCGGGCGGCCGGAGGTCGGCCCAGGGGTTCATCTCGTACCCCGTCGGCAGCTGGATGCGGCGGCCGTTGTCACCGTCGCCGGGAGCCTCCCCGGCCGGGGGCCGTGCCGCCAGCCGGTCCGCGACCGCGTCGAGTCCGCCGGTGCGGCGCAGCTCGGCCAGCTCCGCCAGGTTCCAGGCGGCCGAGCCGACCACGCTCAGGCTCCGTGGTCCGCGCCGCTGCACCACTCCACGCACCAGCAGCAGCCAGGAGTGGAAGACGGTGTGCGCGCAGGCGGCGTGGCTGTCGTCGAAGAAGGCCAGGTCGACCAGGCCCGTACCGTCGTCCAGGGTGGTGAAGACGACCCGGCGGCCGGAGCGGACCGGTGGGGTCTGGGTGGCCGCCTTGGCGCCCGCGACCAGCACGGTCTCCCCGTGCCGCGCCTCGCGCAGCCGCTTGGCGGAGACCGCGCCCAGCTCCTTCAGGAAGGCCTGGTGATCGTCCATCAGATGGCGGGAGACGTCCATGCTCAGGACGCCCAGCTCGGCGCTGAGCCGTTCCGCGTCGTTGAGGTCGGGCAGGCCCACGGAGCCGGTCCGGTGCCCGCCGCCGAGGGGGAGCTGTGCGCCGGAGCCGCCGGAGCCCGTGCCCCGCTGGGCTCGGTGCAGTTCGGACAGGTGCAGCAGCAGATCGCGCCGGTTGGTGCCGAACGCGTCCAACGCGCCCACCCGGGCCAGCCGTTCGGCGGCCGGCCTGCCCGGCCTGGCCCGCTGCCAGAAGTCCAGCAGCGAGGCGTAGGGCTGTCCGGCCTCGATCCGGGCGACCTCGGCCCCGCCGATGCCATGGACGTCCGAGAGTGCGAGCCGCACTCCCCAGACGCCCTCCCCTCCCTCACCATCAGACACCAGTTCGATTCGATGGGTGGCCGCCGACCGGTTCACATCCAGTCCCAGCACCGGCACCCCGCGCCGCCGCGCGTCCGCGAGCAGCAGCCGCTTCGGGTACATCCCGGGGTCATGGGTGAGCAGCCCGGCGTAGAAGGCCGCCGGGTGGTGCGCCTTGAGCCAGGCCGACTGGTACGTCGGCACGGCGAAGGCGACCGCGTGCGCCTTGCAGAAGCCGTAGCTGCCGAACGCCTCGATGATCTCCCAGGTCCGGGCGATCACCTCGGCGTCGTACTTCCTCTCCGCCGCCCGCCGCGCGAACCACACCTTGATCCGGCCCTGCGATTCGGGGTCGGAGAGTCCTCGCCGCACCCGGTCGGCCTCGTCCCGGCCGCAGCCGGTCATGATGTCGACCATCTCGATGACCTGCTCGTGGAAGACGACCACTCCGTACGTCTCGCGCAGCGGTCCTTCCAGGTCGGGGTGCGGGTAGCGCGCGGGGGTCCGGCCGTGCCGGGCCTCGATGAACGGCCGGACCATGTCGGCGGCGACCGGCCCGGGACGGAACAGCGAGATGTCGACCACCAGATCGTGGAAGCCGGCCGGCTGGAGCCTGCCGACCAGGTCGCGCTGGCCCGGCGACTCGATCTGGAAGCAGCCCAGCGTCTCGGCGCTCCTGATCAGCCGGTACGTCTCCGGGTCGTCCGGCTCCACCGCGTCCAGGTCCACGTCCCGTCCCGAGGCCCGCCCGATCTCCGCGACCGCGTGCGCCATCGCCGACTGCATCCGCACACCCAGCACATCGAGCTTGAGCAGCCCCAGGTCCTCCACGTCCTCCTTGTCGAACTGCACCATCGGGAAACCGTCGCCGCTGGTGGGCACGGTGGGGGTGCGGCGCAGCAGCGTGGCGTCCGAGAGGAGGACCCCGCACGGGTGCATGGCGATGCCGCGCGGCAGCCCGTCCAGCGCCTCCACCAGCTCCCAGAGCCGCCCGTACCGGTCCTTCTCCCGTGCCACTTCGCGCAGTTCGGGCAGTTCCTCCATGGCCGCGCGGGCGTCGCGGGCCCGGATGTGCGGGAAGGCCTTGGCGAGCCGGTCGGTCTCGGCCGGGTTCATGGAGAGCGCGGCGCCCACGTCCCGGATGGCGTGGCGCACCCGGTAGGTCTCGGGCATGGCGACGGTCGCGACCCGTTCGGTGCCGAAGCGTCCGATGATCGCGCGGTAGACGTCGAGCCTGCGGGCGGACTCCACGTCGATGTCGATGTCGGGCAGCACGAAGCGGCGCCTGGACAGGAAGCGCTCCATCAGCAGCCCGTGCTCGACCGGATCGGCGTGCGCGATCCCCAGGAGGTGGTTGACCAGGGAGCCCGCTCCGGAGCCCCGGGCGGCGACCCGCACCTTCATCGCCCTTACGTCATCGACGACCTGAGCGACCGTCAGGAAGTAGGAGGCGAAGCCGTGGTGGGCGATGATGTCCAGCTCCTGGTGCATCCGCTCCCAGTAGTCGCGCCTGCGGTCGTAGCCGCGCAGCACCATGCCCGCGGCCGCGCGGGAGGCCAGCACCCGCTGGGCGGTGCGCCGCCCGGCGCCGACGAGCTCCGGTTCGGGGAAGTGGACGGAGCCGAGACCGAGGTCGCCCTCGGGGTCGACGACGCAGGCGTCGGCGGTGCGCCGGGTCTCCGCGAGCAGCCGCTCCCCGGCGTCCCGGCCGAGGCCCGCGGCCGAGGCGATCCGCCCGGCGGTCTCCGCCATCGCGCGGGCGTCCTTCAGCCAGCGTTCCCCGCTGTCGAGCGGGGCGCGGCGGGGGTCGACGGGCACCAGCCGACGGGCCGCGTCGAGCACATCGGCGACCGGGCCCTGCCCGGCGTCGGCGTACCGGACGGCGTTGGTCAGCACGGCCCGCACCCCCTGCTCGGCGGCGAGGCCGACGGTACGGGCGGCGAGCCGCAACGAGCCGGGCCCGGTGCCCTCGCGGCCGTGGTGGACGGCTTCGAGGCGCAGGTCGTCGCCGTAGATCTCCCGCCAGTCGGCGAGCAGCGCGGCGGCCCGGTCCGGGCGGCCGGCGGCCAGTGCCCTGCCGACGTCGGAGGCGGGACCGAGCAGCACGGTGAGCCCTTCGGCGGGCAGCTCGGACCGGCCGACCAGGGGCTGTCCGGCGCCGTCGGGCGCGGGGACGTGGGCGGCGGTGACGAGACGGCACAGCTCCGCCCAGCCCAGGGCGCCGTCCCGGGCGAGGAAGGTGACCCGGGGCGCGGATTCGTCGACGAAGGCGCCGCCGCGGACCGGGGTCCGCAGCCGATGCGTACGCCCGCCCTCTCCCGTATGCTCCGCCGCCGCGGAATCCACCGCGAGCTCCACCCCGAAGAGCGGCCGCACCCCGGCGCCCTCGCAGGCCTTGGCGAAGCGGACCGCGCCCGCGAGCGTGTCCCGGTCGGTCAGGGCCAGAGCGTCCATGCCCCGCTGGGCGGCGCGCTCCGCCAGCCGCTCCGGGTGCGATGCCCCGTACCGCAGGGAGAACCCGGAAACGGTATGCAGATGCGTGAACCCGGGCACCCGCACCTCCTGAACCGATCCGCACTCACCCCCCTCGCTCTCCACCATAGACCAAGTTTCGAACATTCGTACGATACCCGGAGTGGGGAAAGAGCCCCCGGCCCCGGGCCGGTGATCGGCGAGGGGTCCGGTCAGCCATTCGGTCCAGTCCCGACTGCACGAACGGCCGATGCCCCGGAGCGTGGGGGCATGACTTTCGCTGACGAGGTGAAGAACGCCGTCACTCCACGGGCCGCACTGCTCGTCATCGGCGTGCTCGGACTGCAACTGCTGTTCATCGCGTCCTACGTCGGGGCACTGCACAAGCCGAAGCCGACGGACGTGCCCTTCGGCCTCGTCGCACCCCAGCAGATCTCCGCGCGGCTCCTCACCGAACTGAAGGACCTCCCCGGCGGCCCGCTGGACCCCCGCACGCTCGCCGACGCGGCCACGGCCCGCGAGCAGATCCTCGACCGCAGGATCGACGGCGCCCTGATCGTCGACCCCAGGGGCACGACCGACACCCTGCTGGTCGCCTCCGGCGGCGGCACCTCGCTGGCCACCACCCTGACGAAGATCGTCACGGAGGTCGAGCGGACCCGGCAGCGCACGGTACGGACCGTGGACCTGGCCCCCGCCTCCGACCAGGACTTCAACGGGATCTCGTCGTTCTACCTGGTCGTCGGCTGGTGCGTCGGCGGCTACCTCTGCGCCTCGATCCTGGCGATCAGTGCGGGCGCCAAGCCCGCCAACCGTCAGCGCGCGGTGATCCGGACCGGCGTCATGGCGCTGTACTCGATCGTGGGCGGAATCGGCGGCGCGATCATCATCGGCCCGATCCTGGGCGCCCTGCCCGGAAGCTTCTGGGGCCTGTCGGGCCTGGGCGCGCTGACCGTCTTCGCGGTCGGCATGATCACTCTCGCCCTCCAGGCGCTCACCGGCATCGTCGGCATCGGCCTGGCCGTCCTGATCGTGGTGATCGCGGGCAACCCGAGCGCCGGCGGCGCCTACCCGCTGCCGATGATCCCGGACTTCTGGCGGGCGATCGGTCCCGCACTGCCACCCGGGGCGGGCACCTGGGTGGCGCGCTCGATCGCCTACTTCAAGGGCAACGCGGTCACCGGCCCCTTGCTGGTGCTGTCCGCGTGGGCGGTGGTGGGCACGGCCGTCACCCTCCTGGTCGCCATGCGCCGCACACCGGAGGAACTCAGCGGCGAACGGCCGCCGTTCGGCTCGAATCCCGCCTGACCGGGCCCCGCCGGCGCGTCACCCCAGGTCCTGCGCCAGCTTCTCCAGCCGGCCGGCCAGCGACTCCCCCTGGGCCGCGACCTTCGTGGCCCTGCCGGACCAGAAGTCCGCACTCGTCAGCCGCCCGTACCGCACGGCCCACGCCGCCGCCTCACTGTCCAGCCGCTCGGCCTTCGTCCGTAGACCGGCCTCCGCCGGTGCCGCGAGCACGTTCAGCTCCGCCACCAGACGTTGGACCTTCCGCACGAGCGGGCCGGCGCCCGGGCCCGGCCGACGGGCCGCACCGGCGGCGGGCCGCCGGCCGGAGGCGTCCGCCGAGGAGCCCCGCCCGGGAGCGAGGGACGCTTGAGCACCCGGAGCAACGGGCGCCCGGGCAGGGGCCGTACCGTCCGGCGCGGTCGGCGGCGCCACGGCGGGTCGGCTCGTGCGCCTTCGCCTCTCCGCACCCGGAACCCGCAGCCCCTCCGGCGTCATCGCGCAGGCGTCGAGCGGCACCCAGTCGGTGCTGCCCGACGCCTCCTCCGCCCTGATCCGGATACGCCGCGTCACACCCTCGGTCCCGAACCGGAAGCGGAGTACGTGGCCGAACCTCCCGTACATCTCCGCCACGGTCTCCGGGTGGACGGAACCCGGCCCGAAGACCCAGTCCAGGCTTGCCGCGTCGCGCTCCAGCTCCTCGCCCGCGGAACACCATTCGGGGTGCGTCAGCCTCCGGAACTGGAAGCGCACCCGCTGCCGGCTGCCACGGACCCGGAAGTCGACGGCGTCCCCCGGACCCGAACCCAGATCACGCAGCACGGCCCGCGCGTCGACACCGCTCCCGCGGGCCCAGCGCGCGAGGCCCTGCTTGATGAAGAGGTGGTCCGCGCTGTTCACGCCGTTGGCCCTGCGCCGGCAGGAGGCATTCGGCGCGTGGGCGAAGTGGCAGACCTTGTCCGCACAGAGCCGGTCGGACAGCTTGCTGCCGCAACCGCCGAGCTGGGTGCCGCACCAGTAGGTGTACGTCGGATGCCGCCGCCGCAGACGCCGGAGCTCGTCGGCCTCCTGCGGCAGGACGATGCCCAGACCCGATGCGGCACTGCCTATGACCGCGGTCTGCACCAGCCGACGATCCGGTCCGGCCATGAGGCCCCTCCCCGAACAATTCACATGATTCACCCCGACGGCGCAGATATTGAAACATGCGCTTCGTTCGCACGGTTCGCAGCACCTGCCGGTTCGCGCCCACGCACCCCGGCACAAGTACCTGGCGGATCAAAGGAGAAGGAACTACGCTGCCCGCGATGACAACTCACTCCGATATCAGATCGGGGGACCTGTCCGCGCAAGGTGAGTGCTGATGCTCACTCAGACCGCGAACGAGGATTCCCGCCTTTCCTTCTGGCTGCGCGTGCGAGAGTTCGCCGTGCCGCCCTCCATGATCGAGACCGCGACCGCCCGCCGTCATACCGGCGACTGGTCGGGGGCCTGCGCCGCCGCAGGCGTCGACGTCGATCTCACTCCACGGTCCGTGGCCCGCACCCATGGCCGGGACCTCGCGTCCCGGATCCGGGACGATCTGCGCCATCTGGCTCCCGACCTGCTGCGCTGGCACCTGCCCAGGATCGCCCCTCGCGGACTGCTGCGTCCGGGCCTGACGGTCTCTCTGGCCCGGTACGACACCGAGGGGCCCGGCGGCGTGCGCCCGGTGCATCTGGTGGTGCGGACTCCGCCCGCCTGGGCGGATGCCGGTCAGCGGATCGGGCTCGCGCTGTGGGACGGATCCGACTCCGGGGCCGATGCCCGCCGCCATCCGCACCACCGCCCGAACCCCCGGTTCCGCCTGGACCTGCACCGCCATCTGTGGGACGCGCGCAGGGCCGGTGAGCTGCGGATCCGGTCCGGGGCCGACGGGCCGCCCGCCGACGGCCGGACCGCGGTGCCTCCCGATGTGCTGGAGACGGTGCCGCCGGGACGCCGCTGCGCCGTCGACCGGTGGGCGGACGAGGCGAGGATCCTGCTCCGGGCCGGGGGACGGGCCGCCGGGACCGTCGCCGTGCGGCTCGGGGCCGGACACCGGCTGCTCCTGGATCTGGCCCCGGACGGGGACGGCTCCGGGCCGCCCGCGCTGCGGGTCGCGTCCGCTTCCCCGGCCACGGACGGGGGCTCCGCCGCGCCGCCCGTCCTGCCCGACGCGGCGACCTGGGTGCTGCCGGACCTCGATCTGCTCCGTACCGGTGCGATCGGGGCCGGCCGGCTGCATCCGCTGGTCGCCGCGGCACTGGCACCGGACCGTCCACCGGCCGGCCCGGTACGGCCTGTGGACCGCGCGGGACAGCCACGCCTGGTGGAATGCCGGGGCGCCCGGCACCGGATCGGCCTGGTCGACGGGGTACTGGCCCCGCTCGACCACGACCCGGCCGAGATCCGCCGCGAGGAACTGCTGGTCGCCCTGACCGGCACTCCGCTGCCCTGTCTCCAGGCCATCGACGAGGCCCACCGCCGTCCGGACTGCCTCACCGGCGTACGCGAACGCCTGGACCACGGCGACATCGCCGGTGCGCTGGCCGTCGTCGAGGGCCTGCTGGGCCCCGGCGCTCTGCTGCGCAGCGGCGAACTGCGGGACGAGCTGGAGGCGGCGGCGCGGCAGCGGATCACCTACGGGCTGTTCCGGGCCGGACTGGTCGAAGGACCCGACCGCCTCCATCCGTACCGCAGCCGCCCCGCCCACCGCCGCGCGCACCCGCGCCACGCGGTCCGCCGCTGACCCGGCCCCCTGACCTCTCCGCACACTCACCACGACCCGAAGGTGATCACCCATGCCCGTACGCACCCCTTTCGTCATGCCCGAAACTCCCGCCGGCCAGGACCCCGTCTCCCAGCTCGACATCGCCGGTGAGCTGACGGCCCTGCTGCGCGACACCACCACCGAACCCCGCCCCGACACCCAGCTGGAGGCCCTGACCCTGGCCGTGGCCGCCGATCTGCCCGTACTCCTGTGGGGCGAGCCCGGCATCGGCAAGACCGCCGCCCTCACCCAGCTCGCCGCCTCCCTGGACCTTCCGCTGACCACGGTCATCGCCAGCGTCCATGAGCCGTCCGACTTCTCGGGGCTGCCCATCGTCGGCGACGACCCCGCCGAACAGGGCGTCCCGATGGCACCGCCGGACTGGGCGGTGCGGCTGGTACGGGCCGGCCGGGGGCTGCTGTTCCTGGACGAGCTGTCCACCGCGCCGCCGGCCGTCCAGGCCGCCCTGCTCCGGCTCGTACTGGAACGGCGGATCGGCGCCCTGCAACTGCCGCCCGGGGTACGGATCGTGGCCGCCGCCAATCCGCGTTCCTCGGCGGCCGACGGCTGGGAGCTGAGTCCGCCGCTGGCCAACCGGTTCGTACATCTCCAGTGGACCCACGACCACGAGGTGGTGGTGCGCGGCCTCGGCGGGACCTGGCCGAGGGCGACGCTGCCGCGGCTCGCCCCCGAACGGCTGCCGGAGGCCGTGGACTTCGCCCGCCGCGCGGTGTGCGGGCTCCTCTCCGCCCGCCCGGCACTCGTGCACCGGCTGCCCAGCGGTGAGACACGCCGGGGCGGCCCCTGGCCGTCGCCCCGGAGCTGGGACATGACGCTGTCCCTGATCGCGTTCGCGACCGCGGCCGGCTCCTCCAGGGACGTGCTCTCCCAGCTGGTCAGGGGCACCGTGGGGGACGGTCCGGGGCTGGAGCTGCTGGCGAGCCTGGACCGAATGGACCTGCCGGACCCCGAGACACTGCTCGCCGACCCGGCGGGGGCCGACCTGCCCGAGCGCGGGGATCTGCGGCAGGCCGTGCTCGACGGTGTGGTGGCGGCGGTCCGCAACCGCCCGGAGAAGTCCCGCTGGGACGCGGCGTGGGCGCTCCTGGTCCGAGCGCTGGAGTCCGGGGCCCCGGACGTGGTGGTCGTCCCGGCGACCACGCTCGCCTCGCTGCGCCGGGCGGACTGGGACGTTCCGGCATCGATCGAGCAGCTCGCCGGAGCGGTGTCCCTGTCCCGGCGGGCGGACCGGGCGGCGGCCCGGACGGCGGACCGGGAAGCGGTCGCCGCGAGGGCCGGCCGATGACACCCGGCGAGCCGGGGGCGCTCGACCTCGACAAGCTCTTCGCCGCCCGGCTGCAAGCCGTCCGGGCCCGCCCCTACCTGGCCACGGCCCTGTTCGCCCTGGGTGTCGTGGAGTCACGGCGGGTACCGACGATGGCCGTCGACCGGCACTGGCGGTGCTACGTCTCGCCCGGTTTCGTGGACCGGACCCCGGTGGAGGAACTGGCCGGGGTCTGGGTGCACGAGGTGTCGCACCTGCTGCGCGACCACCACGGGCGCAGCGACCGGGTCGCTCGGGAGCGCGGACTGACCGGCACCGCGGAACGGCTGCGGATGAACATCGCCGCCGACTGCGAGATCAACGACGACGTGTTCGGCGAGGGCCTGGCCCGGCCGGAGGGCGTCGTCGATCCGGCCTTCCTGGGTCTGCCCGAGGGGCAGCTCATGGAGGACTATCTGCGTCAGTTCCGGCTCGGGCCGCATACCCAGGACCTGGCCTGGCTGGACTGCGGCAGCGGCGCCGACGGACTGGAGCGGGAGTGGGACCTCGGGCCGGACGGCGCGCACGGCCTCAGCGAACAGGAGCGGGACGCGGTCAGGTTCCGGGTGGCGCAGGGCATCACCGGCCGTCCGGGCAACGCCCCGAAGGGGTGGAAGCGGTGGGCCGAGGAGGCGTTCCACCCGCCGCAGCCGTGGCGGGAGCTGCTGGGTGCGGCGGTACGCTCGGCCGCGTCCGGGTCCGGAGCGGGTGACGACTACACGTACGGCCGGCCGTCACGGCGCTCGGCCGGTGTGCCCGGCGCCGTCCTGCCGAGCCTGAGGCGCACACCGCCCCGGGTCGCCGTGGTCATCGACACGTCCGCTTCGGTCAGTGACACCGAACTGGGCAGCGCGCTCCTGGAGGTCGCCGCGATCTCCCGCTCCGTCGGCGGCCGCCGGGACCTGGTCACCGTCCTGTCCTGCGACGCGGCGGCCCGGGTCGCACATCCGCTGTGCCGTGCCGAGGGAATCCCGCTGGTCGGCGGCGGGGGCACGGACCTGCGCTCGGGCTTCGCCAAGGCCCTGCGGCTGCAACCGCGGCCCGATGTCGTCGTGGTCCTGACCGACGGCCAGACCCCGTGGCCGAGTGCGCAGCCGTCGTGCCGGACGGTGGTGGGCCTGTTCCCCCGGGGGTGGGACGAGGACGATCCCTCCTACGTCCCGGGCTCCCCGCCCGAATGGGCACGCACGGTCGTCATCGGCGCGGCTCCCGGCGGGCGGTGAAACCCGCGCCCGGCGCCGCCGACCGGCCGTACGGGTCCTGTGCGGGGGTCGGGTGCGCCCCCGAACACCCCCTTGTTGTTTCTCAACACCCCGTCCCGGTAAGGGCTCTGATGAGCCATCATCAAATCGGGTAGGAAAAGTCGGGCACGCTGTGCCCGCCATACGGAGGAGGCGCCAAGTGCGTAGTCGGGTGCGCGCGACGGACGGGCGGCATCTGGTGGTGGAGCGTCTCGGGGATCCCCGCGGCAGACCGGTCTTCCTGCTGCACGGAATGCCCGGCAGCAGGCTCGGTCCGGCTCCGCGCGGCATGGTCCTGTACCAGCGCAAGACCCAGCTGATCACCTACGACCGGCCGGGCTACGGCGAGTCCGACCGGCTGCCGGGCCGCTGTGTCGCCGATGCCGTGCAGGACGTACGGGCCATCGCCGACCACCTCGGTCTCGACCGGTTCGCCGTGGTGGGCCGTTCCGGTGGCGCCCCGCACGCCCTGGCCTGCGCGGCGCTGATGCCCGAGCGGGTGACACGTACCGCCGCGCTGGTCGGGCTGGCCCCGTGGGGGGCCGACGGTCTCGACTGGTTCGACGGGATGGCCGCCTCCAACGTGCTGGCGTACTCCACCGCTGCGGCCGATCCGGACGGACTCGCGGAGTCGTTCATCTCGCGGTCCGCGGTGATCAGGAAGAACCCGGTCCGGCTCATCGACGATCTGCGCCAGGAGCTGACCGACTCCGACCGGATGGTGGTCAACGACGCCGGTGTCCGCACCATGCTGCTGCGCAACTACCGTGAGGGGCTGCGCACTTCCGCCTGGGGCTGGATCGACGACGCGCTCGCTTTCAGCAATCCGTGGGGATTCGACCCCGCGGACATCACGGGTCCCGTGATGCTGTGGCACGGCGAGAAGGACGTGTTCTCCCCGGTGGGCCACTCCCGCTGGCTGGCCGAACGCATCCCGAACTCCACCGTCGTGGTGGAACCGGCGGCAGCGCATTTCGACGCACTGCACGCGCTGCCCAGGATCCTGAACTGGCTGCTGGAGCCACCCGCCTGCTGAGCGACGGACGGACAGCCGAAGGAGCGCCCGGCGGCGGCCGGGCGCTCCCGGGGCTCATACCGCCGTCGGTTCCAGTTCGCGCTCGAACCGGTCGTCGTCCCGGGCGATCCGGGTCATCGGATGGTCGTCACCGAGCTGACGGGCCAGTTCCTCGACCGTCTCGGTCCTCAGCCGCAGCGCCTCGTCCTTGCGACCCATCGCGTCGAGCGTGACCGCCATGTTCGACGTCATGGCCAGGGTCTCCGGGTGATGCGCCCCCAGTACCCTTCTGAGCTGCCCGGACACCTTCTCCTCGGTCTCCAGCACCAGATCGAGATCGCCCCGCTCCGCCGTCGCGTTCGCCAGGTTCATCACGCAGAACAGGGTGTTGGGATGCTCCGGCCCGTACACCTCCCGCATCGAGGCGACCACTCGGGTCAGCACCCGCACCGACTCCTCGGACGCGCCGGACCCCGACTGGTAGACGCCGAGGTTGTTCAGCGCGGCCAGGGTGTACGGATGTTTCTCCCCCGGCACCTTCATGTACTGGTCGACGACCTCCTGCGCGGTGTCCCTGGCCTCGGTCGCCTCGCCGGCCGCGAACAGGTCGGCCGCCAGATTGAGGTCGCAGGCCAGCGACTCCGGGTTGGCGGAGGTGTACTTGGCCCGGTACCTGGACCGGGTGGCCACCGTGAGCCTGCGGGCGTCCTCCAGTCTGCCTGCCCGGCGCAGCGACACCGCGAGGCTCTTCGCCGCGCTCAGCGTGCCCGGGAAGGCCCGGCCGAGCGTGGCCTTGTAGCTGTCGTACGTACGGCTGAGGATGCCGACCGAGTCCTCGTACCGCCCGACGTCCCGCAGGTCACGAGCCAGGTTCATGGCCGAGGAGAGGCTGTAGGGATGCTCCGCGCCGAGCACCTCGACGCGCCGGTCGAAGACGTCCTGGTCGATCTCGCGGGCCTTGGCGTACTGGCCGATGGACCGCAGGGTGAACGCCAGGTTGTTGGCCGCCGCCAGCGTCCTCGGGTGCGACTCGTGGAAGATCTGGTTGAACCCGTCGGTGGCCTCGGTCGCCAGCTCGATCGCCCTGGTGTACTCGCCGAGCGTGCCGAGGTCGGTCGCCAGGCTGCTGGTGCTCATGTACGTGTGCGGATGCTCCGGGCCCAGGACCTCCCGCTGTGTCGCCAGGGTGATCTCGTCGAGCTCCCTGGCCTCCACGTAACGGCCGCGCGAGCGGTAGATGTTGGAGAGGTGGAAGCAGAGGTAGAGGTACTGGATGTCCCGCTCCCCCAGCGTCTGACGCCAGATCTCGCGCAGCTCCTCGCAGACCGTCGTCGCGGTCCGGAAGTCACCGCGCTTCCAGAGGTAGCGGACCCGGTCGATCAGCAGCCTGCGGGCCTCGGGCTCCTTGCAGTTGCGCGCGTCGGACGGGCCGAGGTGCGGCCAGATGGTGGCGAACTGCGGCCAGGTCGAGGGGTTGTCGATCGGCTCGTCGTCGTCGGGCCGGGCGCCCGCCAGGATGCGGTGGACGGCGTGCCGGGCGTCCCGCTGTTCCTCCTCGGTGAGCTGTGCCCGGATGACGGCCTGGACGAGCCGGTGCACCTGGATGGAGTTGGAGACCTGGTCGACCTTGGCGAGGGCGAACCGGCCGATCTCCCGGATGACCCGGCCCAGCACCAGCTTCTCCTGGAGCGAGGCGTCGTAAGGCTTCAGCGCCTCGATCATCTCCTTGCTGTACAGGAGGTTCCCGGAGATCGGCTCCGGGGCGAAGAAGGCGCAGAGCTGGAGCAGCCGGACCGCGGCGGGTGAGCGCTCCTTGAGCCGCTGGATGGAGATGTTCCAGGTCGCGGCGACCGGCTCCGGGTATCCGGCCGGCTGGTTGAGCGCCAGGACCTCGGGGGCCTGCTGGGCCAGCTGTTCCAGATAGGTGTCGATCGGAGTGGCGGTCTCCGCGATCCAGGCCGCCGCCTGTTCGACGGCCAGCGGCAGGTCGCCGACGGCGGTGGCCACCTGGGCGGCGTCCTCGTCGCTCAGCCCCGGGGCCCGGCGCTGAAGGTGTTCGATGGACTCCTCGCGCAGGAAGACGTCGACGGGCAGTGCGTCGCCGTGCTGGGACCAGGCCTGGTTCCGCGAGGTGACCAGGATGTGGCCGGAACCCCCCTGCGGGAAGTAGCGCCGGAGCCGTTCGGGGTCGTCGGCGTTGTCGAAGACCAGCAGCCAGCGGTCCGAGGGGACCCCGCGCCGCAGCAGGTCGACGGCCTCCTTGGAGGCTGCCGCCATGTCGTCGCCGCCCTGGGCGCCCAGCCGGACCGCGAGCTCGGCGAGCGCGGCCACCACGTCGTCGGTCTGCTCGGACGATATCCACCAGACCAGGTCGTAGTCGGCCATGAAGCGGTGTACGTACTCCAGGGCGACCTGGGTCTTGCCGACGCCGCCGAGTCCGTACAGGGTCTGCGGCTGGGGCAGCACGACGGCCATGCCGCCGCCGAGCTGGTCGCGCATCCGTTCCAGGACCAGGGAGCGGCCGGTGAAGCCGGGGTTGCGCGGCGGGGCGTTCCAGATCCTGGGGACGGTGCCCGGGAAGCGCGGCCCGGGCGACACGGCGTCGGTGAGCTGTACGGGCCGGTCCAGGGCGCGCAGCAGGGCGGCGGTGGCGTGCACCTCGTCGAGCCGGAAGAGATCGACGGGGTTGCGGTCGATGTAGGGCGCGGAGAGCCGTACGTCACCGACCCGGAGCGGCAGCAGATGGCGCCGGCCGCCGCCGGGGTCCTCCGCGACGGCCCGGTCCCAGAGGTTCACCGCACGCTGGGACTTGAGGTAGGCGCTGGAGAGCAGCACGACGGTACGGGCGGCGCTCTCGGCGGCGGCCGGCTCCGGGGCCTCCCGCTCCGCGGACACGTCGCGCGGGACGACACGGAACCCGGCCCGGGTGAGCACGGACTCGATCCAGTCGGCCCACATCCGGTTCTCCGCCACGTAGCTGAGGAAGAGATCGGCGGGCAGCGCGGGCCTGCGCCTGGTGAACGCGTCCCGGATGCGCAGCCGCACCTCTTCGCCGACCGGCGGCATCGAGGTGATCTGCTGCTCGGTGATGACGGAGGTGAGCCGCTCGAAGGCGGAGAGCAGGGAGTTGGTCAGCCCCGCCTCGTCGCCGAAGGTCGCGAGGGTCTCCTCGTACGCGTAGTAGGGGCGGTACGGGATCTCCACCGCGCCCCAGTAGGCGGTGAGTTCGTCCCCGGACAGGTTGCGCGGCAGCCGGTCGAACTTCAGCCGGGCCAGTGCCCGCCCGGCATCGGCCTTCTCCTTCTCGCCCTCGTCGATGCGCATCGGGACGGGGAAGATGGAGATGGGGCGGCCGGTGTAGCGCTCGGAGATCTGCCGGGCGACGGAGGCGGCGCCGTCGATCGACTGGTCGCTGAGGGTGAAGCAGTCGACGAGGACGTCGGGCAGGTGGACGGTGCAGATGTCGGCGATGTCGCTGAGGCCGGTACGGCTGTCGATGAGGACGTAGTCGTAGTTGGCCTTCATGTCGTCGCGCAGGGCGTCGAAGAAGTGGCCGCCGCCGAGCCGGTCGTAGAAGTTGTCCCAGTCGAAGGTGGAGACGGTCGCGGAGTACTCGCGGTTCTGCCGCCCGGCGGAGACGAAGTCGAGCGTGCCGCCCTGCGGGAACTCCCAGCCGAGCGCCTCGGGGGTGAGGGAGACGGCGTGCGGCTGGATGCGGGCGTAGTCGCGGTGCCAGTCGTCGGCGCGCTGGACGGGGCTGGTCGCGGCCCACGCGTACTCGGTGATCAGATCGATGACGCCGGTGGTGGCGCCGAGTGTCGACGGGTCGAGGAACGGGTGGAAGAACCGGTGGAGTCCCGGTGCCTCCAGGTCCCAGTCGACGGCCAGTACCCGCTTTCCGTTGGCGGCGAGTATCCAGGCGGTGTTGGCCAGGGCCATGGTGCGCCCGGTGCCGCCCTTGTACGAGTAGAAGGTGACGATGCGCCCGTCACGACCGGCCGTCATCCGTGTCCTCCGCATCCGTCGCAGGGTCGTGTGTCTCGGGGATGTAGTTCGTCTGTGCCATCGGCCCCAGCAGCCTCGTCCGTTCGGTGTGTCCGCCGCCGGTGGCGGGCGGGTACACCGTGGCGTGCCGCAGGTACTGCTGGGCCGCCACTTCGACCACCTGCGGCAGGATCTGCCCGAAGGCCTCCATGCTGGGCACGCCCTTGGCGGCGGCACGGCAGTAGGCACGCCCCTGGCGCATCTTGGTCGGCATGGTCTGTTCGAGCTTCTCGGTCAGTTCGGCCTCGGCCGCCATGCTTTCGTGGTCCTCCCGGTTCCACGGCACGACCATCGTCACCCAGGGGCGGTTCTCGGCGTCGAAGGCGGCGAGCCTCCGGCGCCGGTCCTCGTCCTGGAGGGCCCAGCGGTCGACGAGCAGGATCTCCGGCCTGCTGGGCGGCTGTTTGCCCTCCCCGTGCCCGGTCTCCTCGTCGAAGGAGGTGATCGTCGCCTGGTAGTTGAGGGAGCGCACCAGGTCCTCGGCGACATAGGCCAGGGGGCGGGCGGCGGCGGGGTGGTAGGGGTTCCAGTCCTGCGGACTGTCGCCGTAGTAGTCGGCGTTGCGTCCTGCGGGCAGATCGTGCCGGGTGGCGGCGGCGATGGTGACCTGCATGGGGCGGGGGCCGCCGACCGCGCTGTCGGGCGGGCCGAAGGCGCTGGGGGCGAGCCGGTAGTCGACGGGGCGGCCGGTGCCGATCCTTATGGTGTCGGCGACATTGACGATGCGCTTGGCGAGTTCGTACACCGCGCGCTCGTACTCCTCGGCGAAAAGCCTGAGCTTGATGAGTCCGTAGAGTCCGTCACTGACATAACGGTCCCCGAAGTCACGGTGGTTGAACTGTAATCGCTCGGCGGGTCCGGGGAGCTGGCTCGGCGGTACCGGCACCCAGAGCGCCGGGACGATCGCCTCGGCCCGCTGGTTGGAGCGGGCCCTGTGGTGGATGGCGCGCTGGGCAAAGGCGTACCACTCCTTGCCGCACATCTCGCTGGCGAAGTAGCGCGGCGAGAACAGCGGAACGAATACCCGGCAGGTGGCGAGCACCTCACCGAGCCGTTCCGACCAGCCCTCGCCGGAGCGTATCTCGCGGTCGATGAACCCCGCGGGTGCGCCCGCGGGCAGATCCGTCATGGCCAGCACATGGTCACAGAGATCTTTGAAGAGGCGTTCGACCCACATATCGGGGTCGGTTCCACGGCCGTAGCCCGGTGTATGGGCATAGCTCAAGAAGAAGTACGGCCGATGGTCCGCCGCTCGCTGCTGCGGTGTTGCTTGCACACGACCCCCGTCCTGTGTGAGCACCCGCATCCCAGGAGTGAAGTGAATGCGAGCGAATTCATCATTCCGGAGCGGACGTTGCTCCACCCCCATGGCGTTCGGTCATTCAACGCCGGTTTTCAGTCAGACGTTCCCGGGTTCAGTCGATCATTTCCTTGATCGAATTCGGTCTGCGGTTGTTCCTCCCAGTTGTCCCGTGTACGCCGACGCCTCGGGCCGAACCGGAATTCGACCCTCAGATCTCTTTTCGCATCAGATCCAACAGCCGCTTTCCACTGACGGTCAGCTCGGCGGCACCTTCCAGCGTGTCGAGGGCCTGGGGTACGCCCTCCAGACAGCGCGGCTCGAATGCGCCCAACGCCATCCGCTCATAGGTGTCGGCCAGCAACCGGGAAAACGGAACTGGTTCTTCCTGCCAGGGAATTCGATGTTCCCAGGAGCCGTCCGCCGCGTAAAGATCCGTGACATCGACAAGAGCCTGCAATTCGGCCCGTCGGAAGCCCCGCAGCAGCGCGACGGCGAGTTCCCCGGCGCTGCCGTCCACGGCGACGCCCAGTGCGCCGTAGCCGTGCCGCCCCACGGACGGCTCCGCGGGGGCCCGGCCGGTCAGCGGCGTCAGCGTGGTGAGGCGGTCCGCCATCTCCCCGGCCCGCTCGGGCGCCTTCGCCTCGATCAGCGCCCAGGCATCACCGATCCTGGCCGCCAGATCCGCGGCGGCCCGGTCGTCGAGCGCTGCCGAGACCGGGGCGGCGAAGCAGTCGCGGTACGGGTCGAGGTCGTCGAGCAGCAGGCCGGACCCCGGGGAGGCCGCGGCACCGGGCAGCGGGATTCGGCGCACGGGACGCCAGTCCGGGCCGGCCGCCCCCGGCCGCAGGACCAGCCGTTCGGCCGGGTCGCCCTCGTCCCGCCGGACCAGGAAACCGTTCTCGATCGCGCGCACCCGCGCCCTGCCACGCTCCCCCGCTCCCCCGATCCGGAGCTCGCCGAGGCCGGGCAGGACCAGTCTGCCGTCCGAGTAGCCGACGCCCACGGAGAGATCGAGGCCGGCCCGTACGGCGGCGGAGGCGAGATACACCGGCAGCCGCCGCGCGGCCGCCATGCTCGCCGGCTGCCCGTGGAGCAGTTCCAGGGCATGGAGCAGCCAGGTGCGGGTGTACGGGTGGTCCAGCACCTCGTCCAGGCCGCGGGCGCCCTCCTCGGACGCCTCGATGGCCGCGGCCAGCTCCCACGCCTCCGCCCAGCGGTCCTCGTCGTGCCCTTCGGCGTCGGCGTTCAGCCGGGCCAGCAGCATGCGGGTGAGCTCGCGCTGGGAGGCGGCCAGTTCACTGCGCCCGGTCACCTCGGGTGCGGCCAGGGACGCGGCCGTGCGCGCCTCGATGCCGCGCACCAGGGCTGCCAGGTCGGTGCAGTACACGGACGGGTTGTCGAAGGCGTCGAGGGGCCCGGTGGAGCGGTACCGGTGGGTGTAGAGGCCGCCGCCGCACGAGCGCACGACGGGACAGCGGCGGCAGGTCTCGCTGACACCGGCGAGGCCGAGCTGACGGGCCTGCACCCCGGGATGGGCCGCCACCTCGTCGAGGGAATGGGTGAAGACGTCGAAACCGGTGGCCGCCGCCCCCTCGTAGGCGCTCTTGAGCGAGTCGACCTGCTCCAGCTGACCGTCGGTCTCGACGACGACGAGGTCGGTCGGGGCGAGCCCCAGGGACTCGGTGAGGCTGGGACCGCCGCCCAGCGTGGACAGCACCGAGGAGAAGAGCCGCACTGGCACCGGGCGCCCCTGCTCCTGCCAGCGGTCGAAGACCGCGAGGAGCCAGTCGGCGTAGGCGGTGGGCGAACCGTCCGGGCGGGGCGGCGGATCGTCCCAGGTGGCGTGCGGGAGCAGGAAGTCGATGAGGGGCGGGTCGAGCTCGGTGAGCGCGTCGAGGACCGCGCGCGGGTCGTTCTCGATGTCGATGGTGCACAGGAGTCCGAGATCGAGGTGGCGGTAGCGCTCCTGACGGAGGAGTTCCACGGCCTTCAGGACCCGGGAGTGACTGCTGCGTCCGTCGGCGTAGCGGCGATGCCGGTCGTTGGCGGCCCGGTCGCCGTCGAGGGAGATGCCGACCCTGACGCCGAACTCGTCGAAGAGGTCGAGATACCGGGGACTGAGCTGGAGTCCGTTGGTATGGATACGGAGGTCGAGCTCCGCGACGCCGTCGAAGGCGGAGGTGAGCACATCGCAGACGCGCCGCAGTCGGGCGGGCCCCGCCAGTAGAGGCTCCCCTCCGTGCAGGATCACTGACACGGAGGGCAGTGCATGTGCCTTGGCATGCTCGGCCAAACGTTGAGCAGTCCGGAAGATGACATCATCAGAGATTGTCCTGGGCCGGGTACGCCAGCTCTGATCTGCATGTTCATAGACATAGCAATGGTCACAAGCAAGATCACACCTGCTGTGAACCTTGAGAACGACTTCGCGGAAAGGGACCAGGGGTCCTGTCATTCCACCAGTCTAGCCAGCTCCCAGGGGTGCCCGGAGCATCGGTTCCAGGGTGTTTGTCGCGTTGTTGTCGGAGTTCCGGGTGTTTTCAGAGTGCCGAGTTGAAGGTCGACACCTGAGTGGGGCGACCGGCCGCCGCGGCGTGCACGCGACCGAGCTTCCGGGCGGCAGCGGCACCGCGGACATCGATCTCGGCGAGCGGCACACGGTTCTTCTTCGCAACGGCGAAGGAGAGGGAGGATTCAGAGGTCTTCACGGCTGTCCTTGAGGGGGTTTGTTCCGATGGAATGGTTCCGGACAGGAATGCAGCAAAGGCATCTGAACCATTGCAGTGTCCGGCAGCACGACTTTACTCTCATGACCTCGGTTGGCAACTGAGGGCCGCCCCTTGGAACGAGAGCGTCACATGTGGCTGCCGCGAATCGAACGGAACCATTGATTCCGCCATTTGGGTGACCACATAACCGCAGACGGGAGTGAACATGACGGCGCTTCCCGGGCCGCTCCAGAGCATGGTCTTCAGGAACGCCGACCTCCCGGCGCTCTTTCACCACACGGACGGGATAGCCGTCGCCAGGCAGCGCGAGGCCGTCAACACCACCCGTATTCAGCTGATTCTCCTGGTCACGGGGACCGTCCCGGCAGCACTCCCGTGGCACGCCGAGATGGGTGACACGTTTCAACTCACCGATGCGGCAGCGGTGTTGGCCTACCTGGGTGTCCTGATCACGACGTACCTCTCCGCCCGGCGCAAAGCAAAGTCGCATTGGCAACTCAACCGCTCGGCGGCAGAGTTCATCAAGTCGATGTGCTGGCGTTACTCGGTGCACGGCTCGCCTTTCGACACCGGCACCCTGCACCCCGAGGCGGTGTTCGCGAATCGTCTGGAAGAGGGCCTTCAGGAACTGCGCAAAGTGGGGTGGGCCGACCCCCGCGACCTGACCGCGGATTCGGGCGGGCTGATCACCGACTCGATGCGCGAGTTACGGGACAAGGCGTTCACCGTGCGCAAGGAGACATACGTGCGGGACCGTCTCATCGAGCAGAGAAGTTGGTACCGAAGGCGCCAGGAGGTCTCCCGGCGGGCCACCCTGGTCTGGTCGACCACCATTGCCGCACTGACCGCGCTCGCCCTGGTGTTCGCCCTGCTGAGGACCTTCTCCGTCGCCCAGTCCTTCGCCGTGACGGGGGTGCTGTCGGCCGCGGCGGCCGCCTGTCTGGCGTGGAGCGAGATGCGCCGTCACCATCCGTTGATCTCGGCCCACTCGCTGGTGGAGCAGGACCTGGAGGCCATGCAGGTGGCGATGGAGACGACGCTGACCGAGCGTCAGTGGCCGGGGGCCGTGTTCGAGACCGAGCGGATCGTCTCGCCGCAGCACACCGACTGGCTGGCCCGGCACCAGATGTGACATGAGGCCGGCGGGCCGGGCGGCCGCGTCGGCGATCAGGCGCGCTCCACGCCCTCGCGCCAGATCACCGTGACCGGGCGGCCCAGGCTCCGGGCGTACGTCACGATGTCGCCGGTGCCGCCGAGGCCACGGGCAGGCCGGCCGTCCCACACCGCGAGCAGCCGGTCGCAGTGGTCGGCGATGTACGTGCCCGCCGCGTAGTACGCCTCGTCGGTGGAGTGCGGGAAGTCCAGATGGACCTCCCGCACCGCGCGGTCCTTGAGGGCGCGGTAGCGGGCGAGTTCGGCCGCGTCGGCGAAGCAGGATTCGTAGTCGCCGCTCGGGATGACCACGGTCAGGTCCGCGCCGCGGTCCAGGGCGAGGTCGGCGAAGAGCTGGTCCGCCCCCACCGCCAGACTGGAGAGGGCTTCCAGGGAGCCTTCGAGGCCGCAGAGCGCTGCCCGTAACCCCGCGAGCACATGGGCGTGGGCCTCCTGCGGGATGGTGCGATGACCGGTCACTCCGATGCGTTTCACGGACCTGGAACCCCCTGAGGTGTCTGCCGGGGGTCCCGGAGGCATCCCTCCGGCTGGCGCAGTACCCGCCCCCGTTGCTCCTGCGTGACCGACCTGCCCCACATCCTCTCAAAAGCCGCGGGGTGAGCGGGAGCCCCCGCCCAGGATTCGGGCAGGGGCTCCGTCTCGGTCGGCCGGTTGTTCGAGGGCCGGTCCGGGGATGTGCCAGGGTGTCAGTAGACGCTGACCCCGTACGCGCTGAGCGCCTCGGTGACCGGCTGGAAGTACGTGGTGCCGCCGGAGGAGCAGTCGCCGCTGCCGCCGGAGGTGAGACCGATCGCCTTGGAACCGGAGTAGAGCGGACCGCCGGAGTCACCGGGCTCCGCACAGACGTTGGTCTTGATCATGCCGTAGACGATGTCGCCGTTGCCGTAGTTGACGGTGGCGTTGAGGCCCGTGACGGAGCCGCTGTGGGTACCGGTGGTGGAACCGCGGCGGGTGACGGACATGCCGACCGTGGCATTGGCCGCGCTGGTGATGTCGACGCTGCCGACGGTGCCCTCGTGCGAGACCGAGGCGTTGTCGTACCGGACCAGGCCGTAGTCGTTGGTCGGGAAGCTGGAGCCGACCGTCGGGCCGATGCTGGTGGAGTTCGACGAGTTGGTGTACCAGGGCGGGTTTCCGTCGGTGCAGTGACCGGCGGTCAGGAAGTAGTAGGTGCTGCCGCTGCGGACGTTGAAGCCGAGGGAGCAGCGCCAGCCGGGGGCGTAGATCGCGTCGCCGCCGGAGAGCAGTTTGCTGATCGTCCCGGCGGTGCGCTCGATCTTCAGGGCGCCGGCGTTGGCTCCGGCGGACTGCTTGATCTGCTCGATCTCCGCCTGCGAGACCGTGCGGTCGACGGTGACCACGAGCTTCTTGCTCACCGGGTCGACGTTCCACGCGGTGCCCGCCACGTCGGCGCCGAGCACGGCGTCGCTCGCGGCGGAGAGCTGCGAGGCACTGAAGGTGGTGTTGGTGTCGGCCTGGGCGCTGGGGACGGCCAGGGCGGCGACGGCGACAAGGCCTGCGGCGATGGCGACGGCCCTGGTGCGTCTTGCGGCACCGCTGAGGGGGGTGGTGCGCTTGATCCTCACTTTTCATTCCTCCCGAGGGGAAATCGGGGGTCCGCCTGTGGGGTGGTCGGACCCGTGAGGCGCAGTCGTTCGCACGGTCGTGCGCCCGCGCATGCGGGCATGCCGTGTTCCTGACAAGCGCTGCTCGGGAGTATTCAAGGCGTCAACTTGTGGCGCAAGAGGGCCCTCTGGCCTGAACTTGTCGCGCCGCACGGGAACGGCCCCGGCAGCGTACGGACTGCCGGAGCCGCGGCCCCGATGAAATATGACTGGACGTCAGCCGTCGACGCGGTTGCGCTCCCCCGCCTCGACGGCGACGGACAGGGTGTTGCCGGGGGGCGGGAAGGGGCAGATGAAGTGGTCCGCGAAGGCGCACGGAGGCAGCAGCGCGCGGTTGAGATCGACCGTCACGCTGCCGTCCCCGGCGGGCGCCGAAGGCCGCAGGAACCGGAAGCGGTAGCTGCTGTTCCCGCTGGTGGCATCGGCGAAGACCGCCCAGAGCGAGCCGTCGGGCTCGACCGCGACCTGCAGCGTGTGCTCCGTTCCGCCGAGCTCGAAGGCGACCTCACCGGCGAGTCCGAGCCCGCGCTCGACACCGTCGGCGTTCTCGACCCGGACCGTACGGGCACTGTCGTACGGGCGGAAGGTGCCCGCGCGCACCCAGCGCGCTTCGTACGGGGTGGCCTCGATGGCCCGGAAGGCGCGCCGCGCCGGGGAGTCCGGGTCGAAGTCCCGTACCGCCCAGAGCCCTTCGCGGCTCAGCACGACCAGCCGCCGCCCGCCGTGCGCGACGCGGGACTCGCCGATCGGGCCCCGGTCGGCGGTGAGCCGGACCTGGCCGGTGAAGGGCTCGCCGTCGACGGTCAGCCCGTCCGCGGCCGAGGCGCTGAGCACCAGCTCGTCGCCGTCCTCCCGCCACTGCCCGGGTACCCCGGGAATCCGGCCCTCCGGGTGGTCGGAGAGCCAGTGGGTGCCGGTGAGGGAGAGCGGTCCGTAGGGGCCGGCGACCGTGGCGGTGCGCTCCTCGTGCCAGTGCTTCCAGTCCTGTGCCGCCTGCTCGAAACCGTGCGGCTGCGGTGCTTCCGTGCTCATGCGGTCAACCTTTCCATACCGGCTCGGCGAGCCCGAGATGCGACCGCAGCGTGGGACCGGTGTATTCGGAGCGGAACACCCCGCGCTCCTGGAGGAGCGGGACGACCCGGTCGACGAAGTCGTCCAGACCGCCCGGGGTGAGGTGCGGTACGAGAATGAATCCGTCGGCGGCGTCGGCGGCGACGAACCCGATGAGCTGCTCCGCGACCGTCAGCGGGCTGCCGATGAAGGACTGCCGTCCGGTCGCCTCGATGACGGTCTGCCGGATGGACAGCCCCTTCTCCTTCGACAGCGCACGCCAACGCGCCGCGACGGCGAGCGGATCGCCGTGCTCGACCCGGCCCCGGGCCGGCGAGGACCCGGGGTCCGGGTCGGTCTCGGGCAGCGGTCCGTCGGGGTCGTAGGAGGAGAGGTCGCGGCCCCAGATCCGTTCCAGGGCCAGCAGCGCGTTCTGCGGGGAGACCTGCCGGTGACGGATCTCGGCCGCCCGCTCCTGGGCCTCGGCGTCGCTGTCGCCGAGTACGAAGGTGACCCCGGGCATGATCTTCAGCTCGTCGGGTTCCCGGCCGTACTTCGCCAGCCGGGCCTTGACGTCGGCGTAGAACGCGCGCCCCGACTCAAGGGTGCCGTGCCGGGTGAAGACGACATCGGCGGTGGAGGCGGCGAACTCGCGGCCGTCCGGGGAGTCGCCGGCCTGGATGACGACCGGATGGCCCTGCGGGGAGCGCGGGACCGTGAACTCGCCCTCGATGGTGAAGTGCCGGCCCTGGTGCCTGAACGGGCGCGGGGCGCCGTCGGGCGTCCAGGCGTCCCACAGTCCGCGGGCGGTGGCGACGAACTCGGCGGCCCTGGTGTACCGGTCGGCCCGGTCGAGGTAGCCGCCGCGGCGGAAGTTCTCCCCGGTGAAGGCGTCGAACGAGGTGACGACGTTCCAGGCGGCCCGGCCGTCGCTGAGGTGGTCGAGGCTGGCGAGGCGGCGGGCCAGTTCGTACGGCTCGTTGAAGGTGGCGTTGACGGTGGCGGCCAGGCCGAGCCGGTCGGTGACGGCGGCCAGCGCGGCGAGCACGGTGAGGGACTCGGGGCGGCCGACCACGTCCAGGTCGTGGATGCGGCCGTTGTGCTCGCGCAGCCGCAGCCCCTCGGCGAGGAAGAAGAAGTCGAACCTGCCGCGTTCCGCGGTGCGGGCCAGGTGCTCGAAGGAGGAGAAGTCGATCTGGCTCCCGGAGCGGGGGTCCGCCCAGACGGTGGTGTTGTTGACGCCCGGGAAGTGGGCGGCGAGATGCATCTGCCTCGTCGCGGTGCTCATGCCCGTCCTCCTTCGAGGGCGTACCGGTTGGCGGGGCGGGCCAGCCCCAGGTGCTCACGGAGGGTGCCGCCGGGGTAGAAGGTGCGGAACAGGCTGCGGTGCTGGAGCAGGGCCACGG
The DNA here is from genome assembly GCF_040652135.1 of Streptomyces sp. NPDC048295. NCBI lineage: Bacteria > Bacillati > Actinomycetota > Actinomycetes > Kitasatosporales > Streptomycetaceae > Streptomyces > Streptomyces sp. NPDC048295. The sequence continues at coordinate 348,215 of NZ_JBEZLL010000005.1, forward strand.
TGCCGTTGACGATCCGTTCGAGGTCGCGCCCGGGGGTGATGGGCGTGAGGTGGAAGCCGTCGGCCGCGCCGCCGCGGTGCCACCGGGTGATCAGTTCGGCAAGGTCCACCGGGCCGCCCCGGTAGTACGAGCCGCCCGCGGAGAGCGGAGGTCCGCTCTCCAGTCCCGGTTCCGGGGCGGTCTCGGCGTCGCCGAGGTCGACGGTGAGCGCGACCAGGACCCGGAGCGTGCCGGGGTCGCGCCCGTACGCCGCCGCGCGCCGGCGCAGGTCGGCGCGGGCCCCGGCGGCCTGCTCGGGGGTGGTGGCCCGGACCAGTACGACGTCCGCATGGCGGGCGGCGGTCTCCCGGGCCGGGCCGCTCGTCCCGTCTACGACGGTGACCGGGTGCCCCTGCGGGGGCCTGGGCACGATCGCCGGTCCCCGAACGGAGAAGGAGACGCCCTCGAAGTCGACGTGATGCAGCTTGTCGCGGTCGATGAAGCGTCCGGTGGCGACGTCCCTGATCTCGGCGTCGTCCTCCCAGCTGTCCCACAGGCGGGCACCCACGTCGGCGCTCTCGGCGGCCTCGCGCCACAGCTGTTCGGCGGGCGCCGCCGGACGCCGGCCGAACAGCCGGGCCTCGGCCCCGGTCCTGGACACATCGACGTTCCAGCCCGCCCGGCCGCGGCTCACCCAGTCCAGGGTGGCCACGGCGGACGACACGTGGAACGGCTCGGTGTGGGTGGTGGTGACGGTGGGCACCAGGCCGATCCTGCCGGTGGCGGGCGCGACCCGGGAGAGCACGGCGAGCGCGTCGAGCCCGGGCCTGGCGAAGGAGTCCCCGAGCGTGACGAAGTCGAGGGCGCCGCGCTCGGCGAGCCGGGCGAGGCCGATGTAGTGCCCGGGGTCGTAGCGGGGCGGGCCGCCGATCTCGGCGGCCAGGTGGAGGGATGCGGTGGACATGGAGGGGTACCTCTCGGGGTCGTATGAGCGCTCTCGCGGGCTCAGTTCCTGGGTCCGGGCAGGCCGGGCGGGTTGATCCCGGACTTCGTGACGGCCTCGCCGGTGAGTCCCCGGCGCTCGATCACCCCGGCGTACGGGGCGGTCCGCACGATGTGGTCGATGGCCGCGGCGTACGCCCCGACCCGGCCGCTGTCCTTCTTCGTGGTGGCGGCGCCCCTGCCCCGGAGCCCGTCGCCCGCGCCCGAGAGCGTGCCGGTGGTTCCGGACGGGCCGGCCGGCTTCACCTCACCCGTCGCGGCGTCACCGGCACCACAGGCGGTGAGCAGCCCGGTGGCGGTGCGGGTGGTGAGCACGCCGGACAGGGGGCGGCGGGCGGAGACGGGCGTGCTCCTCATCGTGCTCCTCATGGGGAACATGGGCGCGATCACAGGACCTTGGACAGGAACGCGCGGGTGCGCTCGTGCTCCGGACGGTCGAGTACGTCGCCGGGGGCGCCCTGCTCGACGATCCGTCCCTCGTCCATGAAGACGACGGTGTCGGCGACCTCGCGGGCGAAGCCGATCTCATGGGTGACGACGATCATGGTGGTGCCCTGGAGCGCCAGGTCCTTGATGACGTCGAGGACTTCCCCGACCAGCTCGGGGTCGAGCGCCGAGGTCGGCTCGTCGAAGAGCAGCAGCTTGGGTTCGAGGGCCAGCGCGCGGGCGATGGCGACCCTCTGCCGCTGCCCGCCGGAGAGCTGCTCGGGGTAGGCGTCCGCCTTGTCGGCGAGCCCGACCCGGGCGAGCAGCTTCTCCGCGGCGGCGACGGCTTCCCGCTTCGGGCGGCCGAGGGCCGCGACCGGGGCCTCGATGATGTTCTCCACCACGGTGAGGTGCGGAAAAAGGTTGAAGTTCTGGAAGACGAAGCCGATCCGGGTGCGCCGGCGCAGCACCTCGCGCTCGCGGAGCTCGTGGAGCTTGTCGCCGTCCCTGCGGTAGCCGACCAGGGCGCCGTCGACACTGATCCAGCCGCGGTCGACCTTCTCCAGGTGGTTGATGGTGCGCAGGAGTGTGGACTTGCCGGATCCGGACGGGCCGAGGACGACGGTGACCTCTCCGGTGCGTACGGACAGGTCGATGCCGCGCAGCACTTCGAGGCTGCCGAAGCTCTTGTGGACGGAGCGGATCTCGACCATGGCGTCCGGGGCCCCGGTGGTGTCGGTGGTGGTACTGCTCATCGTGCTGCCCCCTTGGCGTAGTGGCGTTCGACGTAGTGCTGGAGGACGGGGGACGCGGTGGTCAGGAGGATGTACCGGACCGTCGAGGCCACCAGCAGGGGCGGGGCTCTGCCGTTGCGTCGGTGGACGACGTGGACCTGGTGGAGGAGTTCGCATGAGGGTCCTTGGGCTGCGGTGTACGAGGGTGGGGTGGCGGGCCGTGCCCTCCCGGGGGCGGTCAGCCGTCGCCGCGGGCGAGGTCGCGGAGGAAGGCGAGCGCCGTACGGGCGGTGGCGTCGTTCTGCCGGAAGGCCGGGCCGCCGGTGCACGGCCGGGTGAACGCTCCGCCGGCCCGGGCGGTGGTGAACGGGCCGAGCGCGAAGCGGCGCGGGTGCGGTCGGCCGTCCCGGCCCAGGATCCGGCCGCTGTCGGGGTCGACCGAGAGCAGTCCGGTGGCGGTGGCGGCGGCCCCGTCCTCGTACAGCTCCTGGAGCAGCGGGCTGCGGGTGCGCTCCAGTGTGGGGTCGGGCAGCCGGGCCTCGACCAGGGTGCGGGCCGCTATCCACTGCCCCGGCACGGTGGCGCTGCCGGCCAGGAAGAGGCCCCGCCGCTCGTCGGCCTCGACGGTCATTCCGGCGCCGAGGAAGCGGACGACGCCGGCCCGGGAGAGCGCGAGGAGCTGGCGCAGCCGGGGTCCGGGCGGACCGGAGGCGAGAAAGCTGAAGAAGCCGTGCCACCAGCCTCCGATGTCGCCGAGCCGGATCAGCTGCCCGTAGGCGGACAGCAGTCCCAGGAAGACGGCGAGGTCCTGGCTCCGTGCGGGGTCGTGGCGGCGTTCCAGGTCGGCGGTGATGTAGCCGCGCAGTCCCTCCTGCAGTGCGTCGTACGAGGGGTAGCGCACGCCGTCCAGGGGGTGGTCGAGCGCTTCGAGGTCGAGCCGGTCCGCGGGGTCGGGGACGGCTGCGGCGACGAGGGCGGCCAGTTCCGGGCCTGCCGGGTCCGCCGCCGCGTACGCCGCCTCGAAGGAGGCGCGGTCGCCGGTGGTGCGCTCGGGGTGGGCGGTGAAGAGCCGGTGGTAGTGGGCGTAGCCGAGCTCTTTGTCGATATGTGGCCACACATCGCGCCGGAAGTCGACCGGCCCGTCCGCCTTCAGCAGGGCCTCGGTCCGGTCCGGGCCGAGGAAGCGCGGCAGCGGCGGCTGTTCGCCCTCCCAGGCGTAGCCGATCTTGGAGTGGTACGGGACGCCGCGGCGCGATCCGATGTGGAGCACCGGCTCCCGCCCGGAGGGCACGTACTCGCCGTCCTCGTACCGTCCGCCGCGCCCCTCGGTGAGCAGCACCATCAGGTCGACGAAGGCGAGCCCGAAGCCCCGTACGATGACCGGCTCACCGGCGGGCACCTCGGTCAGATCGGTGTCGGCGGTGAAGTCCGGTGGCAGGTGGAGGAGTCCGTGCCGGTCGGCGAAGCGGGCCAACTCCACCTGTTCCGGCTCGGGTTCGGCATCGAGATGGCCGATGGTGACGGCAACGGCGTCGGCGAGCACCGGGGTGTCGCGCCCCTCCAGCCAGACGCGCTGCCGGCCTTCGCGCGGCCCGGTGACACGGAGGGCGGCGCCCCGGTGCCAGCGGACGGTGATGTGCTGCGGGAGGGCGGCCACGGCCTGCTCGTACACCCACCGCAGATAGACGCTCTGCAGCCGTCTGCTGGGGAAGTCGTCGCCCTCCAACGCCTTTATCTCCACGAGGAGTTCGGGTTCGACCTCCGCCCCGTCGGGAAGCGCCGCACGCCCGTCGCGGATGTCCGCCGCCCAGGTGTGCAGTGCGGGCCCGGGGCGGATCGGTCCCTCCTGCCGGACGGTGTCGTCGGTGAACATCGTGACGTCCTCGGCCATGGAGTTCATCCAGAGCAGCGGCGACTGCTCGTGCCGCCAGATCCGTCCGCCGCCGGGCGGGTACGGGTCGACGAGGTGGATGGCCAGCGGCCGGTCCCCGTACAGGTCCGGGGCGTTGGCGGCGATGCGCTCGATCAGGCCGGTGCCGCGCGGCCCGGCGCCTATGACGACGAGTGTCGGCGTGCCGCTCACCGGGCACCCGCCGTGCCGCGTGCGTAGTGCCGCTCGACGTAGTGCTGGCCGATGCCGAGCAGCGAGGTGACCACGGCGTACCAGATGGTGGCGACCAGCAGCAGCGGGATGACCTGATAGGTGCGGTGGTAGACGAGCTGCACGGAGTACAGCAGGTCCTGCACGGCGATGACGCTGACGATCGAGGTGCCCTTGAGGGTGCCGATCAGCATGTTCCCGGCGGGCGGGACGATGGAGCGCATCGCCTGCGGGAGGACGATCCGGCGGAACCTGCGCCAGGGCCCGAGGCCCAGCGACTGGGCGGCCTCGATCTGTCCGCGTCCGACGGAGAGGATGCCGCCGCGGACGACTTCGGCGGCGTACGCGGCCTCGTGCAGGGTGAGCCCGATGACGGCGACCGTGACGGGTCCGAGGAGGTTCACCGTACGGACGCCGAGGATCTCCGGGTAGAGCGCGCCGATGTTGAACCAGAACAGCAGCTGGACCAGGATCGGGGTCGATCTGAACAGCCAGACGTATCCCCAGCTGACCGTCCGGAGCACGCGGTTGGCGGAGAGTCTGAGGACGGCGAGCAGGGTGCCGAGGGCGAAGCCGAGCACCATGACCAGTGCCGTGAGCCAGAGGGTGAGACCGAGGCCGCGCAGGACCGCGGCGGTGGTGAAGTAGTCGGCGACGACGTCCCACTGGAAGGCGTCGTTGCGGATGACGGAGTTCAGCGCCAGGGCGAGCAGCGCCAGGACAGCGGCGGCCGCCGCCCACTGGCCCCTGCGGCGTACCGGCACGATCCGGAGCCGGTCGGCTCCGTCGCTCCCGGCGAGCGGGGCGGGAGGAGATTGAGGGAGGGTATCTGTCTGCGCGGACATACGAAGGCTCCGTGGATGCAGAGATCGAACACGGGGCATGCCTTCAGACGAAACACAACGTGGACCGGGCCCCTCAGCGCCGGTCCGCCTCCGAGATAAGCGCCGTTCACCGCGCGCTGTCAAGACTGTCCACACTATGAGCCGTACGTCTCGGTTCAGTTGACGGACCACCGGATGCCTGTTCCACTTGGGCCATGCATTCGCAGCAGTGGCTGGTCAAGCGCTCCCACATCGACTTCGGTCGCGTGTGGTCCTCCTCCTGTTGAGCCGACCCCCTGCGTCTCCCGCGTCTCCGGCTCGCGCCCTTTCCGGCGTCCGAGCATTTCTCCCTGCGTGCCTTCACACACGACGCCGCTCTCCCCTCCCCTCGCTCCGCCGTCCTTCCTCGCACCGGCCCTGAGGCCGCCGCGCGCTGCCCTGCCGCGCCCGCTCACGGCCGACGACCCTGGAGAACCTCCTCATGCCCCGAACCCGGCACACCGCTGCCTTCGCGCTGATCACCGTCGCCGCTCTCGCCCTCACCGCGTGCGGGTCCGGCGATCCGGTGTCCGCACCGGCCGGTGCCGCCGGGGACGGCGGCGCCAAGGGAAAGGTGCCGACGACCGATGTCGTCTCGTCGGTGCGCAAGGACGAGGTCGCGGCGAAGCTGCTGCCCGCCGGCGTCCGCTCCGCGGGGACCCTGAACATCGCCGCGAGCGTCAGCAACCCGCCCGGCGCCACCTACCTCGCGGACGGGAGGACGGTGGCCGGTACGGACATCGACTTCGCGGACGCGGTGGCCAGGAAGCTAGGGCTGAGGTTCACCCGCGAGGTGGCCTCCTTCGAGGCGATCCTGCCGGCGCTGGGCAGCGGAAAGTACGACGTGGGCACCGGCAACTTCGGGGTGACCGAGGAGCGCCGCAGGACCATCGACTTCGTCACGTACATCAATGACGGCCAGGGCTTCGCGGTCCGCGACGACAGCAGGCTGAAGAAGGTCACCGACCTCACCCAGCTCTGCGGCCTGACCGTGGGCACCGGCGCGGGCACCACCTTCGAGGTGACCCTGGAGGAGAACCGGCACCTGTGCGCCGACGCGGGCCGCAAGCCGTACGACGTGAAGACGTACAGCGACCAGGGCGCCACCTGGGCCTCGCTCCAGCAGGGCCGCAGCGATGTGGTGATGTCCACCATCAACGGGCTGCGGTACGCGGTGCGGCAGCAGGAGGGCGTGCGCTTCCTCAATGAGTTCAAGCGCCTCGACGTCGGCTTCGCCTTCAAGAAGGGCACCGAGCTGGCGCCCGCCTTCCAGGCCGCGGTGAACGGTCTGAAGGCGGACGGCACCTACGACCGGATCCTGAAGAAGTGGGGCATCGGCGCCTCGGCGATCAGTACCTCGCAGATCTCGCCGCCCGAGATCAAGTGATCCGGACCGGACGCCCGGCACGGCGGCCGGGCGCCCTGCAGCCGGACCGGGCGCCCGGCCGCCGTGCCGGGCACCCGGCTCAGCAGCTGCAGTCGCAGCAGTCGCACCCGTCGCAGCAGTCCCCGCAGTTGCTGCAGCAGTCGCACGCATCGCAGCAGTCGCCGCAGTCGCACTGGTTGCAGAGGCCTTCGCGGCGCTGATGGCTCCACGGGTCGTCGAACGTGCCGCAGCACATCTGGCAGGTGCAGGCCAGCCCCGCCCACACCAGGCAGCCCGCGATCAGACCGCGCCGGTCGCGCGGCGGCTCGGGCGGGGGCTGCGGCGGGCCCGCCGGGCCGCCGGGGCCCGGTGCGTACGGATTGCCCGGCGCCGGCCCGAAGGACCCGGTCTGCCGGGAGCCTGACGCGGCGTCGGCTCCGTCCAGGAGCACGCCGCCCGCCGGGTGCGAGCACGAGGTGGTACCGAAGGCCCGGTCCACCGACTGGCGCAGCTCGTGCGCCAGCAGCACATGGGCCAGCTTGCCGTCGGTGAACTGTGCGTCGCGCAGCGCCAGCCGTACACCGTGCAGCGCGTCGTCGCACAGCCGCCGGGCCTCCGCCCGCGAGGTGCCGGTCGCGGTGAGCGGGTTCCAGGCGCCCGACGCGGCGTCAGTTTCCTGGTCCTCCACGGCGTCCAGCAGATGGGCCAGGCGCCCGAAGAGGCGACCGGCCTCGGCGAGCGGTGCCGCGTTCTGCGGCCTGCCGGCGAGCACCGCGGTGTGGGCGAAGGCGGCCGCGGTGGCGGTCTCGGTGGGTTCGGTGACCGTGAGCAGCGGGGTGCCGGGCCCGGCGATCAGCTCGATGCCGGTCTGCCGGTCGACGGCGTCCACGAGCAGCGCCGTGTCGAAACCGAGCTGTGCGCCGGTGCGCGCGCCGGCCCGGTCCCAGCCCGCGGCGACCCGGCGCGCGGCGGCGGCGACCGGGCGGCGCCTCAACAGGCCGTCCCCGTCCGCGACGTGGTCCCGGACCTTCGCCGAGGCCAGTACCAGGGAAACGGCGGCGGCCAGTCTGGCCCCCTCGCCGCGGGCGACCGGGGCGGTCCGCATGGCACGCAGCGGGCAGGGCCCCGCCGTGCGGCGCCATCCGGTGGTGCGCTCGGACTGAGCCTCCGTCAGAACAGAAACAATCAGACCGTCATAGTTCGTAACGATCCGGGCGAATTGGCCGTGATCGGAGCGAAGTGCGAGACAGAGCCCGCAGAGATGGGCCATCCATTCGGTCCTGAGCCCCTCGGACAACCGATGGGCACAGGGCCTGACTATTCCGAACACGACGATCCCCCGAGAGTCGTTCACCTTCGCGCCGGCCTCGTGCGGCCGCGCGAAGTGCATCGTATCGAGCACCCCGTTCACCCGTACGTCCCCCGCATCACCCGTACGGCCTGGGCATCATATTTTCTTTCTTTCAGACTCCTTATGCGGGAGAAACCCTGACGAATCGCCACATCTTCTGTGCCAGTACCGTCACGAATCCCCTGCGCGCCGACTATCCACTTGGCGCACGATCCGCATCATGGACGACCATAGGGAGACGAAAGAGATGCGGAACAAGACGGAACCGCGGTGAGAGGAGGCGTCCATGGGATCGGTGCGCAAGGCGAGTGCCTGGCTGGGCCTCGTGGAGGACAACGACGAGCGGTACTACGACGACGAGTACGCCGAGGGCCCGCAGACCGGGGCCGGCCAGGCATGGGTGACCGACCCCCGGGTGCAGATCGCGTCCGAGACGGCCGAGGAGACGGGCCGCCGGATCGCCACGGTCACTCCGGACAGTTTCCGGGACGCACGGGCCATCGGAGAGCTCTTCCGGGACGGCGTTCCGGTGATCGTCAACCTCACGACCATGGACCCCACCGACGCGAAGCGTGTCGTGGATTTCGCCGCCGGGCTGATCTTCGGACTGCGCGGCTCGATCGAGCGTGTGGCCACCCGGGTCTTCCTGCTGAGCCCGGCCGACACCCAGGTGGTCACCGAAGCCGTCGCCCGGCCGGCCGACGGCTTCTTCAACCAGAGCTGAGCAGGGCGCTCGCCGGACGTTCCGGCCTCTAGCGGAACGCGTCGAGACCGGTGAGCGCCTTGCCCAGCACCAGCTGGTGCATCTCCACGGTCCCTTCGTAGGTGAGCACCGACTCCAGATTCGTCGCATGGCGCATCACCGGGTACTCCAGCGAGATCCCGTTGGCGCCGAGGATGGTGCGCGAGGTACGGCAGATGTCGATCGCCTCCCGCACATTGTTGAGTTTTCCGAAACTGACCTGCTCCGGGCGGAGCCTGCCCGCGTCCATCCGCCGCCCCAGATGGTGGGCGAGCAGGATGCCCTTGTGCAGTTCCACGGCCATGTCCGCGAGCTTGGCCTGGGTGAGCTGGAAGCCGCCGATCGGCCGGTCGAACTGCTCCCTGGTCCTCGCGTAGTCCACGGCAGCCTCGAAGCTGGCGCGGGCCGCGCCCATGGCTCCCCAGACGATCCCGTATCGGGCGTGGCTGAGACAGCTGAGCGGGCCGCGCAGACCGGTGACGCCCGGCAGCACCGCGTCGGCCGGCAGCCGGACCTCGTCGAGCACCAGCTCGCTGGTGACCGAGGCGCGCAGCGACCACTTGTGCTTGATCTCGGGCGCCGAGAAGCCCGGGGTGTCGGTCGGCACCGCGAATCCGCGGATTCCGTCGTCGGTCTGCGCCCAGACGACGGCGACCCCGGCGACCGAGCCGTTGGTGATCCACATCTTGCGGCCGGTGAGCACCCAGTCCCCGCCGTCGCGCTTGGCGAAGGTACGCATCCCCGCGGGGTCGGAGCCGTGGTCCGGTTCGGTGAGGCCGAAGCAGCCGATGATCTCACCGGCCGCCATGCCCGGCAGCCAGCGCCGGCGCTGCTCCTCGGAGCCGAAGCGGTGGATGGCGTACATGGCGAGCGATCCCTGCACGGAGACCAGGGAGCGGATTCCCGAGTCCGCCGCTTCCAGCTCCAGGCAGGCCAGTCCGTACTGGACGGCGGTGGCGCCCGCGCAGCCGTAGCCCTGGAGGGACATGCCGAGCGCACCGAGCGAGCCGAGCTCACGGGCCAGCTCGCGGATGTCGGGCAGCTCGCCGTTCTCGTACCACTCGGCGATGTGCGGCAGGACGCGGTCGGCGGCCCACTCGCGTACGGTCCCGCGGATCGCGAGGTCCTCGGCGCTGAGCAGATCGTCGATGCCGATCGGGTCGGCGGGGTCGAACGGTGGGAGCTTCGAGGACTCGGTGGTGGACATGAGGACGCCTCCGACGGCTCGCGCGATACTGAAACTAGCAGTGTTAGTTATGGCCTCGCACCGACGTTAGGGCTCAGTGTGCCGCCCGTCCAGAGCCGGTCGCCCCGGCGGGTCGGCGCCGGGCCGGCCGCGGGAGAGGCCGCTGCGCACGGTCCGGGGCGGAGGCCTCGTGCGCGGAGCGGTGTTCGCGCGTCCCACCCTCGTCCGCCCGCCCGGCTTCGTCGGGCACCGGCGCGGGGCAGTCCATCACCCGCGGCAGCCGCAGCGCGGCGAGCGCGCCGACCAGCAGCAGGGCGGCGCTGACCAGCAGCGTGACATGCAGTCCCGTGATGAAGGAGTGGCGCGCCGTGGAGCGGAGCACCGCCCCCAGCGGACCGCCCAACTGGTCCGCCACCTGGTAGGCCTCACCCAGCGAATGGGCGGCGGCCGCGCCGGCCCCGGCCGGCACACCCGCTTCGGGGAGCTTCGAGAGCCCGGGGGCGTAGGCGGCGTTCATGACACTGCCGAGCAGGGCGATCCCCATGCCCGCACCCAGCTGGTAGGACGTCTCGCCGATCGCCGCCGCCCCGCCCGCCCGGTCGACGGGGGCCTCGCTGAGCAGGGATTCGTACGCCCCGAAGAGCGTGGTCTGGAGCCCGAAGCCGAGGGCGATGAAGGCCGCCGTCAGCAGTGCGGGCCGGTCGTGCTGTCCCATCGCGGTCAGGATCAGCACCGAGACGGCCGTGAGCACGAAGCCCCAGCCGACCATCCGGCGTGGTCCGACACGGCGCAGGGTGTACGAGCCGGTGGCGCCCGCGGCCATGGCGGCGAAGGTGAGCGGCAGCAGCCGCAGACCGGTCTGGAGCGGGCTCAGGCCGAGGACGAGCTGGAGGTACTGCACGGCTATGAGCTCAAGACCGACCAGGGCCAGCATGGCGAGGACGATGCAGCCCACCGCGGTGGAGAAGGCGGGCCTGGTGAACAGCGCGATGTCGATCAGGGGATGCGTACGCCGCTTCTGACGGCGTACGAACACGACGAGCAGCCCCGCACCGATCAGCAGCGGGACCAGCGTGGCCGGGCTCAGCACCTCACCGGCGCCCGCCCGCTTCACCCCGAGCACCACCCCGAGCACTCCGGCGGCGGCCATCAGCGCGCCGAGCACGTCCCACGGACCGTCGTGGCTGCCGCGCGACTCGGGCAGCAGCAGTCGTGCGACCGGCAGGATCAGCGCCATCAGCGGGACGTTGATCAGGAAGACCGAGCCCCACCAGAAGTGCTCGACGAGGAAGCCGCCGATGACCGGACCGGTGGCGGCGCCCACGGCTGCGACCGCGGTCCAGATACCGATCGCCACGGCCCGTTCACGCCGGTCGGGGAAGACCTGCCGGAGGATCGACAGCGTCGCCGGCATGATCATGGCGCCGCCGACCCCGAGCAGGGCACGCGCCACGATGAGCACGCCGGGGCCGTCGGCCAGCGCGGCGATCGCGGAGGCGACGCCGAAGAGGGCGTAGCCGAGCAGCAGCACGCGGCGGCGGCCGACCCGGTCCCCGAGGGTGCCGAAGAGGATCAGCAGCGAGGCACAGACCAGCGGATAGGCGTCGACGATCCAGAGCAGACCGACCGCGCTGGGCCGCAGGTCCTCGGTGACGGCGGGTACGGCGACGTGGAGCACGGTCGAGTCGAGTGCCACGAGCAGAAGGCTGAGGCAGAGGACGACGAGGACGACCCATCGATTGGCACCGTCGGCTGCTGGGCGCAGCCGGATTCGGGCTGTGGTCGTCCCGGACATGCATGTACCTCCCAAAAGGTCCCTCGCGCTCGGCGGGCCAACCGGGGACGCGGCGGTTCGCCGCTCCTCATGGCCCGGCATCGACGGGCGAGTGATCCGTCAGCGTACGCGAGTTCGGAGCCCGCCCACGTGGTCCACCTCATACCCGGTCGGACCACGGGGTGTGGCGTACGCCACGCCGGGTCACTGCCCGGACCTGCGGGGACGCGCTCCGCACTCGGCACAGGACGGTACTCGGCCACCCCCGCGCGACACCCCCCGGGCCGCCGCCGAAGGCGGCCGGTGACCGGACCGGCACCGTCCGTTCAGCCTCCCGCCGGGCCCGGATAAATTCATACCGGCACCTCCTGCGCTTTTCCGCCCGCTTCCAAACACCCTTCCGAAATGCGTGCGAAATCAATAGCGCGAAGACCCTTCGAGATGCTCACGGGGGTCGGGAATTAAGACCCCGCTGAGACATAGTCCACATCACATCGTCATCACAAAGAGACCGGATCGACCTGGTCCCGCACTAACTCGCTGTAACGTCGATTGGGTGCGTACCGACATCTTTGCCCGGCTGGACCGGGAGCCGGAGCCGCCGAAGATAGAGCCACCGCGGATGAGCCGTCACCGCATCGCGCTCTTCGGCGGGACGTTGGCGTTCTATCTCGCCATCGTCATTGCCGTGCTGGTCTCGTCCTGGCTGGTGACCCTGGACTGGAAGGTCATGCTCTTCCGGCCGTATCAGCAGTGGCCGGAAATCCATGCGTTCCTCGACTACTACATCGTGCTCGGCCAGCGCGGCCCCACCGCCACCATGGTCGCCTGCTGGCTCGGCTGGCGCTCCTGGCGGCAGCACACGCTGCGACCGCTGCTGACGCTGGGCGCGGCGCTGCTGCTGCTCAATGTGACGGTCGGCGCGGTCAAGATCGGCCTGGGACGGCTCGGACCGCACTACGCGACCCAGATCGGCTCCGCCGAACTCTTCGCCGGCGGCGATATATTCCCCTCCGGCCACACCGCCAACGCGGTCGTGACCTGGGGAATCCTCGCCTATCTGGCCACCACCCCGAGAGCCCGGCGCTATCTGTCCGCCATGTCGGCCATCGTCTCGCTCGGCGTCGGCCTCACCACCGTCTATCTCGGTACGCACTGGCTCAGCGACGTCCTGCTGGGCTGGGCGGCGGGGCTGCTGATCATGCTGGGCCTGCCCTGGGTCGAGCCGCTGATCACCCGGGCGGAAGCCTGGATCTTCGCCCAGCGCGACAACCTGCGGGGGTTCGGCCGCCCCGTTCCCTCCGTGCCCGTCGCGGCCGGCGGGCCCAGGCCCGCGCTGCCGCCCCAGCCGGCCGGCAGCGACACCCCGGTGCAGAGCCCGGCGCTGGAGCCGGCGGTCGCGGGGGCCGCCGGCGCGACCGCCACCCGCTCGCGCGCGCACGCCTCGCATCCGGCGCACGTGGTGCGCTCGGAGCGGACCCCGGTCACCCCGGCCGGCAGCCGGCGGCCGCCACACGCCGACCGCACACCGCGCGGCGGCACGAGCCCGGCCCGCCCGGTGGCCGGCGGCTGAGACCCGGGCGATCAGGGAGCCGGTACGCACAGCCGCTCCCCCGGACATGAGTGAAGGCCCCGACTCCGGTCGGGGCCTTCACTCATGTCCGGAGCCGGACGCCCGGGTCGCGGTCGCGGAGGTCTCAGCCCACCCAGCAGCGGGTGACGACGGCGTCGTCGACCTCGAAGTTGATCCGTCCGCTCCGGAACTCCATGGTGATGATCGCACCCGGCGGCAGGGATCTGACGGTGCTCCAGCCATGGCTGCGGGCCCGCCGTTCGGCGGCGTCGGCTGCGAGGCCGACGTACGCACCCGGCGCGTCGTCGGGCTGGACGGGAGGGGTCGGTATGGGTGCCATGTCCTTCACCGTAGGCGGCCGCGGGCGGCGACGGAAGCCGGGGCGCCCACCATCGCCGGGCATCCTCACGTTCCCCGCCGGTCACACTTCTGTCACAGGATCACGACACACCCGCCGTATGAATCACGCCACCCGGACACGCGCCCAGAGGGCCGGACACACAGTAATCACACAAGCCGGAAAATGATCAGGCGGAAGGCCCGGAATCGGAACGGAATATCCCGTGCCGAGCGACCGGAATTCCCTTGCCGAATAACCTGCGTAAATGAGTAGGTCGCCGGGAATTCACGCTTCCTTATGGCAGCCTTATCCTCTGGTCACAATATTCGCGATGCGGTACGAGGACGGCCGCCGGCTGCCACTGGTATAGCGGGCCGCCCCGGCCGTCCGTATGGCGTTGTCGCAGGCCGGGGCTCACCCCAGGGCCCTGGTCAGCCGGTCCCTGGCCACCCTGATCGCGTCCTGGAGCTCCGGTGGTTCGACCACCTCGAAGTCGAATCCCAGCATCATCACGTGGATGACCAGCACGTCCAGGGTGGCCGCCCCGGTCCGCAGCAGACAGCTTTCGGCGTCGCCCGCCTCCAGCACCCCGGCCGAGGGCGCGATCCGCTCGGCCACGTGCTCGATCCCCGCCTTCAGCCGGACCACCGCCCGCGTCGGGTACACGGACGTGGAGATCCCCTTCGAGACATAGGCCGCCAGATCCTCCGCGGGTGCCTCGCGCGGGGTGAACCTCGGGCCGTGCGGCGGCGTGGGGGTGATCCGGTCCGCCCGGAACGTACGCCAGTCCGCGCGGTCCAGGTCCCAGGCGACGAGGTACCAGTGACGCTCGGTGCACACCAGCCGGTGCGGTTCCGCGGTCCGCCGCGAGACGGAGCCGGAGTGGTCCCGGTAATCGAAGCGCAGCCGTTCGGCGTCCCGGCAGGCCACGGCGAGTTCGGTCAGGACGCCCGCGTCGGCGACCGACGCGACGGGGCCCCGGAGCAGCGGCACGGTGAAGGTGTTGAGCGCGTTCACCCGGCGCCGGAGCCGGTCCGGCAGCACCTGTTCCAGCTTGGCCAGGGCGCGTACGGAGGTCTCGCCGATGCCCTCGACGCCGTTGCCCGCCGCGGTGCGCAGACCGACCGCGACGGCGACGGCCTCCTCGTCGTCCAGGAGCAGCGGCGGCAGCTGGGCACCGGCGCCGAGCTGGTACCCGCCACCGGTGCCGGGACTGGCGTTGACCGGGTAGCCCAGTTCGCGCAGCTTGTCGACGTCGCGCCGGACGGTCCGCGGGGTGACACCGAGCCGGTGGGCGAGATCGGCGCCGGACCAGTCGCGGTGCGCCTGGAGCAGTGAGAGCAGACGCAGCAGCCGTGCCGAGGTCTCCAACATGGGGCGAGTCTGCCAGGGCTTGCGGACAGCTTGTGTCCGCAAGCCCCGGTATTGGAAACGAGCCCCGCGCCGGACAGGTCTACGGTGCCGGTTCGAGCCGCACGCAGAGGTCGTTGTCGGTGGAGTAGCAGGGGGTCGCCCGGACACCCTCCCCCGCGCTGCGGCCCGGGTAGACGAAGATCTTCTTGCGGTCCCAGACGTCGTCGAGGATGCGGGAGATCCGCACGCCGCCCGCCGGCTCGCCCGCCGCCGTCCCGGGAACCAGCCAGAGCGTCCAGAGCTGCTGCGCGGCGACGGCCGCTCCGTTCGACAGCCGGTCGAACGGGAGCGTGAAGGCGAAGGCGCCGTCCTGCCCGGTGACCGGCACCCGCAGGACCCGGCCGTCGGCCCCGGGCGCTCGTGCCTCGACGCGGGCGCCGTCGCCGAGACCCACCCCGTGCAGCGTGCCCTCGACGGTCATCCCGGTCCCGTCGAAGGTCACCGGTCCGGCCTCGGCGTGCGGTGCGCGCAGCCAGCAGCGGACGGCGAGCCGGCCGTCGAGGGTCGGGTACGGGATGCGGACCGCGACCGGCCCGCTCGCCGGTACGCGGTCGACGAGCAGGCGCAGGTCCCTGATCCCCGGCTCGACGGCCACCGCCCCGTCGTCGTCCCCGCCCGGCTCCCGCAGATACACGTCCCAGCGGCCCTCGGCAGGCCGTGTGGTCCCCGGCAGCACCGCGCGCAGCCGTCCGTCGCGCAGCGGGCTCAGCGACAGCCGGACGGTCCCGGTGTCGCGGTCCGGGCCCTTGGCGCCGCGGAGCCGGAGCAGCAGCTCGGGGGTCCGCTCGCCCTCATGGCGGCGGAGGCCGAGATCGAAGGTGATCCCGCCGTCGGGTCCCACGGTGCAGTCGGCCCGCGGCGTCCTTCGCACTGCGGTGGCGGTCATGCGGTCTTCCCCTTGCGGATCACGGCGGCTGCCTTGTAGCGCAGGGCGTACGCCCCGTCCAGCACGGTGCCCCGGGCGCGGTGCAGCGTGGTGCTCATCGCGCCGTGCGAGCGGTCGCGCGGGCCGCGCGAGGCGAGTTCGGCGAAGAGCCGTTCATGACGTTCGGCGATCCGCGACGGATCGAAACGCTGCGAGGCGGCCAGTGCGGCGAGACCCGCGCGGTGCCGTGCTTCGTCGTCCTGGATCAGTCCGAGCAGTGCGTCGGCCACCGCCGCCGTGTCACCGACGGGCACCAGCCGTCCGTCGGTGCCGTCGTCGATGATCTCGCGGGGGCCGTGCGGGCAGTCGGTGGCGACGACCGGCAGGCCGCAGCGCATCGCCTCGACGATGGTCATGCCGAAGGACTCGCGGTCCGAGGTGACCGCGGCGATGGACCCCTTGGGCCACTCGGCCTCCAGCGGATTGACCGGTCCCATCAGGAACACATGGTCGTGCAGGCCGAGTTCACCGATGAGCGTCAGCAGCGACTGGCGTTCGTTCCCGGTCGCGTCGCCGCCGCCGTAGATGCGCAGCCGCCAGTCCGGGCGGACCGCGACCACGTCGGCGAACGCCCGGACGAGCAGGTCGTACCGCTTGACCTTGTGCAGCCGGCCCGCGGCGATCACCCAGGTGCGGTCGCCGTCGGCGGGCGGGACCGTCGGTGCGGGCACGCTGTTGGGAATGGCCTCGATCCGTACGCCGGGCAGTTTGAACCCGGTCCGGTAGGCACGGGCGTCGGCCTCGGTGACGGTGGTGATCGCGTCGAGCAGGGTGTAACGGTGCGCGATCTCGCGGCGGAGCCGGTAGCCGTGGCTGTCGAGGGTGAGGTGCTCCTGCCCGATCCGGACCGGGCCGCGGCGGGCCTGCCTGCTGATGTGCACATTGAGCCCCGGCCGGGTACCGACCACGACGTCCGCCTCCAGGGAGCGCAGATGGTCCGCCACCCGTGCGTCGCTCAGCCTGCTGTACTGCCGGTACCGGCTGTCGCCGCGCGGGAACACGGTCGCGGGGCGGGCGTAGTCGGCCGCGTCGCCGTCGTACGTCGGGCTCTTCTTCCGCAGGTCGACGAGGTGGCTCAGGCTCACCCCTTCGGGGGCGCCCAGCGCGGGGACGTCGCGGTGCCGGAAGACCGACACGATCTCGACGTCATGGTGCCCGGCCAGCTCTCCGGCGAGATTGAACGTCGTGCGGATCGTGCCCCCGACTCCATAGGCGTTGTGGAGCAGGAAAGAAATGTGCATGGAACGCCATGTCTCCCGGTTCGGCTGATCAGCGGCAGGCTGCACTTGGCATGACGGCACGGGCCCGTCGACGGTTCACTCCGCGCAGGGGCGAATTCCGGTCAGCCGTGAACTCGCCCGCTTTCCCGCTTTGTCGACGTATCGGCGCACCGGCGTGTGACCGAGTCGACCACATCACGCCCCGCCGGATCAGGACAAACAACCATCGATCGGTCGCCTGGATCCCGAGATTCACCCTCTGCGCCGGTTGGTTCGATTACGTTCCCTTTCCCGCGTGACCCCGGCCGCGGCTCGCCCGTTGTCATTTCCATGAGCCGGGAACCGCCCGGCGCACGTACCGAGTTCGAGGAGCCACCCGTGCCGCGCATGCTCGACGTCAGCGAGGACGTACGCGCCGAGATCGGCGACGCCGAAGCCGACCGGCTGCTCGTCGGCGACAACGCCCCGGGCAGTTACGACTGCACTTCCTGCCGCACCCCCGGCGACTCCGAGCAGGAACGCACCAGCACGGTGCTCTTCGTCGGCGACGAGACCGCAGTCCTCGCCTTCGCCCACGCGACGTGCATCCCCTCGCAGGTCGTGCAGGTCGCCGAGGAGCAGCTGAAGGGCGCCGTACGCAGCATCACCGGCGACGACGGCTCCGGCGACGCGGCGCGGCCGCAGGGCCTGCCCACCGAACAGGCCGTGCTCGGGATCACCAGCGGCCTCGTCCTGATCGACGAAGAGCTCCACCCGGCCCTCGTCGTCGAGCCGACCGGTGCCATCGCCCGTCCCGGCACGGACGGCAGCCGGGGCGACGAATTCCTCCAGCTGCTGCTGGAGCAGGGCTTCCACCCGGTCCACCGGATGGACCAGGTGCCCGCCATGCTGCACGGCTGGTCGATCCTGCTCGCCATGGGCCAGCTGCACGCCGTGCTCCAGCCGGGCACCGGCGGTGGCGCACCGGTCGCCTGGTGGCAGGCGCACGCACCGCTCCAGGTCACCGAGGGCTGGCGGGCCGCGGCCAACAAGTCCCGGACCGTTCTCGTCTTCGCCGCCCCGGCCGGGGCGATCGGCCAGCAGCCCCGCGAGGACCTGCTGCGCGAGGCCCTGGACCGGGCGGCGGCCGAGGGGCTCCTGGTGGCCGCCGCGATGCCGCTGGCCGGTACCTGATCATGACGGCCGGCCCCTCGCACCGGCGGCGAACAGCTATTTCTCCGCCGCGCCCGCATCCGACGGACAACGGTGTCGTTGGCACATACGTGCACTCATACGACTCCTCCCATCAGCGCCCGAGCCCGATCCCTGCCATGCGCCCCTCGCAGGACCCTTCGGGCGGTCCGTCCCACACCCCGATCTACGACGCGCTGTACTCCGAGTACCGCCGTTCGTTCCGGGCGCTGCCGGGTGATCGGAGCGGCGAGGAGAATCTCGGCTTCATGGCCTTCGGCTCCGGGCTCTTCGGCAGCCGTCTCCCGCTGAGCGGCCATTCCGGCCACTCCGCCGGTTTCTCCACCGGCCTCGCCGTCACGGGCGGAGCCACCGGACACGGCAGCACCGCCGGAGCCGCCGGCGCACACACCGGCGGCTCCGGTTCCTGGCAGCGGGTGGGCCGGCACTCCGGGCGCGCCCAGCCGGCGGCCCTGCCCCCGGGCTCGCGCGGGGCCTGAACGTACGACAGAGCCCCGGTCCGTCCCCGCTGCGGGACGGACCGGGGCTCTGTCGTACGCCCTGGCCGTTTACTTGTTGCGGCCGCGCTTCTCGCGGACCCGCACCGAGATGTGGATCGGGGTGCCCTCGAAGCCGAACTCCTCACGCAGCCGGCGCTCGACGAACCGCCGGTAGCCGTGCTCCAGGAAGCCCGAGGCGAACAGCACGAAGCGCGGCGGCTTGGTGCCGGCCTGGGTGCCGAAGAGGATCCGGGGCTGCTTGCCCCCACGGACGGGGTGCGGATGGGAGGCGACGATCTCGCCGAGGAAGGCGTTCAGCCGGCCGGTGGGGACGCGGGTCTCCCAGCTGGCGAGGGCGGTCTCGATCGCCGGTACGAGCTTCTCCATGTGCCGGCCGGTGACGGCCGAGACATTGACCCGCGGCGCCCACGCGATCTGCGCGAGCTCCGTCTCGATCTCGCGCTCCAGGTAGTAGCGGCGCTCCTCGTCGAGCTTGTCCCACTTGTTGTACGCGATCACCAGGGCCCGCCCGGCCTCCACGGCCATGGTGATGATGCGCTGGTCCTGGACGCTGATGGACTCGCCCGCGTCGATCAGGACGACGGCGACCTCGGCCTTCTCCACGGCGGCGGCGGTACGCAGCGAGGCGTAGTAGTCCGCGCCCTCCTGGAGGTGGACGCGGCGGCGGATGCCGGCCGTGTCGATGAACTTCCAGGTGATGCCGCCGAGCTCGATCAGCTCGTCGACCGGGTCGCGGGTGGTGCCGGCCAGCTCGTTGACGACGACGCGGTCCTCGTTCGCCACCTGGTTCAGCAGCGAGGACTTGCCGACGTTCGGACGGCCGATGAGCGCGATCCGGCGCGGGCCGCCGATCGCGGTGCCGAAGCGCTGGGCCGGGGCCTCGGGAAGCGCTTCGAGCACGGCGTCGAGCAGGTCACCGGTGCCGCGGCCGTGCAGCGAGGAGACCGGGTGCGGCTCGCCGAGGCCCAGCGACCACAGCGCGGTGGCGTCCGCCTCGCCGCTCTGTCCGTCGACCTTGTTGGCGCACAGCACGACCGGCTTGCCGGCCCGGCGCAGCAGCTTGACGACGGCTTCGTCGGTGTCGGTCGCGCCGACCGTCGAGTCGACCACGAAGACGACCGCGTCGGACGCCTCGATCGCGTACTCGGCCTGGGCGGCGACGGAGGCGTCGATGCCCAGCACGTCCTGCTCCCAGCCGCCGGTGTCGACGACCTTGAAGCGGCGGCCCGCCCACTCCGCCTCGTAGGTGACGCGGTCGCGGGTGACGCCGGGCTTGTCCTCGACGACCGCCTCACGGCGGCCGATGATCCGGTTCACCAGCGTCGACTTGCCGACATTGGGACGGCCGACGACGGCGAGCACGGGCAGCGGACCATGTCCGGCCTCGTCGATCGCGCCCTCGACCTCTTCGAGGTCGAAGCCCTCCTCCGCGGCGAGCTCCATGAACTCCGCGTACTCGGCGTCGCCAAGCGCTCCGTGCTCGTGGTCCGAGCCGTCGGAGTGAATCTGGTCGTTCATGAAGTCCGTTCCTCTTTGCATCATCATCGATGGACCACAACTGCGCGGCCCACTACTCAAGTCTTACCTGGCGCCCGGTGAAACGCCTGGCCTCGTCCAGATGGGCGGTCAGCCGCGCCTTGATCCGTACCGTCGCCTCGTCCAGCGCCTTGCGGGTACGCCGACCGCCCGCCCGTCGCCCACCGCCGCCCTTGTCCGAGCTGCGCGCCCCCTCCTGCGCATCGAAGGCGTCGCCGAAGACGACGTCGACCCGGCTGCGCAGCGGCGGCAGTGCCGATATCAACCGTCCGCGGCGCTCGGTGCTTCCCAGGACGGCCACGGGCACGATCGGCGCCCCGCTGCGTACCGCGAAGTACGCGAGCCCGGCACGCAGGGAGGCGAAGTCTCCCTCGCCCCTGGTGCCCTCGGGAAAGATCCCGAGCGCCCCGCCGTTCTCCAGCACGCCGAGGGCGTGGGTGATGGCGGTGCGGTCGGCGGTCGTACGGTCCACCTTCAGCTGACCGATTCCGCGCAGGAACGGGTCGAGCGGGCCGACGAACGCCTCTTTCTTGATCAGGAAGTGGACGGGCCGGGGCGCGGTGCCCATCAGCATCGGACCGTCGATGTTGTGCGAGTGGTTCACCGCGAGTATGACGGGTCCGGAGGCGGGAACCCGCCACGCACCGAGGACGCGGGGCTTCCACAGCCCGTACATCAGCCCGATGCCGATCCCGCGCCCGACCGCCGCACCACGCGGCGAGGGCGAGCCCGTGGCCTGGGTCACTTCGCGGCCCGCTTCTCCTCGACGAGGGTGACGACACACTCGATGACCTGCTGAAGGGTCAGCTCGGTGGTGTCCACCTCGACCGCGTTGTCCGCCTTGGCGAGCGGGGAGGTCTTGCGGCCGGAGTCGGCCGCGTCCCGCTTGATCAGCGCCTCCTTGGTGGCGGCGAGGTCGGAGCCCTTGACCTCTCCGCTGCGGCGGGCGGCGCGGGCCTCCGGGGAAGCGGTGAGGAAGATCTTCAGGTCGGCGTCGGGCAGCACGGTGGTGCCGATGTCCCGGCCCTCGACGACTATGCCCCGCTCGGCCGCGGCGGCGATGGTGCGCTGGAGCTCGGTGATCCGGGTGCGCACCTCGGGGACCGCGCTGACGGCGCTGACCCTGGAGGTGACCTCCTGGGTGCGGATCGGACCCGAGGCGTCCTCGCCGTCGACCGTGATCGTCGGGGCGGCGGGGTCGGTGCCGGAGACGATGACCGGCTTGGCGGCCGCGGTCGCCACCTCCATCGCGTCCTGCACGTCGATGCCGTTGTTCAGCATCCACCAGGTGATCGCCCGGTACTGGGCGCCGGTGTCCAGGTAGCTCAGGCCGAGCTGCGCGGCGACGGCCTTGGACGTGCTCGACTTGCCGGTGCCGGAGGGCCCGTCGATGGCGACGATCACTGCGGCCGGGGCCGTACGGGTTTCCACGGTGGTGGACACCTTCCTGATACACGGGGTGGGCGGGACGGGGGCGCGTGCGTACCCGCCCCGCACAAGGTTACCGAGTGCCGGAGCAGGTCTCTGCACCCCTGTGGACAACGGCCTTCCGGTCCCGCCGCCCCGGACCTACTGCCGTATCGACCAGCCCCGCTCGCGCAGCGCCGCACTCAGCGCGGGGGCCGCGCTCGGCTCGACCATGAGCTGGACCAGGCCGGCCTGCTGGCCGGTGGCGTGCTCTATGCGCACGTCCTCGACGTTGACCCCGGCCCGTCCGGCGTCGGCGAAGATCCCGGCCAGTTCGCCCGGCCGGTCGCTGATGAGCACGGACACCGTCTCGTACGCGGTGGGGGCGGTCCCGTGCTTGCCCGGCACCCTGACGCGGCCCGCGTTGCCGCGGCGCAGCACGTCCTCGATGCCCTCGGTGCCCTCGCGGCGCCTGGCGTCGTCGTCGGACTGCAGGCCGCGCAGCGCCCGTACCGTCTCGTCGAGGTCGGCGGCGACCCCGGCCAGCACGTCGGCGACCGGGCCGGGGTTGGCGGCGAGGATCTCCACCCACATCCGGGGGTCGGAGGCGGCGATCCGGGTGACGTCCCTGATGCCCTGGCCGCACAGGCGCACGGCGGTCTCGTCGGCCTCCTCCAGGCGGGCGGCGACCATCGACGAGATCAGCTGCGGGGTGTGGGAGACCAGGGCGACGGCCCGGTCGTGCGCGTCGGCGTCCATGACGACCGGGACGGCCCGGCAGAGCGCGACCAGTTCCAGGGCGAGGTTGAGGACCTCGGTGTCGGTGTCACGGGTCGGGGTGAGGACCCAGGGCCGGCCCTCGAAGAGATCCGCGGTGGCGGCGAGCGGGCCCGACCGCTCCTTGCCGGCCATGGGGTGCGTACCGATGTACGGCGTGAGGTCGAGTCCGAGTGCCTCCAGCTCGCGGCGCGGGCCGCCCTTCACGCTGGCGACGTCGAGGTAGCCGCGGGCGATGCCGTCGCGCAGGGCGGTGGCCAGCACCGGGGCCACATGGGCCGGCGGCACGGCGATGATCGCCAGGTCCACACGCTCCTCGGGCGCCTCGTCCGTACCGGCGCCCAGCGCGGCGGCGGTGCGTGCCGACCGGGGGTCGTGGTCGACGAGGTGGACCTGGATCCCGCGCCCGGCGAGGGCGAGGGCTGCGGAAGTGCCGACGAGGCCCGTTCCGATGACGACGGCGGTTCTCACTGGGCGATGTCCTTGCGAAGTGCGGCGGTGGCACCGAGGTACACGTGGGCGATCTCGGACTTGGGAAGGTACGTCTCGATGTGAGCCAGGACGCGCACCACGCGGGGCATGGCGCCCGTGATGTCCAGCTCCTGGGCGCAGATCAGCGGGACGTCGACGATACCGAGCCCGCGTGCGGCGGCGGCCGGGAAATCGCTGTGCAGGTCGGGCGTGGCCGTGAACCAGATGCTGATCAGATCGTCCGCGACGAGGCTGTTGCGCTCCAGGACCGCGGTGAGCAGGGCACCGACCCGCTCGTCCATGTGCCCGGCCTCGTCCCGCTCCAGCTGGACGGCTCCGCGGACCGCTCGTACCGCCACGTCGTGCTCCTCGGTTCCTCGTACGTCTCGCGCCTGCTGTCCGCCTGCGTGATCTCTCTGCCCGGCCAGCCTAGAGGGGCGGCGGGGCAGCCGGTCCGGGGTGCTCTGTCCGTGAGACGGGGCGGCACACCGGCACGGCCCGAGGGCCCGCCCGGCTCCGGTCCGCCGGGCGGGCCCTCGGGCCGCTTCCGCTGTCAGAGTTGCTGCTCCCGGGCCAGGTCCTCGATCGAGCGGCCCTCCGGCACCTCCCCCGAGGGAGTCAGCCTGTCGACCGCCGTCGGCAGCGACCGGGCGATCTCGTCGGCCGCCTGTTCCGGGGTGACGCCCGCCTCCCGGGCGACCTTCTGCAGGGTCTCGTCCGGCAGTGCCTCGCTGATCTGGGCCCCGCTGACCGCCTGGTTCTCACCCGTGCCGACCCAGGACTGCGCCTGGTCGACGAGGCCGGACCTGGTGAGCATCCCGATCAGCCCTTCGAGCGCGTTGCCGCCGCCCGTTCCGCCCTGGCCGCCGCCGAGCGCGCCCAGCAGCGCCCCCAGGACGTTGCCCGCGCCGCCCGCGCTGCCCGGGCCACTGCCCTGGCTGCCGCCCAGCAAGCCGCCCAGCAGGCTGCCGAGATCGTTTCCTGCCATGGTTCTGCCTTTCCGGAGGGGATGATTTATCGACAATGTCGATCAGAACCCGGCCTTCTGCCACTTGGGCGGGGTGCCGGAGGGCGCTCCCGCAATTCCCGGTGCAACCCGTTTTCGCTCACGTACCCTCGCCGGCATGATCACCCCCGGTCCCGAGGCTCTCGTACGCGACCACACGGTCTACTCCTGTGTGATGGGCTCACGCGCCTTCGGGCTCGCCACGGAGGGGAGCGACACCGACCGGCGCGGCGTGTTCCTCGCGCCGACGCCGCTGTTCTGGCGGTTCGAGAAGCCGCCGACGCATGTCGAGGGCCCGGCGCAGGAACAGTTCTCGTGGGAGCTGGAGCGCTTCTGCGAGCTGGCGCTGCGCGCCAACCCGAATGTGCTGGAGTGCCTGCACTCACCGCTGGTGGAGCACGTCGACGCCGTGGGCCGTGAACTCCTCTCCCTGCGCGGGGCGTTCCTCTCCCGGCTGGCCCACCGGACCTTCGTGCGCTACGCGTTGGGACAGCGCGGGAAGCTGGAGGCGGACGTGCGGCTGCACGGGGCGCCGCGCTGGAAGCACGCCATGCACCTGTTGCGGCTGCTGGCCTCCGGCCGGGACCTGCTGCGCACGGGCGAGCTCACGATCGGGGTGGGCGCGGCCCGCGAGGAGCTGCTGGCGGTGAAGCGGGGCGAGGTGTCGTGGGCGGAGGTCGAACGCCGGATGAACCGCCTCGCCGAGGAGAACGACGAGGCCGCGAGGGACTCCCCGCTCCCGCCGGAGCCGGACCGGGCCCGGGTGGAGGACTTCCTGATCCGCACCCGCCGGGCGTCCGCGTCCTGGCCCGGCGAGGACTCCGCGGGCGGCCTCTAGGACACCCGCCCGGTCAACCGCGCCCGCACCACGAGGTCATGCAGTTCCTCGAAACCCCCGGCCCGGTCGGGAAGCTCCGATTCCGCCTGGGCCCGGTCCAGCACCCCGTGCAGCGCCGCCACGTCCCGGGCCACCACCGCACCGTCCACATCCCCCGCTCCCCCGTGTTCCGCCTCGGCCTTCGCCTCGATCAGCCCGGGCAGATACGCGGGTGCGGCCACCTCCCCGATGAGGGTCGGCAGATGTGCCCGCACCTCGGCGCTGCGCATCAGGTGGATCCCGGTGAGCAGCGCCCGGAACGCGTACAGCAGCGGCTTCAGTTCGCCGGTCCTCTCGAAGAGCCGCCACTGGGTGTTGGCGAAACCCCGGTAGTGGTGGGCGTGGTTACGGGTGAGCACACCCGGTGCCAGGCCCACCAGTTCCGCGTGCAGACCGCTCGTGTGCACGACCAGCGGCGAGAGCAGCTGCTCCAGCACATAGCCGTTCGGCTTCAGCATCAGCCGGACGAACTTCCGCAGGTCGTGCGTGACGAGATCCATCTCGACCCCGTCCCGGTCCCACATCCGCGAGCGCGTCTCCTCGGCCTCGCGCAGTCCCACGAGGTCTTCCGCGGGCAGGAGATGGACCCCCCGAAGGTCCACGTCCGAGTCCTTCGAGGGGAACCCGTACAGATGAGCCCCGGAGACCGTGGCGAACAGCAGCGGGTGGCGCTCTTCGGCGAGGACCGGGCCCAGGTCCGTGACCGGCAGCCCGGCCTGTTCGAGGTGCTTGGTGTCCGTACGCATGGCTCAAGAATCCCAGAGCGCCCCCAGCGACAGCAGATCGCTGCGGTACTCGATCCGCTCCGCCCACTCCTTGGGCCAGGCCCCGGCGCCCAGGTGCGCCCCGGCGAACGCGCCGGTCAGGCAGCCCAGGGAGTCCGAGTCGCCCCGGGTGCAGGCGGCGCGGCGGAGCGCGGTGACAGGTTCCTCGGGGAAGAGGAGGAAGCAGTGCAGGGCCGTGGCCAGGGCCTCCTCGGCGATCCAGCCGTCGCCGGTCAGCTCGCAGGGGTCGGTCTCCGGGGACGGGTCGCGCAGCGCGTCCTGGACGCGGGCCAGGGCGGTGAGGCACTCGTCCCAGCCTCGCTGGATGTACAGCTCGGGCGAGGAGTCGCCCGCGTACCGCCAGAGGTCGCCGAGCCAGCGTGTGAGGTAGCGGCCGCTGTTCTCGTACGCGTACGAACGCAGCTGCCCGATCAGGCCCATCGGCTCCGCTCCCTGGGCCAGCAGGTACACCGCGCGGGCCGTCAGGTCGGACGCGGCGAGCGCGGTCGGATGGCCGTGGGTGAGGGCCGCCTGCAACTGGGCGGCGCCGGAGCGCTGTTCATCGCTCAGTCCGGGTACGAGTCCGACCGGTGCGACCCGCATGTTGGCGCCGCAGCCCTTGGAGCCGGTCCGGCTGGCCTCCTGCCAGAGCCGGTCGCTGTCGAGCAGCCGGCAGGCGGTCATGCAGGTGCGGCCGGGGGCGCGGTTGTTGTCGGGCGAGTGGTACCAGTCGACGAACTCCTCGCGTACCGGGCGGGTCAGCCGCAGCGGGGTGAGCAGTCCGCGGTCCATGGCGGTGCGGATGCCCCGCCCCAGAGCCAGTGTCATCTGGGTGTCGTCGGTGACGTGCGCCGGCTTCGGCAGCCGCATCGCGCGCCACGGCCCGCACTTGGCGAGGATCGACGGCACGTTGTTGAACTCGGTCGGGAAGCCCAGGGCGTCGCCGAGCGCGAGCCCGGTCAGCGCGCCGGTGGCGGCCTGTTTGGTGATGGTCCTGGTCACGTTCACGTGCTTCTTCCTTCCGGTCTCAGCAGTGGAGGGTGCAGGGCGGTGGCGGCACCCGCCCGGTAGAGCGCGGCAGGCTTTCCCCGCCCGCCGGTGCGGCGCGGCGATCCCTCCACTGCCTGGACGAAGCCGGGCGTGGTGAGGACCTTGCGCCGGAAGTTGGGACGGTCCAGCTCGACGCCCCAGACCGTCTCGTACACCTGCTGGAGTTCCCCCAGGGTGAATTCGGGCGGGCAGAAGGCGGTGGCCAGACAGCTGTACTCGAGCTTGGCGCCGATCCGGTCGTGCGCGTCGGCGAGGATGCGGTCGTGGTCGAAGGCGAGCGGGCCGAGCGCTCCGGCGTCCCACCACCGGGCACCGGCCGCGTCGCCGCCGCCGCGCGGCTCGGGCAGGTCGGGGACGAGTGCGGCGTACGCGACGGAGACCACCCGCATCCTGGGGTCGCGGTCCGGGTCGCTGTAGGTGCGCAGCTGTTCCAGGTGGAGGGCGCCGGCGGTGTCCTCCGTCAGTCCGGTCTCCTCCGCGAGTTCCCGGCGGGCGGCGGACTCGGCGGACTCGCGGGGCAGGACGAAGCCGCCGGGCAGCGCCCAGTGCCCCTTGTACGGGTCCTCGCCCCGTTCGACGAGCAGGACGTGCAGCCGGCCGCCGCGGACCGTGAAGACGGCGAGGTCGACGGTGACCGCGAAGGGTTCGAAGGCGTGCGGGTCGTAGCCCGCGGGGGCGGTGCTCATCGGCGCTCCGGCAGGGGCGCGGCGAACTTCCAGCTGCCGGCGAGCAGCGCGTCCACGGCGGCGACCGCGGTGGCCAGGCGCTCCTCGTGGCTTCCGGTGAGCTCGATGAACCGCCGTCCGGTACGGGTGAGCTCGGCCCGGAAGCGGTCGGTCATCCAGGGCCGCAGCTCCTCGCCGTCGCGCAGCCCGTCGTCCTCGAAGGCGACGCCCTCGTGGTCGGTGAGCAGCCACAGGTGGTGGGCGACGCGGTCCGCGGCCTCCTCGACGAGCGGGTTGCGTCCGCCGATGTACCGCTCGTGCCAGACGGTGGTGGCGAAGGAGTCGGTGTCGCAGAAGAGCACCGGCGACCCGGTGCGCGCGGCCGCGTCCTCCTGGGCGTTCTGGGTATCGGCGATCAGCGGGAAGTCGTCGGTGGTGAAGGCGACGTCCTCCCACTGGGCCCCGGGCCACCGCTCGCGCAGGGCGGCCAGCTTCTGTTCGCTGAACTCCCGCCCGTACTCGGCGACGTACCCGGTCCGCGCCCAGACGCCGCCGCGCCCGCGGTAGTGGCCGGTGAGGGCGCGGGCCATCGTCGTGGTGCCGGTGGATTCCGCGCCGAGGACGACGATCCGGCGGGCGAGGGCGGCCCGTACGGGCGGCTCCAAAAAGTCCCAGCAGCCGACCGGGTCCTTGCGGACGGCGGTACCGGAGACCGGGAAGACCGTGCGGTCGGGGTCGACGCAGACGGATTCGGCGCCGAACCTGCGGGCGAGCTCGTCCCCGTACGACTCCGAGGTGAAGACGGCGTCCACCGGATCGGGCACGGCCCCGGTGAAGACGGCCATGTGCGCGTCCCAGATCGCCGGGTCGTGCAGGTCCATCCGGATGTCGTCGACGGCGCCGACGACCCGTACGTCCGGGTGCACCTCCCGCATCCAGGCCACCCGGTCGGCGAGCGGCACGGACTCGACGGAGGCGGCGCAGACCAGGACGGTCAGTCGCTCGCAGCGGTCCCGCGCGGTGCGGACGAGGTGGTGGTGGCCGGCGTGCGGAGGGTAGAACTTGCCGAGGACCAGCCCGTGTCCGTAGCTCTTCATGCCGTCGCCTCCGCCAACTGCCGCGGCTGCCCGCCGAGATCACGCCTCCAGTTGCGCAGGCCGATCAGGCAGAGCGTCAGGAAACCGACGTACAGCAGCGAGGTCAGATAGAGCTCCTTGTACGCGTACAGCGGGATGTAGACCACATCGGCGGCGATCCAGAGCCACCAGGACTCGACGAGCTTGCGGCACTGCCCGTACGTCGCGGTCAGGGACAGCCCGGTCGTCAGGGCGTCCCAGAAGGGCACGGTCGAGTCGGTGGCACGGTCGAGCAGAGCGGTGAGGGCGAGGGTCCCCACCGCCCCCGCCACGAGCAGCCAGGTCCATTCGGCGCGCGTGGTGCGCCGCACCGGCGGCTGCGGCGAGCCCGGTCCGTCCCCGTGGGTCCAGGTCCACCAGCCGTACGCGGCGAGGGCGATGAAGACGACCTGGAGGCCGGCGTCGGCGTACAGACCGGACTGGGTGAACAGCAGGATGAAGAAGAGGTTGTTGGCGATGCCGATCGGCCAGTTGGCGAGGTGCTGGCGGGCCACGAGCCATACGCACAGCGCCCCGCTGCCGAAGCCGAGCACCTCGGTCCAGCTGACCGGGGTGTCGAGCACCGTCACCAGAGGTTGCTGCAGGGGATCGAGGAACTCCGCGAGACTCACACCCGCCTCCTTAATAGTCACTCTGACTATAAAGGTGGAAGAGGCGCGGGAAAAGGCCCGCGGCCGGTTCCTGTTCGGAATTCGGGAACAGGAACCGGCCGCGGGCCGTGGAGCGGACGGAGGAGG
This sequence comes from Streptomyces sp. NPDC048295, assembly GCF_040652135.1. Taxonomy (NCBI): domain Bacteria; kingdom Bacillati; phylum Actinomycetota; class Actinomycetes; order Kitasatosporales; family Streptomycetaceae; genus Streptomyces; species Streptomyces sp. NPDC048295. The sequence continues at coordinate 377,327 of NZ_JBEZLL010000005.1, forward strand.
GCTACAGACCGACCTCGCGCATCAGCATGCCCACCTCGGTGTTGGTGAGGCGGCGCAGCCAGCCGGACTTCTGGTCACCCAGCGGGATCGGCCCGAAGGACGTGCGCACGAGCCGCTCGACCGGGAAGCCGGCCTCGGCCAGCATCCGGCGGACGATGTGCTTGCGGCCCTCGTGGAGGGTCACCTCGACCAGGTAGTTCTTGCCGGTGTTCTCGACGACCCGGAAGTGGTCGGCGCGGGCGTACCCGTCCTCCAGCTGGATGCCGTCCTTGAGCCGCTTGCCCAGGTCGCGCGGGAGCGGTCCCTGGATGGCTGCCAGATACGTCTTCTTCACCCCGTACTTGGGGTGGGTCAGGCGGTGGGCCAGCTCTCCGTGGTTGGTGAGCATGATGATGCCCTCGGTCTCGGTGTCCAGCCGCCCGACGTGGAAGAGCCGCGTCTCACGGTTGGTGACGTAGTCGCCGAGGCACTGGCGGCCGTCCGGGTCCTCCATCGAGGAGACGACACCGGCGGGCTTGTTCAGCGCGAAGAAGAGGTAGGACTGGGCGGCGACGGTCAGACCGTCGACCTTGATCTCGTCCCGGTTCACATCGACGCGCATGCCCTGCTCGAGGACGATCTCGCCGTTGACCTCGACGCGGGCCTGCTCGATCAGCTCCTCGCACGCCCGGCGCGAGCCCATGCCGGCCCGGGCGAGGACCTTCTGCAGCCGCTCGCCCTCCTGCTCGGCGCCCGGGTGGGTCTTGGGCGTCCTGATGTCGGGCTTGTTCGCGTACCGGTCGCGGTTGCGCTGCTCGATCTTGGCGTCGAGCTCACGCGGACGGGACGGGCCGCCGTACGGGGTACGGCGGCCGCTGCTCCTGGAGCCGCCGGTCGCCGCCTTCGGGCCACCCTTGGCGCCGCCGCGGGCCGCCGCGCCGCGGCCCTTGCGGGTGCCGCCGTCGCCGCCCGGCTTGTCGTTGCCCACGTCGTAGCGGCGCTCCTCGGGGCGGGGCCTGCGGGGGCGCTGCTCCTGCTTGTCGTCACGCTCGGAGCCGGAAACCCGGGGGTTCGGGTTGCTGTTCCTGCCGCTGCCGGTGTTGTTCCTGCCGCCGCTGCCGCCGCTCCTGCCGCCGCCGCTCCTGGCTCCGCCGCCGCTTCCGCTGTTCCTGCCACTGCTTCGCATCAAAAATCCGTCTTGTCGTCTGCGTGAGTATCCGGGGTGTCCGGTGCGTCCGGATCGAACGACGGCACACCCTCTAGCGTCTCAGCCTCGATCGCGTCCGCCTCTGGGAGGAAGGGCGCGAGCTCCGGGAGCTCATCCAGGCCACGCAGGCCCATCCGCTCCAGAAAGTAGTTCGTCGTCCTGTACAGGATCGCACCTGTTTCGGGTTCCGCGCCCGCTTCCCCCACCAGACCCCGCTGGAGCAGGGTCCGCATGACCCCGTCACAGTTCACGCCGCGGACCGCGGAGACCCTGGAGCGGCTGACCGGCTGGCGGTACGCGACCACCGCGAGGGTCTCCAGCGCCGCCTGGGTCAGCCGGGCCTGCTGGCCGTCCAGGACGAAGGCCTCCACGGCCGCCGCGTACTCGGGGCGGGTGTAGAAGCGCCAGCCGCCCGCCACCAGCCGCAGCTCGAAACCGCGGCGCTGCACGGTGTACTCGTCGGCCAGCTCGCGCAGCGCGTCGGCGACGGCCCGGCGGGGCCGCTCCAGTACCTTGGCGAGGTGCTCCTCGGTGGCGGGTTCGTCCACGACCATGAGGACGGCCTCCAGCGCGGGCTTGAGGTCGAGATCCGCGACGGTGGACCCGGTGCTCTCCTGCTGACTCATGCCTTCACATCCTCCTGGACGTCCTGCGTCTCGGGGTCGAACTCGTCCGTGACGACGGGCCCGGCCCCCTCGCCCCCGGCCCAGCGCACCAGGAGCTCCCCGAGCGCCTCGTCCTGGTCGAGCGCGACGGCCTTCTCCCGGTACAGCTCCAGCAGCGCGAGGAACCGGGCGACGACGGTGAGGGTGTCCGGGGCGTCCTCGGTGAGCGTGCGGAAGCTGGCCTCCCCCGCCTCCCGCAGCCGCGCCACCACGATCCCGGCCTGTTCTCGCACGCTGACCAGCGGGGCGTGGATGTGGTCGACGTACACCTGCGGCTCGGCCTTCGGCTGCATCGCCTTCACGGCCAGCGCGGCGAAGCCCTCCGCCCCGATGCTGATCACGACCTCGGGCAGCAGTTCCGCGTGGTGCGGCTCCAGCCCCACGGTCCGCGGGAACCGCCGCCCCTCCGACACCAGCCGGTCGCTGAGGATCTCCGCGATGCGCTTGTAGGCGCGGTACTGGAGCAGCCGGGCGAAGAGCAGGTCCCGCGCTTCCAGCAGCGCCAGATCCGCCTCGTCCTCCACCTCGGCGGCGGGCAGCAGCCGGGCCGCCTTCAGGTCCAGCAGGGTCGCGGCGACGACGAGGAACTCGGTGGTCTGGTCCAGGTCCCAGTCCGGCCCCATGGCGTGGATGTGCGCCATGAACTCGTCGGTGACCTTCGACAGCGCGACTTCGGTCACATCCAGCTTGTGCTTGGCGATGAGCTGGAGGAGCAGGTCGAACGGCCCCTCGAAGTTCGCCAGCCGGACGGTGAACCGCCCGTCGTCGGGCCCGGAGGGCTCGGAGGGCCCGGCCGCCACGACAGGCGCTTCCACGGGCGCTGCGGGCGCCTCGTCCGGTGCCTCGACGGGCGGCGGGGCGGTGGTCTCCGCACAGGTGCCCCCGTCGTCCGCCGGCTCCGGCTGCCCGGACCGGCCGCCCGGACCGCGCCCCAGAGGGCGGCGGGGGGCGCGGGCGGGCTCGTCGGTCGTCGGCATGAAGGTCCAGGGGCAGCGGGATACGGGCGGCGGGCCGTGGCCCGTACGGGAAGGGCCGGGCCGCCCCTTCGGCGGTCGCCCACCGGGCAGGCTACCGGCGCCTCACCCGTCAGCGGCCGCGCAGCCGCCGAACGAGGATGCTCGCGTCGCCCCGCGACTCCAGGTCCGCGAGCACCACCGCGACCGCCTCACGGACGATCCGTCCGCGGTCGACCGCGAGCCCGTGCTCCCCGCGCAGTACGAGGCGGGCGTGTTCGAGGTCCATCAGTTCCTCGGCCGAGACGTAGACGGTGATCTTCTCGTCGTGGCGCTCGCGGCCGCTGGGCCGCCGGTTCGCCCCGCGCCCGGCTCCGCGCCTGCGCTGCTGCTGGACGGCGGGGGCGGGGACCGCCTCCTGCGCGGCGGGCGCGGCGGCCGCCGGTGCGGGCTGCTGGGGCCTGCGGCCCGCCTGCGCGGCCACCGCGGCCCGGTCGCCGTCACCGCCCCGGGTGCGCGACTCCGCCGCGTCGGCGTCGGCCGCGGAGTGCTCCTCGCGCGAGGCGCCTTCGGTGGCCTGCGCCGGGTCCGCCCCGGCTCCGTCCGCCCCGGAATCGCTCTCGCCGGCCGGACCGGGCACCCGGGCCTCACCGTTCGCCTTGCGCCGCCGGTCCGCCGGGGACGAGGCCTGGAGCCCCATTCCTCCGGTGGTACGGAACAGTTCGTCGGCCCCGGGCAGACTCACTCGGCGTGACACCGGGCGAGCACCTCCCTGGCGAGCTGGCGATAGGCGGCGGCACCGACCGAGTTGGAGGCGTACGTGGTGATGGGTTCACCGGCGACCGTGGTCTCCGGGAAGCGCACGGTGCGCCCGATGACCGTGTGGTAGACGTGGTCGTCGAATGCCTCGACGACGCGCGCGAGGACCTCACGGCTGTGCACCGTACGGGAGTCGTACATGGTGGCGAGGATGCCGTCGAGCTCCAGATCGGGGTTGAGGCGCTCCTGGACCTTCTCGATGGTCTCGGTGAGCAACGCCACACCACGCAGGGCGAAGAACTCGCACTCGAGCGGCACTATGACCTTGTGGGCGGCCGTGAGGGCGTTCACGGTGAGCAGGCCGAGCGAGGGCTGACAGTCGATCACGATGTAGTCGTAGTCGGACATCAGCGGCTTCAGGGCACGCTGCAGCGTGGACTCCCGGGCCACCTCGCTCACCAGCTGCACCTCGGCGGCCGACAGGTCGATGTTGCTGGGCAGCAGGTCCATGTTCGGGACCGCGGTCTTCAGCAGCACCTCGTCGGCCGACATGCCCCGCTCCATGAGCAGGTTGTAGACCGTGAGGTCGAGCTCCATCGGGTTGACGCCGAGCCCGACCGACAGGGCTCCCTGCGGGTCGAAGTCGACGAGCAGGACGCGCCGCCCGTACTCCGCGAGCGCGGCGCCCAGGTTGATGGTCGACGTGGTCTTGCCGACGCCGCCCTTCTGGTTGCACATCGCGATGATCTTCGCGGGACCGTGGTCGGTCAGCGGGCCCGGGATCGGGAAGTAGGGCAGGGGGCGACCGGTCGGGCCGATCCGCTCGCGGCGCTGACGGGCAGCGTCGGGCGCGAGGGTGGCCGCGTACTCCGGGTCGGGCTCGTACTCGGCGTCGGGGTCGTAGAAGTGCCCCTGGGGCACCTCGTCGAAGTCGGCGAAGTGGGCGGTCTCCCGGCCACTCTCGTTGCCGGCCATGGCGTTCACGTGTAGGCCGTCCATCATCTGGGGGGCTGTCGTCATGTGCTGTTGGGTGGCGAAGGTGCGGACAGCGACGGAGCCGACAGCCTCCAGCCCGATCGGGCCCTGGCCCCGTGCAGGCATCCCTGGATGAACACCTCCGGGAGTAAATGTCGACTCATTCACAAGTCGTCTTACCTCCTTGGACGTGACCAGGAAACTTATCGATAGGTCAGCGTGGCACCATGCCGACGATTGGCGACTCTATGGCGTGTCACCGCTCCGCAGCAACACAATCCGCCGGACCCGGCCCGATGTGTCGGCAATCGAACACCCTGCTGTCAAGGGTGCACAGCCACCGGGGTGCGGTTTTAACAGGTGTACGAATCGGTTGAAGAGTTACGTTCAAGACGAGTTGAACGGGGTCCCCGCAGGGGCCCGACATGCCTCCGGCCGGACCTTGCTCGGCAAGGTCCGGCCGGACGCGTGAAGTTGACGGAGGCGGTTGACCCGTCAGCCGAGGAGCGAGCTCAGCTCGACGTGCTCCAGACCGTGGGCTTCGGCGACCTCACGGTAAACAACCTGCCCGTCATGGGTGTTGAGGCCCTTGGCGAGCGCGGCGTCACGGCGCAGCGCCTCGACCCAGCCGCGGTTGGCGAGCTCCACGATGTACGGCAGCGTGGCGTTGGTGAGGGCGTACGTGGAGGTGTTCGGCACCGCGCCCGGCATGTTCGCGACGCAGTAGAAGACCGAGTTGTGGACCTTGAAGGTCGGCTCGGCGTGCGTCGTCGGGTGGGAGTCCTCGAAGCAGCCGCCCTGGTCGATCGCAATGTCGACAAGAACACTTCCGGGCTTCATCTTGGCGACGAGCTCGTTGGTGACCAGCTTCGGCGCCTTCGCGCCGGGGATCAGCACCGCGCCCACGACGAGGTCGGCCTCGATGACGGCCTTCTCCAGCTCGAAGGCGTTGGAGACAACGGTCTTCACCTTGGTGCCGAAGACCTTGTCCGCCTCGCGGAGCTTGTTGATGTCCTTGTCGAGCAGCGTGACGTGGAAGCCCAGACCGACGGCGATCTGGGTGGCGTTCCAACCGGAGACACCACCGCCGATGACAACGGCCTCGGCGGGCGCCGTGCCCGGGACGCCGCCCGGCAGCACGCCGCGGCCGCCCACCGAGCGCATCAGGTGGTAGGCGCCGACCTGGGGGGCCAGCCGGCCCGCGACCTCGGACATCGGGGCGAGCAGCGGGAGCGCGCGGTTGGCGGTCTCGACCGTCTCGTAGGCGATGGCCGTGGTGCCCGACTCGATCAGCGCGTCGGTGCACTCGCGGGAGGCGGCGAGGTGCAGGTAGGTGAAGAGCGTCTGGTCCTTGCGGAGGCGGTGGTACTCCTCGGCGACCGGCTCCTTGACCTTGAGCAGGAGGTCGGCGGTGGCCCACACCTCGTCGGCGGTGGGGAGAATCTGCGCCCCGGCTGCGACGTACTCCTCGTCCGTGATGGAGGAGCCGGCACCGGCGTTCTCCTCGACGACGACCTGGTGGCCGTGGCGGACGAGCTCGTGCACACCGGCAGGCGTGATCGCCACGCGGAACTCGTTGTTCTTGACTTCGCGGGGGATGCCGACCTTCACGTCGATCACGGTCCTTGGCTCAGAGGGTTACCCGGACATAGCTATACATACCCGGGTAGACACTACGTAAATGGAGACACCACGAACACACGTGGCAGAGCCATTCTAATGAAGGGTTTCGTGCTGTCTAGCCTTACAAAGCATTATTTTTCTGTTGCCGTACTACGGATTTCGCAGGTCACACCTTCCTGGTCCAGCAATCTGCCTGCCAGCCCCCGGTGCAGCCCGGCCGCTGCCGGGTCACCGAGCCTGTCGAGGGTGTCGGCCAGCCGGAGCTCCAGCGCCGCCTGCAGCCGTACGTCCCCCGCCCGCCTGGCCCACTCGACGGCCTCCTGGCAGGTGTGCAGGGACTCGTGCGGCCGGCCCGCGTACTCCTGCACCCGTGCCGCCTCGCTGAGCGCCCGCGCCTGGGCCGGCACGTCACCGAGCCTGCGGTATCCGGCCGCCGCGGCGCGCCAGTTGCGCAGCGCCTCGCCGTACCGCCCGGCATAGGTGTGGACGGCGCCGAGCCGCCCGTACAGCCGCGCCTCGTCGGCCCGCTCCCCCTGGGTGAGCCGCTGCGCCAGCGCGCGGCCGTACCAGTCGGAGGCCCGCTGGAAGTCCCCCAGCTCGGCATAGGCGCCACCTACGGATTCCATCGCGCGGCCGGTGGCGTACGGGTCCTTCGCGGCACGTCCGGCGTCCAGCGCGGCCCGGTAGCGGGCCAGCGCCTCCCTGGTGCGGCCGGTCCTGGCGTCGAGATCGGCGAGGTTGAGCAGCGCGGCGGCCCGCTCGCGCGGCAGCTCCCGCCGCTCGGCGACGGCCAGCACCAGACCGTGCAGCCCGTACAGCTCGGGCGCGGCGGCCTCGGTGCCCCGGTGCACGGCCAGCGCCCGCACCAGCGCGGACACCAACCGCCTTGCCAGGGTGTCGAGTTCACCGTCCTCGACGGCGATCCGGGCCGAGGCCAGCAGGGCGGGACGGCGGATCCGCAGCCATTCGGCGGCCGCCTCGGGGTTGGGGAAACGCAGCGAACGCGGCAGCCCGGCGAGCTTGCGGCGGGCCGGGGAGCCCTCGGGTTCGGTGACCGCCCGGCAGGACTGCAGCAGCCGTACGGTCCGCTCCAGCATCCGGGCCCTGGCGAGCTGGATCTCCGCCGGCCGGTCCCTGGCCTCCAGCAGCGCCCGCAGCAGCGGCGCGAGGCAGCCGGGCACCTCGTACTGCGGCTGCTCCGCACCGTTGCTGTGCAGCAGCCCGAGCGCCACGAAGTCGTCGAGGGTCGTCTGGGCGGCCGAGACGGAGCAGCCGGCCAGCGCGGACGCGGTGTGGGCGTCGGCGAGCCCGGCGGGGGCGAGGGCGAGCAGTCGCAGTATCCGGGCGGCCGCCGGCGGCAGCGCGTCGTGGGCCAGCCGGAAGGCGCGGGCCAGCGGGCGGGAGCCGGTGGACTGCTCCGTGTCCTCCGGCAGTTCGCGCAGCTGCTTGGTGACATCGGCGACCGACGCCATGGGGTGGGCGGCGAGCCAGCCACCGACCATCACCAGGGCGGCCGGCAGCCCTGCGCACTCCTCGGCGAGGGACTCGGCGGTCCGCGGATCGACGGTGATCCTGACCTCTCCGATGACGGGGGCGAGCAGCCGTACGGCGGAGCCCGGGTCCAGGCCGCCGATGGTGCAGGGGCGGACGCCGGGGATGCCGGTCAACGGCCCCCCGGAGGTGGCGACGACCAGGCAGTCCGGGTTGTCCGGCAGCAGCGGGTCGACCTGCTCCGCGTCCGCCGCGTCGTCCAGGAGCAGCAGGGCGCGGCGTCCGGCGAGCTCCTCGCGGACCATCTCGGAGAGTTCGTCCCCGTCCGCGCCGGGCGGCCCGGCGACACCCAGCTGGTCGAGCAGCTCGCGGGCGGTGCGCTCGGTGGGCACCGCCGCGCCGCCCGGATCGGTGAGCCGGGCGCGGAGCAGCCCGTCGGGGTGGCCGCCGGCGGCGAGCAGCCTGCGGGTGAGTTCACCGGCGAGCGCGGTGCGTCCGGAGCCGGGGCGTCCGGCGATCAGCAGGACCCGCGCGCGGGCGGCCTTGCGGCCGGCCAGGGTGTCCAGGCCGGCTCTTTCGATGTCGGCCCGCAGCTCCTTCAACTCACGGTCGCGGCCGAAGAATTGGGGTGGGGCGGCAGCGGACGGCTCCTCGGTTCCCGCTGCCTTGGCCGGGCCGCTGGTGTCCACCGCCTGATCCGTCACGGGCCACGCTCCACTTCGCTGCACGCGTCGCCCGCCGGGACTCCGGTCAGGGCATTCCGAGCGTAGTTCAGGCGTGCGGACGATTTCCCTGGAGCACGGCGCAGAGGTCCCCCGATCGGATCAGCATCTTTTCCGATCGAAGGACCCCGGTGAACCGTTCAGCGGCCCCCTCGGGCCACCGTCGGTCCTCCCCCGCGGCCCGTCAGACCTCGAACGGGCGGGCCGGCCACGGCGCCTCGGCCGGACGCAGCGAATCGATCCCGTCACCCGCGAGGACCGCCGCCAGCGAGAGGACGCCCACCACCAGGCAGTTGTTGTGCAGCTCCCCCGCGAGCACGCCCCGCACCAGCTCCTGGAGCGGCACCCGGGCCAGCTCCATGTCGGCCTCCTCCTCGGAGACCTCGAAGCGCTCCCCGTCGGCCTCGGAGAGGTTCCGGGCCAGGAAGATCCGTACGGCTTCGTCGCAGCCGCCCGGCGTGGTGTAGACGTCGGTCAGCACCCGCCAGTCCTCGGCCTTGACGTACGCCTCCTCGTAGAGCTCGCGCTGCGCCGCGTGCAGCGGGTTCTCGCCGGGGACGTCGAGCAGTCCGGCCGGGATCTCCCAGAGCTTGTGGCGCACCGGGTGGCGGTACTGCCGCAGCACGACGACCCGGCCGTCGTCGTCGAGGGCGAGCACGGCGACCGAGCCCGGGTGGACCTGGTAGTCGCGGCGGACGACCGTGCCGTCCGGCATCACCACTTCGTCGGTGCGGACGCTGGTCTTGTTGCCGGTGAAGGGCGTCTCGGTCGCGGTGACCTGCCACTCCTCGGGCGTGTCCTGGAAACCCATCTACGTCCTCCCACGAAAAACAGAAACCGGGGTACGTGTCCTCGACGGATCCGTACCCCGGTCAACGTTAATGCCTGTGCGGCGCCGGACTACTTGTCCTTGCCGCCACCGGCCGCGGCGCCGGTCTTGCGCTCGACGGCCGCCTTCACCAGGCCCGCGAAGAGCGGGTGCGGGCGGGTCGGGCGGGAGCGGAGCTCCGGGTGCGCCTGGGTGGCGACCAGGTAGGGGTGGATCTCGCGCGGGTACTCGACGTACTCGACGAGCTTGTTGTCCGGGGAGGTGCCGGAGAAGACCAGACCGGCCTTCTTCTCCAGCTCGGCCCGGTAGGCGTTGTTGACCTCGTAGCGGTGGCGGTGGCGCTCCTCCACGTACGGCTGGCCGTCGTACGCCTCGCGGACCAGCGAGCCCTCGGCGAGCTTCGCCGGGTACAGGCCGAGCCGCATGGTGCCGCCGAGGTCGCCCGCGCCCTCGACGTACGCCAGCTGCTCCTCCATCGTCGAGATGACGGGGTGGGAGGTGGCGGCGTCGAACTCGGTGGAGTTGGCGTCGGGGATCTCGGCGAGGTTGCGCGCGGCCTCGATCACGATGCACTGGAGGCCGAGGCAGAGGCCGAGCAGCGGCACCTTGTGCTCGCGGGCGAACTGGATGGCGCCGATCTTGCCGTTGACACCGCGGTCGCCGAAGCCGCCGGGGACGCAGATCGCGTCGACGTCACCGAGCTGCTTCGCGGCGCCCGCCGGGGTCTTGCAGTCGTCCGAGGCGACCCACTTGACCTTGACCCGCGCCTTGTTGGCGAAGCCGCCGGCCCGGATGGCCTCGGTGACCGAGAGGTAGGCGTCGGGCAGGTCGATGTACTTGCCGACGAGCGCGACGGTGATCTCGTGGTCGGGGTTGTGGACGCGGTCCAGCAGGTCGTCCCACGTCGTCCAGTCGACGTCGCGGAACGGCAGGTCGAGCTTGCGCACGACATAGGCGTCCAGGCCCTCGGTGTGCAGCACCTTCGGGATGTCGTAGATCGACTTGGCGTCCACACAGGCCACCACGGCGGCCTCGTCGACGTCGCACATCAGCGAGATCTTGCGCTTGATGGCGGTCGGTACGTCGCGGTCGGCGCGCAGCACGATGGCGTCCGGCTGGATACCGATGTTGCGCAGCGCGGCGACGGAGTGCTGGGTCGGCTTGGTCTTGAGCTCGCCGGACGGGCCGATGTAGGGCAGCAGCGAGATGTGCACGACGAAGACGTTGTCCCGGCCGACCTCGTGGCGGACCTGGCGGACGGTCTCCAGGAACGGCAGCGACTCGATGTCCCCGACCGTGCCGCCGACCTCGGTGATGACGACGTCGACGTCGTCGGTGGCCATGCGGCGGATGCGGTGCTTGATCTCGTTGGTGATGTGCGGGATGACCTGCACGGTGTCGCCGAGGTACTCGCCGCGCCGCTCCTTGGCGATCACCTGCGAGTAGACCTGGCCGGTGGTGACGTTGGCGGAGCCGTCGAGGTCGACGTCGAGGAAGCGCTCGTAGTGGCCGATGTCCAGGTCGGTCTCGGCGCCGTCGTTGGTGACGAACACCTCACCGTGCTGGAAGGGGTTCATCGTGCCCGGGTCGACGTTGAGGTACGGGTCGAGCTTCTGCATCGTGACCCGAAGGCCGCGCGCCTTGAGCAGGGCACCGAGGCTGGAGGCAGTCAGACCCTTGCCGAGGGAAGAGGCGACACCCCCGGTGACGAAGATGTGCTTGGTCGTCGTGGATGTGGGCTGCATAGCCAAAGGGGGCTCCCGTGGTCGCGATCGTGAGGTGCGTACCGGCGTTTTCGTCCGGAGACTCCGGAGGCGCCGTCGCTGCGGTTCGGGGGCCTCGTCTGCGGTTGCGGACGACCACCGGTCCACGGGCTACCAGGGTATCAGCGCCGAAGGGAGCCCGCTTCCGGCCGCATTCCGACGCCCACCTCGCATGATCACCACATGTACTCGTACACACACCCGTTCGGGCCTGACCGGTTGCCGAGACCGTCGCGCGGATCATCGAGGTGCGTCGTATCCTGCTCGGACACTCGCCCAGGGCGAGGTGACGCGTTCGCAGGATCCCCCACAACAACCCCTTGCGACGACCTCTTGACCCGCAGTAATGCCCTACGGGGCGACATGGCCGTTCGACTGGAGATGCACGTGGCCGGGCGCATCGAGGATTACGCACTCATCGGAGACATGCAGACCGCCGCCCTGGTCTGCCGGGACGGCACAGTGGACTGGCTGTGCCTTCCCCGCTTCGATTCTCACGCCGTCTTCGCGGGACTGCTTGGCACCGAGGAGCACGGCTTCTGGCGCCTGGGTCCCGCGCGGGCCGACGGGGCGCAGCCGGCGCCCGCGGACCGCCGCCGCTACCGCGGGGACTCCCTCATCCTGGAATCGGAGTGGGACACACCGCGCGGAACGGTCAGAGTGACCGATTTCATGCCGCCGCGTGACGGCGCACCGCAGGTGATCCGGATCGTGGAGGGGATCAGCGGCCGGGTGCCGATGCGCTCCGAGCTGCGCATGCGGTTCAGCTACGGCCGGGTCACCCCCTGGGTGCACAAGGTCGACGGCCGCACGGTCGCCGTCGCGGGCCCGGACTCCGTCTGGCTGGACACCCCCGCCGACACGTACGGCGAGAACCTCACGACGTACTCCGACTTCACGGTCGCGCCGGGTGACCGGATCGCGTTCACCATCAGCTGGCAGCCCTCGCACCACGGGCCGCCGGCGCTGCCGGACCCGGAGGGTTCGCTGGACGCGACCGCGGACTTCTGGCGCGAATGGGTCGAGCAGTGCACGTACCACGGGCCCTACCGCGAGGCCGTGGTCCGCTCCCTGATCACCCTCAAGGCCCTGACGTACGCGCCGACCGGCGGTATCGTCGCCGCGCCGACCACCTCCCTGCCGGAGGACATCGGCGGCTCCCGGAACTGGGACTACCGCTACACCTGGCTGCGCGACGCCGCGATCACGCTCTCCTCGCTGCTGCGCACCGGCTACCGCGAGGAGGCCCGCGCCTGGCGCGAGTGGCTGCTGCGGGCCGTCGCCGGCGACCCGGAGAACCTGCAGATCATGTACGGCATCGCGGGCGAGCGCGAGCTGGGCGAGGCCGAGCTGGACTGGCTGCCCGGTTACGAGAACTCCGGCCCGGTCCGGGTCGGCAACGGCGCGGCGGGCCAGCTCCAGCTGGACGTGTACGGCGAGGTCACCGAGGCGCTCCACCTCGCCCATATGACCGGCCTGACCCGCAACGACTACGCGACGGGCCTCCAGCTCAAGCTGATCGAGTACCTGGAGAAGCACTGGGACGAGCCGGACGAGGGCATCTGGGAGGTGCGCGGGCCGCGCCGCCACTTCGTCCACTCGAAGGTGATGGCCTGGGTCGCCGTCGACCGCACCATCAAGCTCATCGAGTCCGGGGACGCGGAGGGGCCGCTGGAGCGGCTGCACGAGCTGCGCGACGAGATCCACCGCGATGTCTGCGAGCGGGGCTACGACCCGGAGCGCAACACCTTCACCCAGTCCTACGGGTCGAAGGAACTGGACGCCTCGCTGCTGCTGATCCCGCAGATGGGCTTCCTGCCGCCGGACGACAAACGCGTGATCGGCACGATCGAGGCGATCCAGCGCGAGCTGTCCACCGAGGACGGCTTCGTGCTGCGCTACCCCACCTCGGGGGAGGACGCGGGCGTCGACGGCCTGGAGGGCGACGAGGGCGCGTTCCTGGCCTGCTCGTTCTGGCTGGCGGACGACCTGGCGATGATCGGCCGGGTCGACGAGGCACGTCAGCTCTTCGAACGGCTGCTGTCCCTGCGCAACGACCTGGGCCTGCTCGCCGAGGAGTGGGACTCCCGGCTGCAGCGCCAGGTGGGCAACTTCCCGCAGGCCTTCAGCCATGTTCCGCTGATCGACACGGCGCTGCGCCTGACGGCGAGCGGCGCTTACGTCGGCTGACCCCAGGATCACGGGGCGGGCGGGTCTCCGCCCGCCCCGTGATCTCTCACCGCGCCCCGGTCACGACCGGCAGCTCCGACGGCAGCCCCCACTCGCTCCAGGACCCGTCGTACACGGCCTGTCCCCGGTACCCCGCGAGTTCCGCCCCCAGTGCCAGGACGCACGCGGTGACACCCGATCCGCAGCTGACGACCAGCCGCTCGCGCTCCCCGGCCAGGTCGGCGAACACGGTGCGCAGCTCATCGGCCGGGCGCATCCGGCCGTCGCGCTGGAGTTCGCCGAAGGGCAGGTTGACCGCCCCCGGCATGTGTCCGCCGCGCAGCCCGGGCCGGGGTTCGGCGGCGGCGCCGGTGAACCGGTCCCGGGAACGGGCGTCGAGGACCACCGCGGCCGGGTCGGCCAGGGCCGCCGCCACCTCCTCGCTGCCGACGAACATCCCCGCACGCGGCTGCGCGGTGAAGTCACCGGGCGCCGCGGCGGGCACCGGCCCGGCGCTCTCCAGCGGCAGCCCGGCCCCCGCCCAGGCGGGCAGGCCGCCGTCGAGGACCGCGACCCGGTCGAAGCCCATCGCCCGCAGCATCCACCAGGCCCGCGCGCTGGAGTAGATGCCCGCGCCGTCGTACACGACGACGGTGTCGGTGCCGTTCACGCCGAGGGAGCGCAGCTCCTCGGTGAACCGGCCGGCGCCGGGCAGCGTGTGGGGCAGCGGGCCCGAGTGGTCGGACAGCGCCCCGTCGATGTCGAAGACCCGCGCGCCGGGGATCCGCCGCCCGCCGCCCCGGTGCGCGCCGACCGAGGCGTCGAGGACGACCGTTCCCGGCCGGCCGAGCCGCCTCGCCAGCCAGTCGGCCCCGACCAGCGGGCCGGGAAGCTCCTGACTGCTCGCGTACACCGGTATGTCGTCGCCCACGGCTGCTCCAGCTCTTGATCCGGATGTGAGGGCCACTCGGCCCGAACCGTGCGGCGTCCACAAGATCGCAGCGGCGCTCGGCCCGTGTCAACAGCGGTTCCGCGGTCCCCGGACTCCCCCGGTGGCTCCCCCGACGACGCCTTTGGCGCCCGGGGCCGGTACCTTCCTGAATCAGGGCGTCCGCCCGTCCGAACCGAGTGAAACGCGAGGCCAGAGCCAGTGGAGACGCAAGGCGGAATCACCGTGCAGCGAGCCCTGGAGCTGCCGGGGCTGCGCGGTGGGCTCCCGGAGGTGGTGGCCGGCGCGGACCGGCTGAACCGCACGGTGCGCTGGGTGCACGCGGGCGAGGTCCCCAACATCGCTTCGCTGCTCAAGGGCGGTGAACTGCTGCTCACCACCGGCCTCGGGCTCGGTACCCGCCCCGCCGAGCAGCGCGCCTTCGTCCGCAGGCTCGCCGACCGCCAGATCGCCGCCCTGGTGGTGGAGCTGGGGCCGCGCTTCAGCCGGCTGCCGGCGTCGATAGTGGACGCCGCCCGCGCCGCGGGGCTGCCCCTGGTGCAGCTGCACCGCGAGGTGCCGTTCGTGACGGTGACCGAGGAGATCCACACCGAGATCGTCAACGGCCACTACGCGCTGCTGCGACAGGCCGAGGACGTGCACCGGCGGTGTACCGCGGCGCTGCTCGGCGGTGGCGGGGTGCCCCAGGTACTCGGCATCCTGGCGGACTTCGCGGCCAACCCGGTCTTCCTGGAGACGGCGGACGGCCAGCTGCTGTACGCGGCGGGCCCCGGGTCCGGTCCGGTCTCCGCCGATCCGCTCCAGGTGTGGGACGGGATGCGCGGCGGCCGGGCGGCCCGTGAGACACCGCCCACCGGTTCGGTGCTGGTGGATGTGCCGGGCGGCGGCCCGGGCACCGGTTCGGTACGGGCCAGGCTGGTGCTGCTGGCCGTCTCCGGACCGCTGGTGACCGTGCACCGGATGGCGGCGGAGCGGGCGGCGGGGATCCTCGCCGTCGTGCTGATGCAGGCCCGTCAGGAGGAGGAGCTCGCGGCGCGCGGCCGGGGCGACTTCCTGACCGATCTCGCGGAAGGCCGGATCACGCCGGAGGACGCGCCCGCGCAGGCCCGCGTACTGGGGTTCAAGCCGGCCGAGATGCCACTGCTGCCGGTGGTGATGCGGCTGGCCCCCGAGCTCTCGGTGTCCGGGAACTGGGCGTTGCTGGCCCGGGCGGTGCTGGAGGAGCTCTCGTCGGTGGGTGTGCCGGTGCTGCTGGGCGTGCGGCCTGTGGAGGGCCGGGTTCCGGTGCTGCTCGGGCTGCGGTCCGAGTCGGAGCGCACGGCGGTCGCGGACCGGGTCGCGGCGGCGCTGCGGGCCGGTGTGGAGCGGGCCGGGCTGGAGCGGGCCGGTTCGCATCCGCCGGTCGTGGTGGTGGGTGTGGCGGGCGGCTGGGCGGCAGCCGGTGCGGGGCTGCGGCACGCGGCGGAGACGGCGACGGCCGCGCACGGCCTCAGCGACCGGCCCTGGTACGACGCCCGGCGCCTCGACATCGATCTGTTGCTGTGGCGGTTGCGGGACCACCCGGATCTGGCGGCGTTCGTGGACCGGGCGATCGGCCCGCTGCGTGATCACGACCGCACCTCGCGCCCGGCGCTGCTGCCGACGCTGGAGACGTATCTGGCCCACGCGGGCCGCAAGGCGGAAACGGCGCGGGAGCTGCATCTGAACCGTCAGACGCTGTACAACCGGCTGGCCAGGATCGGCGAGCTGCTCGGCACCGACCTGGACGACCCCCAGGCGGTGCTGGCGCTGAGCCTGGCTCTCCGGGCCCGTCGCCACACCTCGTAGCCGGGCCGGCCGAGCGGCTCAGCGCGCCCGCGCCACCAGCGGCTGGGTCAACTCGTCGTACACACTGAGCACTTGGGCGATCGTGTCGTCCTCGGTCGGCCAACTCGCGGCCTGTGCCTGCCCGGCGGCCGACATCTCCTCGCGCCGCCGGGCATCCCCGAGCAGCCTGGCCACCGCCCGTGCCAGCGCCTCCGCGTTGCCGTACGGCACGAGCTCCGCGGCGTCCCCGACGAGTTCGGGCACCCCGCCGACCGCGGTGGCGACCAGCGGGACGCCGAGCCGCAGCGCTTCCTGGGCCGCCACCGAACGCGCCTCCCAGCTGCTGGACAGCACGGCCAGGTCCGCCGCGGCGAGCAGCTCGGTCCGGTCGTCGCGGCTGCCGACGAGCCGGACGGGCAGGTCCTCGTCCCTGATCCGGCGCTGCAATGCGGCTCGTTCCCGCCCCTCGCCCACGACGACCAGGAGTGGTGCGGGGTCCAGCTCGCGCCACAGCCGCGCGGCGTCGAGCAGGGTGCCGTATCCGTGATGCGGTACGAGGCTCCCGCAGGCGATGATCAACGGCCTTTCCACCGCACCGAGTTCGGCCCGCGCCTTGTTCTCGTGCGCGGCGGCGGGCAGCTGGGGTACGGGGGCGGAGACCGGCGCGAGCCGCGCGTCGCGCGCCCCCCTGCGCCGTGCCCGGTCGACCAGGTCCGACGTCGTGCCGAGCACAACCGCCGCCGCGCGGGCGGCCCTTCGCTCCATCAGCCGGATCAGCCGGCCGCGGGCCCCTTCGACGTGGGCGCGGGCGTGCCAGGTGACGACCAGCGGAACGCGCCGGCCGCCGAGTGCGAGGGCGGCGCGTACGGCGGCGTGCGGGCCGTGCGCGTGGACGACGTCCGCGGTCAGGCAGGCGGCACGCAGGGCGGCGACGGAGACGGGGTCACTGCGCCGGGGCACGGGCGTGAAGCGGGCCCCCGTACCCGAATAGCCGTAGGCGTGGTCCAGTTCGGCCGGGGCGCAGACGGTGACGTGCACGCCTCTCGCCACCAGTCCCGCGGCCAGCGAGCCGACGTGGGCGCTGCTGCCCGCGCTGCCGCCGCCCAGGACTTGGACCGTACGCAGCTGTGACACGTTGAATGACTCCCGGGGCTCCCGAGTCGGCGGTGATTGCATCGCCAAGGATGCCAGTCCGTACGCACGTTCCGGCACAATCAGGCCGTCGTTGCGGCCGGCACAGCGACCACCGGACGCGGCCTACCACTCGCACGGGTGAGAAACCGGCGCGCTGTTGCCCGCCCGGCCCCGCGGCCTTCCCGGCCGGCGCTCCGACAGCACCCGGACGAGCCGGCTGATCCGGTCCCCGTACGCCGCCGCCGCGACCAGTCCGGCGGCATGCGCCAGGAGTCCGGCCCGGCCGCGTCCCGCGACGATCGCGACCCCGAGCGCGGCCCCCAGGGCGTGGACCCCGGTGTCCCCGAGCATGGTCCGCTCCCCCAGGTCGTCGGCGACGAGCGCGGCCACGGCACCCATCGGCGCGGCGGCGAGGCACCCCCGCGGCAGCCCCGGGGACCCGAGGGCGAGCACGGTGGCGGCGGCCGCGCCGGGCCGCACGTCCACCAGATTGACGAGATGGGCGGTTCCGGCGATCACGACCGCGGCGAGCATCCGGTCGACGGGCCGCTCCTTCAGCAGCACGCCGGCCGCGAGCCCGGCGGCCCCGATCCCGAAGAGTTTCACCGCGCCGCTGGTCACCTCGCCGTCCCGCAGCGCACCCAGATGGGCGCGGAATCCCCGGCGCGGATCGCCGGCTCCGACGAGGTCGTCGTACACGCCGCAGCCGCCGGCCGCCAGTACGGCGAGCACGGCGGCGCACCGGGTACGGGCCGGCAGCGGCAGGACGGCCGTTCCGGCCGCGGTGCCGAGGACGGCGGCCGGACCCGCGTACAGATCGACAGCACGGCCCGCGTAGTTGACGCGCCGCCGGTGCGGGCGCGGCCGGGTCCGCAGCGCCCGGTACACACCCCCCGCCACGACGGCGGCGACGGTCCCGGACGTCACGGCCCTGCTGAACGCTGCTCCCCTGAGCGCCAGGCTACGCAGCGGACCGCCGCGGCGGCCGGGCGGGAGCCCCTGCCCGTGGGCCCTATCCGTCCGACCTGGCCGCGGCGAGCAGCTCCTCCGCGTGGGCCCGTGCGGTCTGGGAGTCCTCCTGGCCCGCGAGCATCCGGGACAGCTCACGCACCCGGTCCTCGCCCTCCAGGACCGTGACCCCGCTGCTGGTCACCGAGCCGTCGACGGTCTTCTCGACCAGCAGTTGCCGGTCCGCGAAGGCCGCGACCTGCGGCAGGTGCGTGACGACGACGACCTGGGCGGACCTGGCGAGCTTCGCGAGCCGCCGTCCGACCTCGACCGCGGCCTTGCCGCCGACGCCCGCGTCGACCTCGTCGAAGAGGTACGTGGGTACGGGGTCGGCGCCCGCGAAGACCACCTCGACGGCGAGCATCACCCGGGACAGTTCACCGCCCGACGCGCCCTTGGCGATCGGCCGGGGCTGGGCGCCGGGGTGCGGGGCCAGCAGCAGCTCGACCTCGTCGGCACCGGACGGCCCGTAGACCACGTTCCGCCCGTCGATCCCGATGCCGGACGCCTCGTCGGGCGCCTCGGTCTGCCGGATGTCGAAGGAGACCCGGGCGTGCGGCATGGCCAGCGAGGCCAGCTCCGCGGTCACCGCCTGGGCGAAGAGCGCCGCCGCCCGGTTGCGCGCGTCGGTCAACGTCTGTCCGAGGCCGGAGAGTTCGGCCCGCAGCGCGTCGCGCTCGGCCGTCAGCTCGCCGATCCGGTCGTCGTCGCCCTCCAGCTCGGTGAGCCGGGCGGCGCCCTCCCGGGCCCAGGCGAGCACGGCGCCGATGTCCTCGCCGTACTTCCGGGTGAGCGCGGTGAGCACGGCGCGGCGCTCCTCCACCGCGGCGAGCCGCAGCGGATCGGCGTCCAACTGGTCGGCGTACCCGGCCAGTTCACCGGCCACGTCGGAGAGCAGGATCGAGATCTCGCCGATCCGGTCGGCGAGCGCCGCCAGTGCCGGGTCGTGGGCGCGCACGGCGTCCAGGGAGCGTCCGGCGGCGGCGACCACGGTCGTCGCGTCGATGCCCTCCGGGTCCTCCGGATTGCCCGCGAGCGCGGTGTGCGCGAGGGCCGCGGCGGAGGCCAGCGCCTCCGCGTGGCCGAGCCGCTCGGCCTCGGCGGCGAGCTCGATGTCCTCACCGGCCAGGGGTTCGACCGCGGCGACCTCGCCCAGCCCGAAGCGCAGCAGATCGGCTTCCTGGGCGCGTTCACGGGCACGGGTCGTCAGCTCGTCGAGCTCCGTGACGACCGCCCGCAGCCGCCGGTAGGCCGCCGCGTAGGCGGCGTGCGGCACGGCGACCCCGTCGCCCGCGTACCGGTCGAGCGCCTGCCGCTGCCGGGCGGGCTTGAGCAGCCCCTGCTGGTCGGTCTGACCGTGCACGGCGACGAGTTCGTCGGCGAGTTCGGCGAGCACGCCGACCGGCACGGACCGGCCACCGAGATGCGCCCGGGAGCGCCCCTCCGCGGAGACGGTACGGCTGATCAGCAGCGCACCATCCTCGATCTCGGCCCCGGCCTCCTCGGCCCGCAGGGCGACGGCGTCGCCGTCGGACACCGTGATCCGCCCCTCGACGACGGCTGCCTTGGCCCCGATCCGCACCAGGGCGGGGTCGGCACGCCCGCCGAGCAGCAGCCCCAGACTGGTGACGACCATGGTCTTGCCCGCGCCGGTCTCGCCCGTCACCGCGGTGAAGCCGGGTGACAGCTCCACCACCGCGTCGTCGATGACTCCGAGCGACCGTATCCGCATCTCCTCCAACACGGACACGACCTTACGAGGTCCGGAGCCCGATGTGCGACGGACCCCGTCCCCGGGGCTCGCTCTCCCGGGTATCCGCCCGGTATTCGCAACACCTCCGGGGGAATGTCCGCCGCTCAGTGCGGTGCGCCGCGCCACCCGGAGACCGGCAGTGCGAATTTCGCGACCAGCCGGTCCGTGAACGAGGCGTGGTGCAGCCGCGCCAGCCGTACGGGCACCGCGCCGCGCCGCACCTCGACCCGCGCCCCCGCGGGCAGCTCCACGGTCCTGCGCCCGTCGCACCACAGCACCCCGTGCGGGGTGTGCTGCTGGACCTCGACGGCGAGCACGGACGTCGGGGAGGTCACCAACGGCTTGGCGAACAGCGCATGGGCACTGATCGGCACCATCAGCAGGGCCTCGACCTCGGGCCAGACGACGGGACCGCCCGCCGAGAAGGCGTAGGCGGTCGATCCGGTCGGGGTCGCGCAGACGATCCCGTCGCAGCCGAAGCCGGTCACGGGACGGCCGTCGATCTCCAGGACGACCTCCAGCATCCGCTCGGGCGACACCTTCTGCACGGCCGCTTCGTTGAGCGCCCAGTCGGTGTGGACGACATCGCCGTTGCTGTGCACCAGGACGTCGAGCGTCATGCGCTCCTCGACCTGGTACTCCCGGCTGACGACCCGGTCGACGACCTTGTCCAGGTCGTCGCGCTCGGCCTCGGCGAGGAAGCCGACCCGGCCGAGGTTGACGCCGAGCATCGGCACCCCGGAGGCGCGGGAGAACTCGGCGCCGCGCAGCAGCGTCCCGTCCCCGCCGAGCACGATCAGCAGTTCACAGCCGTCCACGGCCCCGGGCGTGGTGTCCGTGACCGTCTCGACGGACGGCGGCAGCGGCAGATCGGTCGCCTCGGTGGCCAGCACCCGGACGCCGAGGCCACTGCGCAGCAGCCCCTGTACAACCAGTTCGGCACTGCGGATCGCGGCCGGACGGCCGGTGTGTGCCAGAAGAAAGACAGTTCGTGCCGCATTCGTCGTCAACGAGGCCCCTCCGCCACTGCACGGTCGACATCTGCGGGATCGAGCTCAGGTGCTCCTGCCCGCAGCCAGAGAAAGTACTCGACATTTCCCGAGGGCCCCGGCAGCGGGCTCGCCGTCACCCCCCGCACTCCGAGCCCCAGCGCCCAGGCCCGGCGTGCCACTTCCCGTACGGCTTCGGCCCGCAGCTCGGGGCTGCGCACCACACCACCGCTGCCCAGCCGCTCCTTGCCGACCTCGAACTGCGGCTTGACCATGAGGACCAGGTCCGCGTCGGGGGCGGCGCAGCGCGCCAGGGCGGGCAGCACCAGGCCCAGCGGGATGAACGACAGGTCGCCGACCACCAGGTCCACCGGCTGCCCGTCGATCGCCTCCAGCGTCAGCTCCCGTACGTTGGTGCGGTCCTTGACGATGACGCGTTCGTCGGACTGGAGCGACCAGGCGAGCTGCCCGTAGCCGACATCGACGGCGACGACATGGCCGGCGCCGGCCCGCAGGAGCACGTCGGTGAAGCCACCGGTCGACGCCCCCGCGTCCAGCGCCCGCCGCCCCTCGACCTTCAGTCCGAGGGGCACGAAGGCGGCAAGGGCGCCGGCGAGCTTGTGCCCGCCGCGCGAGACGTACTCGGGGTCGCTGTCGTCCTTGATCACGACGACCGCGGCGCTGGTCTCGACCTGGGTGGCGGGTTTGGTCGCGGTGTTCCCGCCGACGGTCACCCGCCCTGCGGCGATCAGCTGGCTCGCGTGCTCGCGCGAGCGGGCGAGCTTACGGCGTACCAGCTCGGCGTCGAGGCGGCGACGTGCCACTCCTGCCACGTTCGGTTCAGCTCCTGTTGTCGTACGAGGGCATCGGTGCGGGTACCGGTGCGGGGGTGGGCCCGGCGTCCAGCGCGGTCAGCGATTCGCGCAGCACACGGTGTACATCCTCGTACACCTCGATGTGTCCGTCCGCCGGGAGGTGGTCCGCATCGGCGAGACGCTCCAGCCCCGCGTCCACCCCGGCGTTGCCGGTGGGGGTGCGCACGACGCCGAGGGGCGCGGGCGCGGCGGGGTCGAGCGGGGTCCCGGCGGCCGGGTCCGCGCCCTCGCCGGACGGGTCCGCCGCCTCGCTCCCGGGCAGTGTTCCGGCTGCCGTCCCCGGCTCCGGCATCGCGTCGCTCATGCGGGAAACGCTACCGCGAAGGGCTGCGGTACCGTCGGTCGCAATGGTGACCATGGCGGAGTGCCGCAGCGCACTCGACAAACTGTCCGACAGCCTCGCAGGGGCCGACGGCGACGTGCGCAGCGCGGCTGCCCTCGACCGCTCGCTGAGCTGCCACATCAAGGACCTCGACATCACCTTCACCGGCCGGCTGGCCGATGGCCGGATCCAGGTCCTGGACACGGTCGAGGGCCCGCCCCGCGAGAAGGCCGAGATCCGGCTCGCGATGACCGGTGACGACCTGGTGGCCATGGTGGACGGCGATCTGAATTTCGCCAAGGCATGGGCTTCGGGCCGGGTCCGCCTGGAGGCCGGTTTCCGCGATCTGCTGAGACTGAGGTCGCTGCTGTAGGCGGTACGGGGCCGGCCTTCCTCCGACGGCCGCTCAGCCCCCGGCCGACGCTCCGGCGGGCGCCTTGCCCCGTACACCCGCACCGTCGCCACGCGGCCTGCGCGCGGCCGGTACCACCAGCGGGGTCCCGGTCTCCGGATCGTCGATGACCTGACAGCGCAGCCCGAAGACCCGCTCCACCAGCTCCGCGGTGACGACCTCGCCCGGTGCGCCCTCGGCGATCACCTCGCCCTCGCGCATCGCGATCAGGTGGGTGGCGTAGCGCGCCGCGTGATTCAGGTCGTGCAGGACGGCGACCAGGGTGCGCCCCTGCGTCTCGTGCAGCTCCGCGCAGAGGTCGAGAACATCGATCTGGTGCTGGATGTCCAGAAACGTCGTCGGCTCGTCGAGCAGCAGCAGCGGCGTCTGCTGGGCGAGCGCCATGGCGATCCAGACGCGCTGGCGCTGCCCGCCGGACAATTCGTCGACATACCGATCGGCGAGTGTGCCGACCCCGGTCGCCGCCATCGATTCCTCGACAATCCGTTCGTCGTCGGGCGACCACTGGCGCAGCAGCCCCTGGTGCGGGTACCGGCCGCGCCCGACGAGGTCGGCGACGGTGATGCCGTCCGGCGCGATGGAGGACTGCGGCAGCAGCCCCAGCGTCCTGGCGACCTTCTTCGCCGGCATCCCGTGGATCGCCTGCCCGTCCAGGAGCACCCGCCCGCTCTCCGGCTTCAGCATCCGCGAGAGCGCGCGCAACAGGGTCGACTTGCCACAGGCGTTGGGGCCGACGATCACCGTGAACGAGTTGTCGGGAATGCCGACCGAGAGATTCTCCGCGATGACCCGCCGGTCGTAGCCGAGGGTCACCGAGTCCGCGGTGAGGCGCTGCATGGTCGTACTCCCGGAGTCGAGGTGATCGGGTGCGGACGACGACACACCGAGCAGGACTAAGTTAGGTTAGCCTACCCTCTTTTGCGTATGGGTCGCCGGGAGCCCTCCCGCTACAGCCCCAGCCTGGCGACCGCCTTCCCGGCGTCCAGCCCGCACGAACCGTCCCCTGCGTACGACCACGCCGCCCCGCAGAGCGCCCGCAGCCCGTCGAGTACGTCCCCGTCGCCCTCCAGCACCAGCTCGTCCCCGCGCACCGATGCCGTCCAGCCCCCGCACACGAAGCCCTCGCCGCGCTCCGCCACCTCGGGCTGACCGGTCAGCAGCCCCCGCAGATCCGCGTCCACATACGTCGGCCGGTGCTTCGGCACGGCGGCCAGCAGCTGCGCCGCGTCCGTCACCCCGGTGAGCACCAGCAGGGAGTCCACGCCGCCGTTGCACGCGCCCTCGATGTCCGTGTCCAGCCGGTCGCCGACCACCAGCGGGCGTTCGGCCCCGGTCCGCAGCACGGTCTCCCGGTGCATCGGCGGCAACGGCTTCCCGGCGACCTGCGGCTCGGCCCCGGTCGCGATCCGCACGACCTCCACCGCCGCGCCGTTCCCCGGCGCGATCCCGCGGGCGCTCGGAATCGTCAGATCCGTGTTGGACGCGAACCACGGCACCCCGCGCGCGATCGCGTACGCGGCCTCGGCGAACCGCCCCCAGGCCATGTCGGGCCCGCCGTACCCCTGCGCCACCGCGACCGGCTCGTCGTCCGCCGACTCCACCGGCACCAGGCCCCGCTCCCGCAGCGCGACCCGCAGCCCCTCGCCGCCCACCACCAGCACCCGGGCACCGGCGGGCAGCTGGTCGGCCATCAGCCGGGCGACCGCCTGCGCCGAGGTGATCACATCGGTGGGCTCCGCCGGCACGCCGAGTTCGGTCAGGTGCCCGGCCACCGCGGCCGGCGTCCGCAGGGCGTTGTTGGTCACGTACGCCAGGTGCATCCCGCCGTCCCGTGCCGCCGCCAGCGAGTCGACGGCGTGGACGATCGCATGACCGCCCGCGTACACCACCCCGTCGAGGTCGAGCAGCGCCGTGTCGTACGCCTCGTTGAGCGCGGTGCTGCTGCCGCTCGGCCTGGTCCTGCTCGCCTGACTCATTCTTTGCGCTCCTCGTTCCATGCTTTCGCCCCGATCATCGCGCATTCCGGCCGCGCACATACGATGCAGAAATGAACACATCAGGTCCGGCCGGCCAGGGACTGCGTCTGATTCCGTTCCGTGGACTGCGATACGTCCCCGAGCGGGTGGGCAGCCTTGCCGCGGTGACCTCACCGCCGTACGACGTCGTCGTACGGCCCGACGGGCTGCACCACCTGGAGAATGCGGATCCGTACAACATCGTCCGGCTCATACTCCCGCAGGCGGAAACGGCCGCGGCCCGCCACGAACAGGCGGCACAGACCCTGAACCACTGGCTGGCCGAGGGTGTCCTCGCGCCGGACAGCGAGCCCGCGCTGTACGTCTACGAGCAGCGCAACGCCGAGATCCTGCAACGCGGCGTCGTCGGGGCGCTGGCGCTCTCGTCCCCCGCGGACGGCATCGTCCTGCCGCACGAGGACGTGATGGCCCATGTCGTCGAGGACCGGGCCGACCTGATGCGCACCACGGCCGCCCACTTCGAGCCCCTGCTGCTCACGTACCGCAGCGACGGCGACGGCCCGGGCGCGACCGCCGTCATCGAGCGGACCACGGACCGTCCGCCGCTGCTCGCCACCACCACCGAGGACGGTTACCACCACCGGCTCTGGGCTGTCACCGACCCGGCCGAACGCGCCGAGATCGAGACCGATCTCGCCCGCCACCAGGCCCTGATCGCCGACGGACACCACCGCTGGGCCACGTACCTCCGTCTCCAGCAGGAGCACACCGCTCCCGGCCCCTGGGACTTCGGTCTGGTCCTCCTCGTCGACACGGCCCGCTACCCGCTGCGGGTCCGCGCCATACACCGGCTGCTGCACCGCCTCCGGGTCACCGACGCAATCGCCGCTCTGGACGGCTTCTTCCGCGTCCGCGACCTGGACGGACCGCTCCCCCGGGCCCTGGACGCACTCGCCGAGGCGGCCGCCGAGGGCAACGCGTTCCTGCTCGCCGGCGACGGCGGCTTCCATCTCGTCGACCGCCCCGACCCCGGTCTGCTGTCCCGTACGATCCCGGCCGACCGCCCGGCCGCCTGGCAGACCCTCGACGCGACGGTCCTGCACGCGGCCCTGCTCGACCACATCTGGCAGATCCCCGACGCCCCGGAACACATCGCGTACATCCACGACACCGCAGCCGCCGTCGAACAGGCCGAGCGCCACGGCGCGACGGCGGTCCTGATGCATCCGGTACGCGAGGAAGTCGTCCGGGACCTCGCCCGGCAGGGCGTCACCATGCCCCGCAAGTCGACCTCGTTCGGCCCCAAGCCGGCCACCGGCCTGGTCCTGAGAAGCCTCGACCTCGGCTGATCCGCGGACGGCAAAAAGTGGCCAACAAAAAGAGGGCGGCATCCCGGAAGGGATGCCGCCCTCTTCTCATGCCTTACGCCTCGGACGTACGCCCCTTGTCCTCGCCGTCCTCGTCGGTCCCGTCCTCGTGCTCGTCCTCGTGCTCGTCCTCGTCGAGGGCATCGACGAACTCGACGCCGTCCATCTCGGCGAGCCGGTCGGACGCATCGGTCGAGCCGTCCTTGTCGGCCTCCAGGGCCTTCCCGAACCACTCGCGCGCCTCGTCCTCGCGCCCGGCCGCCAGCAGGGCGTCGGCGTACGCGTAGCGCAGCCGGGCCGTCCACGGGTGCACGGCGTTCGACGCGAGCTCGGAGCTCTGAAGGGTGACGATGGCCGCGTCGAGCTGGCCCATGTCCCTGCGTGCCCCGGCGGCCACCAGGCGCATCTCGACCTGCCCGGCCTTGTCGAGCTTCTGCACCTCGGGCTCACCGGCCATCGCCATCGCCCGCTCGGGCCGCCCGAGCCCGCGCTCGCAGTCGGCCATGACGGGCCACAGCTCCACGGACCCGGTCATCCGCTTGGCGGCCCGGAACTCGGCCAGCGCCTCCGAGTACTTCTGCGTGGCGTACGCGGCGAACCCGGCCGCCTCACGCACCGCGGCCACCCGCGAGGCCAGCCGGAGCGCGATCCGCGAGTACGCGTACGCCTGCTCCGGGTCCTCGTCGATCAGCCGGGCCACCATGACGAGGTTGCGCGAGACGTCCTCGGCCAGGGTCTTCGGCAGGCTCATCAGCTCCTGCCGCACATCCTTGTCGATCTCGTCACCGGTGACGTCCTCGGGAATCGGAAGCCTCTTGATGGGCTCGCGGTCCCGGTCGTCGCGACGCTCGTACCCGCCGCGGTCGTCACGCCCGCGGTAGCCACCCCGGCCACCACGATCGTCCCGCTGGCCGCGGTATCCACCGCCCCGGCTGTCATCGCGGCGGAAGCCACCGCCGGAACCAGCGCCGCGGCTGTCGTCACGGCGGTAGCCGCCGCCGCGGCTGTCGTCATCACGACGCGGGCCACGCGGCCGGTCATCACGACGCTCGAACCCACCCGAAGGACGCCCACCACGGTCATCATCCCGACGCGGCCCACGGAACCCGCCACGCTCATCGTCCCGACGCGGCCCACGATCACGATCGCGGTCGTCACGACGGAACCCACCACCGCGGCTGTCATCACGGCGGAAACCACCACCGGAACCGCCACCACGACTGTCATCACGGCGGAAACCACCACCGGAACTGCCGCCCCGGCTGTCATCACGCCGGAAGCCACCACCGGAACCGCCACCACGGCTGTCGTCACGGCGGTAGCCGCCGCCGCGGCTGTCGTCATCACGACGCGGGCCACGCGGCCGGTCATCACGACGCTCGAACCCACCCGAAGGACGCCCACCACGGTCATCATCCCGACGCGGCCCACGATCACGATCGCGGTCGTCACGACGGAACCCACCACCACGGCTGTCATCACGGCGGAAACCACCACCGGAACCGCCACCACGACTGTCATCACGGCGGAAGCCACCACCGGAACCAGCGCCGCGACTGTCATCACGGCGGTAGCCGCCGCCGCGGCTGTCGTCATCACGACGCGGGCCACGCGGCCGGTCATCACGACGCTCGAACCCACCCGAAGGACGCCCACCACGGTCATCATCCCGACGCGGCCCACGATCACGATCGCGGTCGTCACGACGGAACCCACCACCACGGCTGTCATCACGGCGGAAACCACCACCGGAACCGCCACCACGACTGTCATCACGCCGGAAACCACCACCGGAACCGGCACCGCGGCTGTCATCACGCCGGAAGCCACCACCGGAGCCACCGCCCCGGCTGTCGTCACGGCGCGGTCCCCGGTCACGATCGCGGTCACGGTCGCGGTCGTCGCGGCGGAAGCCACCGCCACCGCTTCCGCCGGTGGGCCGGCTGTCGTCACGCCGGTAGCCACCACGGTCGTTGTCCCGGCGCGGTCCGCCGGAACGGTCGTCACGACGGCCGCCGAAGCCGCCTCGGTCACCACCGTCCCGGCGACGCGGCTCGCGCTCCGAACGATCGTCGGGAGAGTTGGTGGACATCGGCGTGACTCCTGTCATCGGGTACTACAAGACATTCTGGCGCAGCCGGACATCCGACGCGCTTCGACAAAAAACAAAAGGACCCTTGGTCCCAGCGTGAACGCTGGGACCAAGGGTCCTTGAAAGATTGTTCGGCGGCGTCCTACTCTCCCACAGGGTCCCCCCTGCAGTACCATCGGCGCTGAAAGGCTTAGCTTCCGGGTTCGGAATGTAACCGGGCGTTTCCCTAACGCAATGACCACCGAAACACTATCGGGCCATCCCGCAAAGCGAGATATCGGCACTTAGCGAACAAGCACACTTTTCAATTAAGTAGTGAAACTGTTCAACCGGTGCGACTGTTCGCAACCCGGGAACAACACAGTGGACGCGAGCAACTGAGGACAAGCCCTCGGCCTATTAGTACCAGTCAGCTCCACCCGTTACCGGGCTTCCACATCTGGCCTATCAACCCAGTCGTCTACTGGGAGCCTTAACCAATCAAGTTGGTGGGAATACTCATCTCGAAGCAGGCTTCCCGCTT